>DDNW01000062.1:320-2143 GCA_002341345.1 Erythrobacter sp. UBA2510
GATGATGATGAGACGCTGACCTACCTTCATGCCTGCATCTCGGTGACGCGGCAGACGGTGAAGGCACCGTCGCTGCCGATGTGCCTCGATGCGCTCCTGGTCGACACCTCCCTGACCGGTGGTCTTTCACCCCTCTTAGGCGACGAGACGCTAAAAGTGCTCACGATCAACGGGTTCCCGGCGACGGGCGAGCCTGGACTGCTCTCGGAGCTCGACCAGCTCGGCTTTGCCTATCGCTGGGTGACAAGGTTCCTGCCGCTCGACAAGCCGGACGCCGAGAAGACGCTGGGTGTCTATATGCGCAACTGGTTTGCGAAGCGCCGGTCGCTCACCTCTTACGTCCGCGAAATCCTCACCAATGAGCCTGCGACGCTCCTCAACTCAGACGCCGACAACCAGGCCGCCGATGCCGATGAAGCGCTGCAAGCCCTTGGCGCAGGTCATGTCGCCTTCGGATACTGCACGACGGCGATTGTGGTCCGGCATGCGGATGCCGCGATCGCCGAAGACCAGATCCGCGCCGTTGAGCGCGTGATCCGGGGGCGTGGATTCACCTGCGTCTCGGAAAGCGTCAATGCAGTCGAAGCCTGGCTCGGCACGCTTCCAGGCGAAGCCTATGCCAATGTCCGCCAACCATTGCTCAATACGATCAATCTTGCCCATATGGCGCCCCTGTCGGCACTCTGGGCAGGGCCGGAGCGCAACACGCACCTGGACGGCCCGCCGCTCCTGATGGCCCGCTCGGCAAGTTCGACCCCGTTCCGGCTGGTGACCCATCAGGGCGATGTCGGGCACATGATGGTGGTCGGACCGACTGGGGCCGGCAAGTCGGTGTTGCTATCGCTCCTCGCCTTGCAGTTCCGCCGCTACGAGCGGGCGCAGGTCTTCATCTTCGACAAGGGTGGCTCGGCGCGCTGCGCGACGCTTGCCCTTGGCGGTACCTGGTACGACCTCGGCCTCGACGGCGACCTTGCGTTCCAGCCCTTGCGGGACATTGATAGCGAAGCCGGGATCGCCGAAGCACAGGCTTGGGTGTTGGGTCTGATTGCTCAAGAAAACGTCGCTGTGACGCCCGAAGTGAAGCAGGCCGTTTGGACGGCTCTGCAGAGCCTTGGCGCGGCACCGGTGGCGCAACGCACTCTGACGGGTCTTACAGCGCTGGTGCAGTCATCAGAGCTTCGGCAGGCGCTGGAACCCTATACGCTGGCCGGTCCCTATGGTGCCCTGCTCGATGCCGATGAGGACAGTTTGGCATCAGGGGATGTCCTCTGCTTCGAAATGGACGCGCTGATGCAGGACAAGCGTCTGGCAGCGCCGGTTCTGGCGCATCTCTTCACGAAGCTCGAAGCCCGGTTCGACGGGCGGCCGACAATGCTGATCCTCGACGAGGCCTGGCTGTTCCTCGACCATCCGATGTTTGCGGGGCGCCTTCGCGACTGGCTGAAGACACTCCGCAAGAAGAACGTGTCCGTCGTGTTCGCGACGCAGAGCCTGTCGGACATTTCGGCAAGCGCGATCGCGCCAAGCCTCATCGAGAGCGCACCGACCCGCATCTTCCTGGCCAATGCGCGCGCCGAGGAGCCCTCGCAGCGCGCAGCGTATGAAGCGTTCGGACTCAATGCCCGTCAGGTCGAACTGATCGCGCGGGCGACCCCGAAGCGCGACTACTATGTTCAGTGTCCGGATGGAAACCGCCTGTTCGACCTCGATCTGGGGCCGGTTGCGCTCGCCTTCTGCGCCGCCGGATCGAAGGCTGATCAGAATCTGATCTCCGAGATTCTTAGTGCTTCAGGCCCGGACGGGTTCGCGCCGGCCTGGCTTGC
>DDNW01000062.1:2248-3639 GCA_002341345.1 Erythrobacter sp. UBA2510
ACAGAAGGAGACGTGCCATGCGCCGCCGAATGATCGCCATTCTTCTTGGGTCAGTGTCCTCGCTCAGCCTGATTGCACCACCGGCAAACGCCCTTCTGGGCGTCGGCGATGTCGTGATCGACCCGACGAACCTCGTTCAGAATGTCGTGACGGCCACCAATACGCTCGAACAGATCAACAACCAGATCCAGCAACTCCAGCATGAGGCGCAGATGCTGGTGAACCAGGCCGAGGACCTGAAACGGCTCGACTATGCCTCAATCGAACACCTCAAACGCGTGCTCGAGCGGATCGACACGCTGATGCGCGAAGCGGGCGAGGTCACTTACGAAGTCGAAGAGTCCGAACGCCAATACGAAGAGGCCTTCCCCGACTCCTATGAAGACCTCTCCAATGAGGAGATCGTGGTTGAAGCTGCTGATCAGTGGCGGATCAGCCGGGACGCGTTCCGGGCTTCGATCCAGGTCCAGTCGGGAATCGTGACCTCGATTGCAGACTCCCGCGAGACGCTGAGCGACCTTGCCCGCGAGAGCCAGGCGGCAACCGGCAACCTGTCAGTCGCCCAGGCGGGTAACCAGCTTGTCGCACTTTCCGTCGAACAACAGATGCAGATGCAGCAATTGATGGCCGCGCAATACCGGATGGTGGCGCTCGAAGAATCCCGCCGGGCGGCCATCGAGGAACAGGCCCGCATTCGTCACAAACGCTTCCGCGGCGACGGCGTCGCCTACAGGCGGGATTAGGGCCATGGAAGACCTGAGCGTCATCGACCAGTTTGTTGCGACCTTCTCCGCTTACATCGATAGCGGGTTCGGTCTCCTGCAGCCGGATGTCGCTTTCCTGACAAGCGCCCTCATCGCAATTGACATCACGCTCGCCGGACTTTTCTGGGCCATGGGCCCCGATACCGACATTGTCGGCAGGTTCCTGAAGAAGGTCCTCTATGTCGGCGCCTTCGCGCTGATCCTCGGCAATTTCGCGCTCCTGTCGGACGTCGTGTTCATGAGCTTTGCGCAGCTCGGCCTCAATGCCACCGGCGGCACGATCACCGCTGACGATATCATGAAACCCGGTTTCGTGGCCGCAACCGGATTTGATGCGGCCCTGCCCCTGCTCGACGAAATCGAGAAGCTCACGGGCCCGATCGCCTTCTTCCAGAACATCGTCATCATCGCTGTCCTGTTCCTCGCCTGGATCATCACGCTCCTTGCGTTCTTCTTCCTCGCCATCCAGCTCTTCGTCACCATCATCGAATTCAAGCTGACGACACTGGCCGGGTTCGTGCTGATACCCTTTGCGCTCTGGAACAAGACGTCGTTCCTCGCCGAGAAAGTCCTCGGCAATGTCATCGCGTCGGGCATCAAGCTCATGGTGCTGGCGATCATTGTCGG
>DDNW01000062.1:3892-4380 GCA_002341345.1 Erythrobacter sp. UBA2510
GAACAGGCTGCCTCCGTCATCCTCGGATCCCTCTCGCTTCTGGCCCTCGGCCTGTTCGGACCCGGCATCGCCACAGGCCTTGTCTCCGGGGCACCGCAGCTCGGCGCAGGCGCGGCGATCGGCTCAGCCGCTGGCGTTGCCGCCGGAACCGTCGCGGGTGGCAGCCTCGCCAAATCGGCCGTGGGGGCAGCCGCCGGTGGCGCGCGCAGTGCGGTCGGCGCCGCCGCCTCGATGACGGGCGGGGCGCGCACGGCCTACCAGATGAATGCGGCAGCCTCCGGCAAGACTGGTGTCGGCGCGGCCATGGCCGGCATGAGCGGGGTTGCCGGCGCCGGGGCACGGGCCGCGGCGTCCGGTGCGCGCGGCTTTGCAAGCCGCGTCTTCGGGTCTCCTGAAACAAGTCACCAGGCAGGCGCGCGTGCCGCTTTCGCGGCAACCGGCGGAACAGGCGCGCCAAACGCCAGTCCTGCCAATGGGCAGAACTCATC
>DDNW01000154.1:0-250 GCA_002341345.1 Erythrobacter sp. UBA2510
AGTTTATGAGTTTACGCCCTAGGGTGGCAGGCAAGCAACTGTAAGAGCCAGCGCTCATTACCGTCTTGATCCAGAAGCACTATGGTTCAGCCTAGAGGGAATTCGCTTTGGCAACACTCACTTTAGAAGTCGGAAATCTCTTTGAAGAACTCGATCACCTCGGCGTGGAGAAGCAGCTGCGGCATGAAGCCGGCGTAAGCCGAGCCACTGCAAACCCCGCGGGGGGCAGCGTGACCGTGGAATACGACCC
>DDNW01000154.1:391-683 GCA_002341345.1 Erythrobacter sp. UBA2510
CCGTGGAATACGACCCTGCGCAGACCGATGGGACGCGGCTTCAGAGCCTGATCAAAAGCTGCGGTTTCCGCTGCCGTGGCGGCATCATGCCGAAGCATGTCTGTAAACCGGCGGAAGCAAATCTTTCGGAATCCGGCACGGGACCGGGGCGCGGTGCGGACAGCAGGGGAGAACAGGCAGTTCACCACGACCACCGCCAAGGCGGGGCGAAGGACGAAATGGCCCAGGAAATGGGCCACGGGGCAGGCATGGACATGCAGGAGATGGTACGCGACATGCGCAACCGTTTCTG
>DDNW01000154.1:820-6857 GCA_002341345.1 Erythrobacter sp. UBA2510
GCGACATGCGCAACCGTTTCTGGATTGCCTTCATCTTCACGATCCCGATTTTCATCTACTCCCCGATGGGCGGGTTTTTCACTCCTCCGGCCCCGCCGTTCGGCATGAATCTTGAGCTTTTTCTGTTCGGCCTGGCGAGCGCGGCCGTGCTCTATCCGGTCTGGCCATTTGTGGTCGCTGCATGGCGCGCCCTTCGCAATGGCATTCTCAATATGGCCGTGCTTGTCGTGCTTTCGGTCGGCACCGGCTATCTCTTCAGCGTCGGATCGACATTTTTCTTTCCCGGCGTGCAATTCTATGAGGCCGTCGCCATCCTGCTCGTGTTCATCCTCCTCGGGCACTGGCTGGAAATGCGCGCGCGCGCGGGCGCGTCGGCGGCGATCCGGGCTCTGCTCGACCTGGCCCCGCCAATGGCGGTCGTTCTGCGCGATGGCGAGGAGCAGGAAATCCCAACGGCCGACGTCCTTGAAGGCGACACCGTGCTCATCCGCCCGGGCAACAAGATCCCCGTAGACGGGGAGGTATTGGAAGGCAGCTCCCAGGTCGATGAATCGATGCTGACCGGTGAATCCATGCCGGTCGCAAAAGGACCCGGTGACGAGGTCATCGGAGCGACCATCAACAAGAGCGGCAGTTTCCGCTACCGGGCGACCAAGGTCGGCGCTGACACGGCGCTCGCGCAAATCGTGAAGCTCGTGCAGGAGGCGCAGAATTCCAAGGCGCCCGCGCAATTGCTCGCCGACCGCGCGTCGCAATGGCTTGTTCTGATCGCGATCGTCATTGGCCTCGGAACGTTTGCTGTCTGGTTCTGGTGGATCGGTGAAACATTGCTGTTTGCCGTGACCCTGACAATCACGGTCTTCGTGATCGCCTGCCCCGATGCGCTCGGACTGGCCACACCGATGGCGGTCATGGTCGGCACCGGGCTCGGCGCAAGTCGCGGCATTCTGTTCAAGAACGCGTCGGCGCTGGAAGACGCCACAAAGCTCAATGTCGTTATCTTCGACAAGACCGGCACCTTGACGATGGGCGAACCGCGCGTCGTGGATATCGTGGCCGCCGAGGGCCGCATGCCCGAACAAGTGTTGCTACTGGCCGCTGCGGTCGAAAAGGGATCGGAGCATCCGCTCGCCCTTGCGATCCTTGACAAGGCCGAAGGACTGAAGATCCCCGAAGCGCGCGATTTTCTCAACCGCGACGGGAGAGGGGCGCAGGCGGAGGTCAACGGCGATACCGTTTTCCTCGGCAACCGCCGGCTGATGGACGAAGAATCAATCTCACTGGGAGGGCTGGCTGACAAGGCCGAGGAACTCAAGGGAGCGGGCCGCACGGTCGTCCATGTCGCTCACCAGGGGATTCTTGTAGGCCTGATCGCGATCGCCGATGCGCCGCGTCCGACGGCCAAGGCCGCGATTGCCCGGCTACATGACAAGGGCGTCGAGGTCGCCATGCTCACCGGCGACAATGAGGGTACCGCGCGGCGCGTGGCCGAGGAACTGGGTATCGACATCGTGCTCGCCGATGTGCTTCCCGGCCAGAAGGCCGACAAGGTGAAAGAGCTTCAGGCGCAAGGAAAAAGAGTCGGAATGGTCGGGGATGGCATCAATGATGCGCCTGCCCTGACCCAGGCCGATGTGGGCTTTGCGATCGGGGCCGGTACCGATGTGGCCATGGAAAGCGCAGACGTCGTGCTGATGCGAAGTGATCCCTACGATGTTGTGGGCGCGGTGGAGCTGTCGCGTGCGACGCTGCGAAAGATGCATCAGAACCTGTTCTGGGCGGTCGCCTACAACGTCATCGCCTTTCCCGCCGCCGCCGGTGTCTTCTATCCGTTCATTATCAGTCCCGCTGTCGCAGCAATCGCGATGTCCGGCAGTTCCGTCCTTGTCGCGGTCAATGCCCTGCTGCTCAAACGCACCCGCCTAGACAGCTATAAGCCTGAAAATTTTGCCGAAGAGGCCCCCACACCGCCTGTTACCGGTCAGGCGAGTGCCTGAGTGTCAGGCCTTGATGCCGTCCAAGTGTCCTTCACTGCAAGAGCGTCCGACGCCTCATTCGCTCGGCAGGGCACGGGCCAACAGCCGGTCGGTGTCAAGCGAAGCATTCGCTCCGCCATAAAGAAACGCACGGTTGTCGGGGTCGAGCCGCGTCACGCAGAACCCGGCGAGAACGGCAGATGGTGCATCGCGGAGGCAGACTGCCTCGAGCGACAGCGCGACCGTCTCGACGAAGGCGCGCGCTTCGGATTCCGCGGGGACACCATTGACACGAATGCCGTCGAGGCGATCGATGGCCGCATCGAGCAGCGGATGCGCGCCCTGCGCCCGGCCAAGCTCCGCGCGCAGGGCTTCCCACGCTTGCGGTTCGCGCGTGAGCGCGCGGAGGGCATCGAGCGCGATCACGTTACCCGACCCCTCCCAGATCGCATTCAGAGGGCTCTGCCGAAAAAGGCGCGGCATGGGCCCCTCTTCCACAAAGCCGGCGCCGCCAAGACACTCAAGCGCTTCGTAGACGAAGCCGGGTTGACGTTTGCAGACCCAATATTTTGCGATCGGTGTCGCGAGGCGCGCAAAGGCCGCTTCGCGTTCGTCGCCGGCCTGCGCAGCGTCGAACGCCGAGGCGATGCGGATCATCAGCGCCGTCGCGGCCTCGACCTCGAGCGCGAGGTCGGCGAGAACACCGCGCATGGCGGGCTGGTCGGCCAATTGGCGCTGGAAGGCCGTGCGGTGCCGCGTATGCCATGCGGCTTGCGTAAGAGCTGCACGCATTCCCGCGGCGGACCCTGCAATGCAGTCGAGCCGTGTACCCTGCACCATATCGATGATGGTCCGTATGCCCCTACCTTCTTCCCCGACACGCTGGGCCCAGGCGCCGTGATATTCGATCTCGGACGAGGCGTTGGAGCGGTCGCCGAGCTTGTCTTTGAGCCGCATGATGTGAATGGCATTGCGGGTCCCGTCGGGGCGCCAGCGCGGCACGAGAAAGCAGGTCAGACCGCCTTCTGCGTAGGCGAGGGTCAGAAAGGCGTCGGACATCGGGGCGGAACAGAACCACTTGTGGCCGATCAGCTCATATTCCCCTGTGCCGAGCGCATGCGCGCGTGTAGTATTCGCGCGAACGTCGCTACCGCCCTGCTTCTCGGTCATCGCCATGCCCATTGTCGCGCCAGTCTTCTCAGCAGCCGGGATAAACCGCGGGTCATACTGGCCGATGGTAACGCGCGGCTCCCATTCTGCGGCTACGGCTGGTTCGGCGCGGAGCGCGGGAACGACCGCGTAAGTCATCGACATCGGGCAGACCGCGCCCGCGTCGGCCTGGGTCATGAGGTAGAGGAGCGAAGCGTGCAGCATATGACCCGCATGCTCGGTGTTCCAGGCCGCCCCCGACACGCCGCCTTCAAGGCCGAGGCGCATCAGTTGGTGGTAGGCGGGATGAAACTCGACTTCGTCGATCCGGTGGCCGAAGCGGTCGAAGGTTTTCAGCTTTGGCGGGTTTTCGTTGGCAAGGCGCCCCCATTCGAGCGCCTCGAAACTGCCGACGCGTTTGCCAAATACAGCAAGCTGGTCGCGGTGCGCAGCCGCCCCGTTTCGTTCGAGTGCGCTCTGCAAGGGAACGTCGAGCTCGAAGGCGTTGAAATCCACAAGTGGTGGAGGCTGGTTGAACACTTCATGCGTGGCAAGCTGGTCTGGCGATGGGATTTTCGGCATATCCGAGTCTCGCCGAGACAGCGAAAAAGCGCAACTCCTCACTGGGCAAAGTGCTTTATCTGCCCATTATTGACGGAACCGAATGATGCCATGCGATGAAAAAACCGGCAGCTGTGCTGCAGAACAGGCCGAAGGGAAGGCGGCGGACTGGGCCAACGCCGAGTGCATGTGCGTTACGCTCGACCGGCAGCGTTTGGCGGCCCTCCTCGATGCGGAACTCGGCGTGAACGGAGCCGGCGACACCCTTCTTGCATCGCAATCGACCCTCTTTGCCGCTGCCCCGGTCTTCATCGATCCAGCTACCCTTTCGGCCATGACGGAGGTTGTCGCGGCCATCGAGACCGTCGCCAAAACCCCTGCCTTCCGCTCGGTTGTCATGAGCTGGGCGCCTTCGTCAGCCGCCCGAGATTTCGGCCCCAAAGGGGGTCTTATGGGCTACGATTTCCATCTTACCGCCAACGGCCCTCGGCTCATCGAGATCAACACCAATGCCGGCGGCGCTTTTCTCAACGCCCTGCTTGCCGATGCGCAAACCCAGTGCTGCCGGGAAACACGACCGGCTCTGGTCGCGGGCATCTCACAGGACACATTCCGGACAAGGATTGCCCGGATGTTCGAGGAGGAGTGGCATGCACAGGATCGTGCCGGTGAGCTCGAATGCATAGCGATCGTCGATGATGAGCCTGAAGAACAGCCGCTCTTTCCCGAATTTCTCGCAGCAAGGACCCTATTGCAGGAGCACGGATATGAGGTGGTGATCGCCGGGCCCGACGACCTCAAGCTCTCCCCCGCCGGATTACTCTTCGAGGCCAGGAAAATCGATCTTGTTTATAATCGCCTGGTCGATTTCTCCCTCGATCGGCCGGAGAGCAGGACCCTGCGGGAAGCCTATCTGAATGACCGCGTGGTGCTCTCGCCAAATCCGCATATCCATGCGCTCTATGCCGACAAGCGGAACCTCTGCCTGCTGTCCGATCCGGATTGGCTGGCCTCGTGCGGTTTGAGCGAACGCGAGACGAAGGTGATCCTCGCCGCGGTGCCGAAAACGGCTATCGTCGACCGTAAGAACGCCGAGCAATTCTGGTCCGAACGGCGAGACTGGTTTTTCAAACCTGCCCGCGGATATGGCAGCAAGGCGGCCTATCGCGGAGCGAAGCTGACGAGAAGGGTCTGGTCCGAGATCGCCGAGGGCGGCTATGTCGCGCAGCGATTTACGCCCCCGAGCACGCGCAAGGTCCGTCTTGAGAACGATACCGCCGAGCTCAAAGTGGATGTCCGGCTTTATACCTATGGCGGAGAAATACTGTTGCGCGCGGCACGGCTCTACCAGGGCCAGGCGACAAATATGCGAACCCCGGGTGGCGGCTTTTCGCCGATCCTTCCCATGCCGGATGCTCCTGACAGCGGGTTCCGGTAAGTTCGAAAGGATAAACTGTAATTCCCGCCACGTGCTCCCGTCTGTTGGGGGTTACGAATCTATCCTAATGGCGGGGAACACGTCTGGTGAGCTACAAGCTAAATTTTCTAGGAGCAGCTGGAACGGTCACCGGATCGAAATATCTTCTGCAGACGCCTGATCACAGGATCCTTATTGATTGCGGTCTTTTTCAGGGTTTCAAACAGCTTCGTGAGCGCAACTGGAAGCCGTTTCCGGTCGATCCGGCGTCAATCGATGCGGTCCTCCTCACACATGCTCACCTTGATCATTCGGGCTACGTTCCAGCCCTGATCCGCGACGGGTTCAAGGGGCGAGTGCTGAGCACGCACGCAACGCTCAAATTGTGCGAATTGCTGCTTCCCGACAGCGGTTATTTGATGGAGGCCGACGCCCGCTATGCAAAAAGGAAAGGGTACAGCAAGCACAAGTCGCCTCGGCCCCTATACACCCAGGCCGATGCGAAAGCCGCGTTGAAGTCATTTCGGCCTGTGCCCTTCCAGCAGCTGGTCGAAGTTACGCGCGATTGCAAGGCGATCTTCCGGCCGATGGGCCATATTCTCGGCGCATCAAGTATCGAGCTGCAGTGCGGCGATATGAAGATTGTCTTCTCGGGTGACATCGGCCGCTATGGCAGTGCGACGATGGTCGATCCTGTGGCAGTTCCCGAGGCTGATTACATCGTCACCGAGTCCACATACGGCAATCGCCATCATGGCGAGGCCGATCCTGAAAGTGTACTCGAAGACGTTGTCGGAAGAACGGTCCGGCGCGGCGGGTCGGTCATCATTCCTTCCTTCGCGATCGGGCGCGCCCAGACGCTCCTCTACCATCTCGGTCAGTTGCGGCAGCAAGGCCGCCTGCCGCAAATCCCCATCTATCTCGACAGCCCCAT
>DDNW01000154.1:6966-7154 GCA_002341345.1 Erythrobacter sp. UBA2510
ACCGAAAAGCAATGCCGCGATGCATGCGGAAGTGCCGAATATGTTCGCGAAGCCGAAGATTCGAAGCAGCTCAATCGCAGCGCCATGCCGAAGATCATCATTTCAGCGAGCGGCATGGCAACCGGCGGGCGGATTCTCCACCACCTCAAGCACTATGCCCCCAGTCACCGCAACACGATCATTTTGGC
>DDNW01000154.1:7417-7592 GCA_002341345.1 Erythrobacter sp. UBA2510
GATGGCGCGACTGAACTGAAAATCCACGGCAGCTATATCCCCGTTCGCGCCGAGGTGGCACAGCTCGACATGCTCTCGGCCCATGCCGACCAGGACGAGCTGCTGCGATGGCTTGAAGGTTTCCGGTCCTCCCCGCAGCAGGTCTTCGTAACCCATGGAGAACCCGGTGCGTCCG
>DDNW01000176.1:0-9497 GCA_002341345.1 Erythrobacter sp. UBA2510
CGACGGGTCATCCAAGGCTCCTTTAAAAGCCTTGAATCAATCCGTTCCAGATCACGCAAGTCAGTTTATGAGTTTACGCCCTAGGCCGTCGCCCTACCCCTAAGACAACATGGCCAACGCAGACCGCGTCATACCCCGTGATAGGTCCGGTACCAGTCCACGAAGGCAGGTACGCCCTCCTCGACGGTGACGCGCGGGCTGAAGCCCAGATCGCTCTGACTGACAGCGATATCGGCATAGGTTCGCGGCACATCGCCCGCCTGCATCGGCAACATGTTCAGCTTCGCCTCTTTACCACAGGCGTTCTCGAGCAGGCGGACGACGTCGAGCAGCCGCTCGCTGCGATGATTGCCGAGATTGTAGATCGCATGCGGAGCGGTGCTGCCGCCCGGCTTAACCGTCTGATCATCGGCAGGAATACGGTCAAGCGCGGCCAATACTCCCGCCACGACATCGTCGATAAAAGTGAAGTCGCGCTCCATATTTCCGTCATTGAACACCGGGATCGGCTCGCCAGCGAGGATTTTCGAGGTGAAGATCCACATCATCATGTCCGGACGGCCCCATGGCCCATAGACAGTGAAGAACCGAAGTCCCGTCTGCGGGATACGGTAGAGACTCGCGTAGCTTTCGCTGATCAGCTCGTCGGCCCGCTTGGTTGCAGCATAGAGCGATACAGGGTGATCGACCCGGTCCTCCACACTGAACGGGACCTTGGCGCTTCCACCATAGACCGAGCTGGAACTCGCATAGACCAGATGCCCCGTGCCCCGGCCGCGCGCGACTTCAAGCAGGTTGAGATGACCCACAAGATTGGCACTGGCATAGGCATGCGGGTTCTCGAGCGAATAGCGCACGCCCGCCTGCGCGCCGAGATGGATTATGCGTTCAAACTTTTCGCCATCCAGCACGCGGTCGAGCGCCAGGCGATCGGCAAAATCGACCTTGCGAAAGACAAACTTGGCGTCATGCCGTTCGGTTAACCGTGCGAGCCGCGCTTCTTTCAAAGAGACCTGATAATAATCGTTGAGGTCGTCAAGGCCGAGCACCTGCTCACCACGACCCATCAGCGCGTCAGCAACCGCAGCCCCGATAAATCCAGCAACCCCGGTAACCAGAATGCGCATCGATATCCCCTGAATGCCCGGTCAGTCCGGCAACCATGCGTCCAGCCTCCTAGCGCAAACTGACGCGATGCAAAGCGGTGGCGCGAGAAATGCAGTGGTTTTACAGGATTGAAGCGCATGCGATGGCTTGATCGCACCACGCTGGGCGCGCACATGGCTGCGGCATGGCGCGAATCTCCACGAGAATGCTGGCGGCATTGTTATCGCCGCTGGCTATGCTCTCTTCCCCGCTCGCAGCAGCGCAGGATGACGATGCCTATGCCCGCCTGCGGACAGCGGATACGCGTCTGCTCGGCATTGCAGCCCCGATGATGCAGGCAAATGCGCGGCTGTGTCAGATAAACATGCCGCTCGCCGACATCTCACTGCATGGCGCGGATCAATATGCGAACCCGCCTGAGCGCTGGTTTGCCGACGGTCCGGTCGCCATTTCCGCAGTCGTTTCGGGATCGGCAGCAGAAAGTGCCGGACTTTCGCCTGACGATGCCCTTCTGGCAATTGGCGATATCGCGTTGGACTTACTGTCCGCACAGAACGGTACGCCCCGCCGCGATGCCGTCTTTGCCGCGCTGGCCAGCCAAAATGGTGCACAAATCCCGCTCACCATCCGTCGGGACGGTGCCGAGGAAGTGATAATTCTGCCTGCCAGGCCCGCCTGCCGAGTCATGGTAGAAATTGTGACCGGCGGGAACAGGATTGCCCGCTCGGACGGCAAGGTAATCCAGATCGGCTATGATCTGGCTCACGAACTGACCGACGAGCAGTTGGCGAGCGTCTTCGCGCATGAACTAGCCCACGTCGTTCTACTCCATCGCATCAGGCTGGAGGCGGAAGGCGTCAGCAAGGGGCTGGCAGGTCAGTTTGGCCGCAATCAGCGCCTCAACCGCGAAGTGGAGGTCGAAGCGGATCGCATGTCTGTCCATCTGCTTGCCAATGCCGGTTACGATCCGCAGATCGCGCCGCAATTCTGGCGTTCTGAAGAGGGGCGCAAGATCGACCGCGGAATCCTGCGCAGTTGGACCTACCCCTCTGCCACAGGCCGAGCAGAAATACTCGAGCGGGAAATTGCGCTCTACCTGCCGCTGGGTCGCGGTCCGAGCTGGCCCGCGCACCTGCTAGATCATCGAACCCCGCCTTAGCACCCGCCAACATTCACCGATATCGCCGCGATGTGCGGTACATAGCTGAAGTATGAGCAGCGATTTCACCATTTCAATGTTGCCCGCACTTGCAAACACATTGTGATGTGAATATTTGGCCCGAATGGACTCGACAATCACACGCGTACGCCGCGTCATCGAAAGCGGCCACCTCACCCGCGCAGGGCTGGCGCGGGCGGCGGGCCTGCATGCCAACACCTTGCGCGATTGCACAGAGGAAGGGTGGAACCCCACCGCCGACACGCTCGGCAAGCTGGAGCGCTTTCTTGCTGCCACAGACGGCAGCCCGGTGCTGGTCGGGATCGAGGAGATCATCGACGAAGCGCGCAATGGTCGCATGTATATCCTGGTCGATGACGAGGACCGAGAGAACGAAGGCGACCTGATCATACCCGGGCAGATGTGCACTCCGGCGGCAATCAATTTCATGGCCAAGCACGGCCGCGGGCTGATTTGCCTGTCATTGACCAAGCAGCGTGCCGACGCGCTCGGGCTCGAACCCATGAGCCGCAATAATCGCGAAAAGCTGGGCACCGCATTCACCACCTCGATCGAGGCGCGCGAGGGCGTGACCACGGGCATTTCCGCCGCCGATCGCGCACGCACCGTCTCGGTCGCGATCGACGCATCGAAGGGCGCCGACGATATCGTCACACCCGGCCATGTGTTCCCGCTCGTCGCTCGCGAAGGCGGCGTTCTGGTGCGCGCGGGTCATACCGAGGCTGCGGTCGACATTTCACGGCTTGCCGGTCTCAACCCTTCTGGCGTCATCTGTGAAATCATGCGCGACGACGGTTCGATGGCGCGGCTTGACGACCTGGTCGAGTTCGCCCGCCAGCATGACATGAAGATCGGGACGATCCGCGACCTGATCGCCTATCGCCGCAAGCACGATCACCTCGTCGAGAAGCGCGCCGAAGCACGCTTCACCAGTGAGTGGGGCGGCGAATGGACTGCGATCAGTTTCTTCAACAAGGCGACCATGAACGAAACGATCGCCCTGGTTAAAGGGCGGGTGAACCCGGAGAAACCAACTCTCGTCCGGATGCATACACTGTCACTATTCGAGGACACCTTTTCACGCACGAGCAATCGTAACGGCCTCCTTCAGGGCGCCATGCGGATTATCGGAGAAGCAGGGTCAGGCGTAGTTGTTGTCATCAATCGCTCAATGAAAGATTACGCAAGCACCGCCGTGAGGAGCCTGGGCACCACTTACCTGCCTGACGAGGATCCGCAATTCCCCTCCGAACAACGCGATTACGGGGTCGGCGCCCAGATCCTGACCGAACTTGGCGTGCACGACATGATCCTTTTGACCAATACCAGGCATTCGCTTGTGGGACTTGAAGGATATGGCCTGTCAATTGTGGGCGAACAGCCAATCATGCTTGAAGGAGACGATTAATGGCCCGGTTCCTGATCGTCGAAGCGCGCTTCTACGCCTATTTGAATGACATGCTCATTGCCGGCGCACGCGACGCGCTGGAGGCAGCCGGTCACGAGGTTGAGATCGTCACCGTACCCGGCGCGCTCGAAGTACCCGGTGCCATCGCGCTCGCCGCCGAAAGCGGGCGCTATAATGGCTTCGTCGGACTTGGCGTGGTTATCCGCGGTGAGACCTATCATTTCGAGATCGTTGCGGGCGAAAGCGCGCGCGGCCTGATGGCGCTGACCATGGACGGCATCGCCGTGGGGAACGGCATCCTGACGACCGAGAACGAGGCGCAGGCGATCTATCGCGCTGACCCGGCACAGGCCAACAAGGGCGCCGGCGCAGCCGAAGCCGCGATGGCACTTCTCGAACTGCAGGGCCGATACACATAAGATCTGGCGAATGACCTGACATTGTCCCTGATAGTGCGGAACAGGTGATCGGTTCGCCCGTATTCATTCACTCATGGACGGACCACTTGAATGGATGGCCGCGATCGGGACGGCACTGGCGGCTGGCCTGATAGCCGCGGATCTCGGGCGTCGCGCAACGGGTTGGGGCTTCGTGCTGTTCTGCGGGGTCTCGATAACTTGGATCGTCGCGGGCCTGACCGATGACGCATTGCCTATCGCAGCAATGAACGCTGTCCTGCTAGCCATCAACATCTGGGGCGTCTGGCAATATTTACTCAGCCGCAAGAACCGCGAGGTGATGGAACGAATGGAACCGGTCGAGAAAGCGGTCGAAGAAGAGGTTGAGCGGGAGCTGTCAGACGAGGCCTGACGCTCCCTGCCCTGTCCCTACAG
Source organism: Erythrobacter sp. UBA2510 (assembly GCA_002341345.1). GTDB lineage: Bacteria > Pseudomonadota > Alphaproteobacteria > Sphingomonadales > Sphingomonadaceae > Alteraurantiacibacter. The sequence goes on from DDNW01000176.1 coordinate 4,529, forward strand.
CCTGATCCGTCCGAAACAGCCTTTGCCCGCATAAACGGCGCTGTCGCCCAGTTCCTGTTCGATACGGATGAGCTGGTTGTACTTCGCCAGACGGTCGGACCGAGCGAGCGAGCCCGTCTTGATCTGACCGCAATTGGTCGCGACCGCGAGGTCGGCGATGGTCGCGTCCTCCGTCTCGCCCGAACGGTGGCTCATGACGCAGGTGTAGCCCGCGCGATGCGCCATATCGACCGCCTCAAGCGTCTCGGTCAGCGAGCCGATCTGGTTCACCTTGACGAGCAGAGAATTGGCAAGCCCCTTGTCAATGCCCATCTTCAGACGCTCGGGATTGGTGACGAACAGATCGTCGCCGACCAGCTGCACCTTGCCGCCGATGGCTTCGGTCAGCAGGCCCCAGCCTTCCAGATCGTCCTCGCTCATACCGTCCTCGATCGAGAGGATCGGATAGTCGGCACATAGCTGCGCGAGATAGTCTGCCATCTGCGCACCGGTCAGCGACTTGCCCTCGCCCGAAATCTCGTACTTGCCGCCCTTGAAGAACTCGGTCGAGGCACAGTCGAGCGCCAGCACTACGTCCTCGCCCGGTTTGAATCCGGCTTCGGAAATCGAGGCCATGATGAAATCGAGCGCATCGCGGGTCGAGGCGAGATTGGGCGCAAAGCCGCCCTCGTCACCGACCGAGGTCGCCATGCCCTTCTGCGACAGGCCCTTCTTCAGCGTGTGGAAGATTTCCGCACCCCAGCGCACGGCATCGGCCATGGTCGGCGCACCGACTGGCATGACCATGAATTCCTGGATGTCGATCGGATTGTCGGCATGCTCGCCGCCATTGATGATGTTCATCATCGGCACCGGCAGGACATGCGCCGAAACGCCGCCAATATAGGAATAGAGCGGCAGACCACGCGCATTGGCCGCCGCCTTGGCCACCGCCATGCTGACGCCCAGGATCGCATTGGCGCCCAGCTTGCCCTTGTTACCGGTACCGTCGAGCGCCACCATCGCCATATCGATGTCGCGCTGGTCCTCGGCATCGAGCCCGAGAATCGCGTCGGAGATCGCCCCGTTCACCGCCGCAACGGCCTTGAGCACACCCTTGCCTATGTAACGCGACTTGTCCCCATCGCGCAGCTCGACCGCCTCATGCGCGCCGGTCGACGCGCCGGAAGGAACGGCGGCGCGGCCAAAGCTGCCGTCTTCGAGCAGCACGTCGACCTCTACGGTCGGGTTGCCCCGGCTATCGAGAATTTCGCGTGCGGTGATGTCGATGATTGCGGTCATGTGCCCTCGGCTCTTGGTAAGAATTAATGGTCAGCGATCATAATAATCGCCGCTAGTGTTGTAATCTGATAATACACCCATATATTTCAGAACGTATGCAGTCAGATGCGCGCGCCTCACTATGACGCGGAACATTGCGGCGCAAGTCGCGTTCAGTTTGATAACGGGTCGTGCGTGAATTGCGCGATCTGATGTGTTAGAATGGGGCAACCCGGCTAATCTCGGTAAGGGGTGACAATTATGCCAGCCAAATCCACGACCACCACGAATAAGACCACTGCTGCGGATCCTGCGCCGGCACCTGCCGCGAAGGAAGAGGCGAAGTCGCATTTCAGCGCTGCTGTCGAAGAAGCAAAGGCGGGCGCCGCCATGCTCGGAGAAGAGGCGAAGATGCGCGCCGGTGCCTACAAGGAACAGGCCAAGGTCAAGGGCGGCGACTTCGCGGCCGAGGCCAAGACCAAGGCGGGCGAACTGGCCGTCGAAGGCAAGGCCAAGACCTCTCAGGCGCTGTCGGGTCTGTCCAAGCTGATCGAAGACAACGCACCATATCTGGATGACAAGGTCGGCGCGAAATACGGCGATTATGCCCGTTCGGCCTCGCGTTCGATCAAGAGCACGGCCGACTCGCTCGATTCCAAGAGCGTCGAGGAACTGGGTGATGATGCGCGCGAAGCGATCCGCAAGAGCCCCGCCACGGCGGTTGGCATCGCTGCCGTCGCCGGCTTTATGCTCGCCCGCCTGTTCCGCAGGTAAGCCGGTTTGCCCTCCCCGAGCGAGGACAGCCAAGAGCCTTTCCCCGGCGTCGATGACCAGCCCTCCCCTTCCGGTCCGACCGGCGGGGAAGGTGAAGCATCAGGTGACTCTGGGGAAACCCGTTCGCTCCTCGAAGACATCGAATATCTGGTTGCCGATGCCCGCATCTGGCTGGACGCGGAAATGTCCTTCCAGAAAAGCCGCGCTGCGCTCGTTTCCAACCGGCTCAAGATCATCGTCGCGGCGGGTATTCTGGCCGCCTTGTTCGGAATCCTCGCGCTTGTCGGCCTGACAATTGGCCTGATTATCGCGCTGACCCCGCTGATAACCGCATGGGGCGCGACGGCGGTCGTCGTGCTGCTGCTGTTGGTTCTTGTGTGGCTGATGATCAATCGCATCGCAGTGGCCTGGCAAGACATTCAGTCGGCGACCAGAGGCGAAAGCCCGCCTGACGAACTGGAGGAATAGGTGAGCGATCCCTACAAGATGCGTTTTGAGCAGGATCGGGCGCTACGCGATGCTGCACGCAATCTCCTCCAGCAAGACATGGCGTTCCTGCGCGGCCACAATACCAAATGCGGGGCTGGCGTGCGTCTGACTGATCGGGCCGCGTCGGGCGCAAGCTTCTTCGCCGAACACGTGGCCGACTACGCCAGCAACAAGCGTGGCACAGTGGCGACTGGCGTGGCGCTGGCGGGTGCAGCCATTGCCCTGGCCATTTTTCGCCGCCCATTGATGGATGCACTAGGCAATTTGACAGGTCTCAAGGACAATCCGGAACCCGAAGGGCAGGACCTGCATTCGGATAATGACACCGAAATTCAGGGAGACGCGCAATGAACGACATGACCACCACCCCGACCACCCCCGAACGCGAAGAGGTGAAGAACCGGATCGCGGCTGCGCAGGTGCGTAACGAGAAGCGCGGCGCCTACGACCTGCTCGACACGGCAGGCAAGAAAGCCAATGAGGCTAAGGACAAGGCCGTCGCTTTCGCCAAGGAACATCCGATCGCGACCGTTGTCGGCGGCATCGCCGTCGGCGTGCTGGTCGCCTCGATGTTCCGTGCGCCGCGCCGTGCCGCCGCCCGGACGGGCATGAAGGCTGCCGGTCTTGCCGCCATCGGCAGCGAGATCGCTCTAGCGATGGCCAGTCAGTTCCTCGATCAGGCAGGGGCAGCAGGCAAAGCCGGAGCAGAAAAGCTTGGCGACGTCGGCGATCATCTGGGCGATACTGCCCGCGCAGTGCGGCGCAAGGCAGGCTTCATTGCCGGTAACGCTAGCGACAGCGCCCGCATTACCGCGCGCGAAGCGGGCAAATCGGTGCGCCGCGCGCTGCACAAGTAATCTACCGATTTATGCTTGTCGTCAGAGGGGGTGGCGGCTGAATTGCCGCTTGCCCCTCTTGCGCATTTTGTTCAGGGATGATGACCGATACCGCAATTGCGAAAGGTCCTTCCCCCCATGGAAAAACAACTTCTCCACCTTGTTATCGGCGGCCGCGTCAAGGACCCGCGCAGCATAGAATTTCAGGACCTGAAGGATATTCACGTCGTTGGCTTTTATCCGAATTTCGAAGAAGCCAAGAACGCCTGGCGCGCCTGGGCACAGCGCACGGTCGATGATGCGGAGATGAAATACGTCATCGTCCACCTGCACAAGCTGCTCGAGCCCGATCTGGACTGAGCACCCTGTTCAGTCGAAACGGGCATCAGCGCCCGGTCCTGCCACGATCAGATGAATTCGACCTTTTCGATCAGGTAGAAGCGGTCGCCTGATGGAACGGTTACCTCAACCTCGTCACCCACCGACTTGCCGATAAGGGCGCGACCGAGCGGGGAATCATACGAGATACGGCCCTGCTTGGCATCGCTCTCCGTCTGGCCGACGATCTGGTAGCGCGCCGGCTTGTCGTTTTCGTCGAGTACGGTGACCGTCGCGCCAAAGACCACCCGGTCCCCCGACAATGTGGTCGGGTCGATGATCTGGGCACGGGTCACCTTATCCTCGATATCGGCGATCTGTGCCTCGACCTGCCCCTGCCGTTCCTTGGCAGCGTGATATTCCGCATTCTCCGAGAGGTCGCCATGCGCGCGCGCTTCCTCGATCGCATCGACGATACGCGGCCGTTCGGCACGCAGCACCTTCAAATCGGCGGTCAGCTTCTCATAGCCCTCGGCGAGCATGGGGACTTTATCCATCGGGATCCCTGTCTATCACGTCGATCCCGTCAAAACTTTACCCGGCCGCCGGAGTGGCGATCCTGTGCGGGCGCAGATTGTCGGGAGGATGTTTGCGTTCAGTCAGCTATAATAGTCTTGCAGTGGCCTGACTTCAAGATCGACGATTTTTACCGACGCAATCGCCTCGGCCGTCGCCGTCGCGGCGGCGGCAGTCGTGAAGATCGGCACCTTCTGCTCGATGGCGGAGGCGCGGATCGACTGGCTGTCTTTCAGGCTCTGCCAGCCTTCGGTCGTGTTGATGACCATGGCGATTTCGCCATCGACTATCTTGTCGACGATATGCGGACGGCCTTCTGCCACCTTGTTGACCCGTTCGACCGGCACACCTTCTGCCGCGAGATAGGCAGCCGTGCCTCCGGTAGCGACCAGTGTGAAGCCCTCACCGACGAGCTTGCGCGCCGCCTCGAGGATATGCGGCTTGTCGCTTTCCTTCACGGAGACGAATACGGTGCCCTCTGACGGCAGCACCGTACCCTGGCCCAGTTGCGCCTTCACCCAGGCGGTCGAGAAATCGGTATCGATGCCCATCACTTCACCGGTCGATTTCATCTCGGGTGTCAGCACCGGATCGGAACCGGGGAAGCGCGCAAAGGGGAACACCGCTTCCTTCACCGCGATGTAATCAAGATCGCGACGGAACGGTTCGAAACTGTCGAGCGGTTCTCCCGCCATGACGCGGCTGGCGATCTTGGC
>DDNW01000176.1:9596-9952 GCA_002341345.1 Erythrobacter sp. UBA2510
ATGACGCGGCTGGCGATCTTGGCAACCGGCTGGCCGATAGCCTTGGCGACGAAGGGTACCGTGCGGCTGGCGCGGGGATTGACCTCGATCAGGTAGACCTCGCCGTCCTTCACCGCGAACTGGACGTTCATCAGGCCCTTCACGCCCAGTGCCAACGCCAGCGCCTCGCCCTGACGCTCCATCTCGGCGATAATCTCCTGCGGCAGGCTGTAGGGCGGCAGCGTACAGGCAGAATCGCCCGAATGGACGCCCGCCTCCTCGATATGCTGCATGACGCCTGCGATCCGCACGGTCTTACCGTCGCAGATCACATCGACGTCGCATTCGATGGCATCGCGCAGATACTGGTCGACCAG
>DDNW01000176.1:10142-10270 GCA_002341345.1 Erythrobacter sp. UBA2510
TCGCGCAGATACTGGTCGACCAGCACCGGGCTATCGCCGGAGACGTTGACCGCCGTGGCGATATAGTCGTCAAGCTGCGCTTCGGAATCGACAATCTCCATTGCGCGTCCGCCGAGCACGTAGGACGG
>DDNW01000176.1:10300-10486 GCA_002341345.1 Erythrobacter sp. UBA2510
TCGCGATCTTCGGCAAGGTCGATCGCATCGGGCGAGGTGCCAAGGATCGGAATGCCCGCCTTCTCCAGCGCATCCGCCAGTTTGAGCGGGGTCTGCCCGCCAAACTGGACGATGACGCCGACCAGCTCCCCCCGCGAATGTTCGACCCGCAGGATTTCGAGCACGTCCTCGGCGGTCAGTGGCTCG
>DDNW01000084.1:0-437 GCA_002341345.1 Erythrobacter sp. UBA2510
ATGATCGCGGCGCTGGTGGCCTGGCGCGAGGACCAGCGGGTCGAGGCGGTGATACTCGACCACAAGCCGGGCACGCGCGGTTTTTGTGCAGGCGGCGACGTGGTCGCGGTACGCAATTCGGTGCTGGAGGATGGTGGCGCCGCGGCGCGTGCCTTCTTCCATGCCGAATATCGCCTCAACCACCTGCTGTTCACTTATGGCAAGCCGGTGATCGCTTTCATGGACGGGGTGACGATGGGGGGCGGCGTCGGGATTGCCATGCCCGCCACCATGCGCGTCGCGACCGAGAATACGCTGTTTGCCATGCCCGAGGGCGCGATCGGCCTCTTCCCCGATGTCGGCGGCGGCTATTACTTGCCGCGCCTGCCCGGCGAGGTCGGGAAGTTTCTGACGCTCACCGCCGCGCGTTTAGACGGCGCGGAATGCCTGTGGGCGGT
>DDNW01000084.1:545-2804 GCA_002341345.1 Erythrobacter sp. UBA2510
TGCGGAATGCCTGTGGGCGGGCATCGCCACGCATTACCTCGACAGCGAGGACCTCGACGAGGCGAAGGAGATGATCGCGCGCGAACCCGCCGCTGCTGACGAGATCCTGCGCGACCTCGGCTCTCCGCCACCTGCGGCGCGGGTGGCGGGTAATGCCGAGAAGGTCGACCGGCTATTCGCCGGTGATACACTCGAAGGCATCATTGCCGCCCTGTCGAGCGACGGGTCAGACTGGGCGGCCAAGGAACTGAAAGCGGTCACGTCGAAAAGCCCGACCAGCGCGAAGGTCGCACTGCGCCTGTTCGCAGAGTCGCCCAACGTCGCCGATCTTGCGGCGGAAATGACGAAGGAATACGCGCTCGCAGCACGCATCATCGAGCAGCCGGATTTTGTCGAAGGCGTCCGCGCCCTATTGGTCGACAAGGACAACAAACCGAAATGGCGGCCGGCGAATCCGCACGATGTCGATGACGATCTGCTCGATGCGCTGTTCGCTCCGCTGCCGCCGGATCAGGCATGGAAACCGGTCGCGTAAGCAGAGCATTCCGTGCGGCAAGGACACGGCACTAGTTTTCAGGCGAATGCCAGTACGCTGGTCAAAATGTGCCGGACGAGGTCCACCTGCCCCCGCGCACCGGTCTTGGCGTAGATCTTCTTCGAGTAATAGCGCGCCGTTTCCTCCGTCACCCCATGCTCCCGGGCCGCTTCTGCGATCGTGAGGCCTTGCGCCATCGACCAGGCCAGCCGCGCTTCGCTGGGCGTCAGCTGGAACAGGTCGGCCAATTGCTCGTGGCGCGCCGCCTGCGAGGTCCGGTCGCCACGAAGATAGACCAGCGCCACTGCCTGCCCGCCATTACCCAGCCCCTGACCCCGCATCGGCGCGAGGAGAAGATCGATCCAGGGGTCGTGGCTGAGGTTGAGCGCGTGGGGCCGCATGTCGGGCTGGTCCGCACAGCGCGCGACCAGAGCGGTCATTTCCCGGTCCAGAGCCGGCGAGGAAGGCACGAGCCGGTCATAAGCCCCTCGCCGCAGCAGCCCGCTGACGCGCAGGACGCGTTCGGCAGGCGGGTTGCAATCGACGATCCGGCATTGGCGGTCGAGCGAAATCCAGCCGAAGTTCATGCGTGCCATGACCCCCTCGCCAAGGGCCGCCCGCGCGCGTTCGCGCTCCAGCGAGCCGAGGTTCTTCAAGGCGACCTTGAATTGAGGCACCAGCGCCGCCAAAAGGCTGCCGATGGAAGCGCCAAGAGGCCGCTCATCGGTCACCGCCAGCACCGCCCCGATCCCGTCATCCGTCACGATTCTCACCAGCCGGATGCCACCTGGAAGCCCGCTCACTTGGGATGCGGCCAATTCGTCCTGCGCATAGACACGCCCATCGCGCAGCCCCGGATTGGCCATGACCAGTTTTTCAAGCGTGCCCGCGGCAATCCCGCCCGTCCGCAGTTCGACCCTCTCGCCGCCTTCGAGCAACAGGGCGGCACCCTGCGCGCTGGCGGCGGAGCGCAAGCGTGCAAGGAATGTCGCCCACAGGGGTTGCTCAAGAAGCCCTCCATGCAGCGGGACAAGTAATTCTATTTCACCGAGCGCCGGAATCCGCATGATGAGGACGTATATACCTCCCATATGGGAGGTTCAAGCAACCGAATCGCACGGCAGATTGTCCGACATGAGTGAATCACGAACCCTTACGCACCTGCAACGGCTCGAGGCCGAGAGCATCCATATCATGCGTGAGGTCGCGGCCGAGGCGACCAAGCCGGTCATGCTCTATTCGATCGGCAAGGACAGCGCGGTGATGCTGCACCTGGCGAAGAAGGCGTTCTATCCCTCGCCGCCGCCCTTCCCGCTGATGCATGTCGACACGACGTGGAAGTTCAAGGACATGTATGCGCTGCGCGAAAAGTCGGCGCAGGACGCCGGGATGGAGCTGCTGGTGTGGACCAATCCCGAGGCCAAGGAGCGCGGGATCAACCCGTTCGATCACGGCCCGTTACATACCGACATGTGGAAGACCGAAGGGCTCAAGCAGGCGCTCGACAAATATGGCTTCGACGCAGCCTTCGGCGGCGCGCGCCGCGACGAGGAGAAATCCCGCGCCAAGGAACGGGTGTTTTCGTTCCGCTCCGCCAATCACCGCTGGGATCCGAAGAACCAGCGCCCCGAACTCTGGCGGCTTTACAATGCCCGCAAGGCCAAGGGCGAAAGCGTCCGGATCTTCCCGATCTCGAACTGGACCGAACTGGACATCTGGCAGTA
>DDNW01000084.1:2860-5054 GCA_002341345.1 Erythrobacter sp. UBA2510
TTCCCGCTGTCCAACTGGACCGAGCTGGACATCTGGCAGTACATCATGGCCGAGCAGATCGAGATCGTGCCGCTCTATTTCGCTGCCGAACGCCCGACCTACACCCACGAGGGCGGACTGTTCATGGCCGACGATATCGAACGGCTGGAAAAGGTCATGGGCAAGGCGCCGGACATTACCATGCGCAAGGTGCGGTTCCGTACGCTGGGCTGCTTTCCGCTGACAGGGGCGGTGGCAAGCGAGGCCAGCACGCTGGCAGAGGTGGTGCAGGAAATGCTGCTGACCACAACAAGCGAGCGCGAGGGTCGGGTGATCGACAAGGACGGCGGCGATGCGAGCATGGAAAAGAAGAAGCAGGAGGGCTATTTCTGATGGCTGACACTCCCGCTCCCGAATCGTCCTACAAGGTCGATGCCCTCATTGCAGAGGACATCGAAGCCTATCTCGACACCCACCAGAACAAGAGCCTGCTGCGCTTCATCACCTGCGGCAGCGTGGATGATGGCAAATCGACGCTGATCGGCCGCCTGCTCTACGATTCGAAGATGATCTTCGAGGACCAGCTCGCCGCGCTCGAGAACGACAGCAAACGCGTGGGCACGCAGGGGCAGGAGATCGACTTCGCCTTGCTCGTTGACGGGCTCGCCGCCGAGCGCGAACAGGGTATCACGATCGACGTCGCCTATCGCTTTTTCGCGACCGAGAAACGCAAGTTCATCGTCGCCGACTGCCCGGGACATGAGCAATATACGCGCAACATGGTGACAGGCGCCTCGACCGCCGACCTCGCCGTGATCCTGGTCGATGCGCGCAAGGGCGTGCTGGTGCAGACGCGGCGGCACAGCTTCCTCGCTCACCTGCTCGGCATCCGCCACATCGTGCTGGCGGTGAACAAGATGGATCTGGTCGATTACGACCAGTCGACCTTCGAGCATATCGTCGCCGATTACCGTAGCTTCGCGACCGAAATCGGCATTACCGATTTCACCGCGATCCCGATTTCCGGGTTCAAGGGCGACAACATCACCCCGCTGCCCGATGGCGCGCCCTCGCCCAATACGCCCTGGTACAAGGGACCGGCGCTGATCGAGCACCTCGAAAATGTCGAACTGTCGGGCACGGCGGCGCAGGGCCGGTCCTTCACCATGCCGGTGCAATGGGTCAACCGTCCCAATCTCGACTTCCGCGGCTTTTCCGGCCTCATCGCGTCGGGCACCGTGAAGCCGGGCGACCCGGTGCGGATCGTGCCGTCGGGCAAGACCAGCACCGTCTCGCGCATCGTGACCATGAACGGCGATCTGGAGGAAGCGATTGCGGGACAGTCAGTCACGCTGACGCTGGCCGACGAGGTCGACGTGTCGCGCGGTTCGGTCATCGCAGCCGCCGACGATCCGCCGGAGAATGCCGACCAGTTCGAGGCGAACCTGGTCTGGATGAGCGAGGAAGACCTGATTCCGGGCCGCGGCTACTGGCTCAAGCTGGCCTCGCAGATGGTGAGCGCCACGGTCCAGCAACCCAAGTTCGAGATCGACGTCAACAGCCTCGAGCATCTTGCGACGAAGACCCTCAAGCTGAACGGCATCGGTGTCGTCGAACTGGCAACCGACAAGCCGCTGACCTTCGCACCCTATGCCGACAGTCGCCAGCTGGGCGGCTTCATCCTGATCGACAAGATCACCAATGCGACCGTCGCCGCGGGCATGATCAACTTCAGCCTGCGCCGCGCGCAGAACGTGCACTGGCAGTCGGTCGACATCACCCGCGAACAGCATGCGGCGATGAAGAACCAAAAGCCTGCGGTGCTGTGGTTCACCGGCCTGTCGGGCTCGGGCAAATCGACCATCGCCAACGCGCTGATGGTCAAGCTGATGGAAATGGGCGGCCGCCCGGTGACGCTGCTCGACGGCGACGTGGTGCGCAAGCACCTGTCGTCCGAGCTTGGCTTCTCGAAAGAGCATCGCGACATCAACATCCGCCGCATCGGCTATGTCGCCTCCGAGATCACCAAGAACGGCGGCATCGCCATCTGCGCCCCGATCGCGCCCTACACGGCCACCCGCCGCGCGGTGCGCGAGATGATCGAAGCCTATGGCGCCTTCTGCGAAGTGCATGTGGCGACCTCGCTTGAAGAATGCGAAAAGCGTGATCGCAAGGGCCTGTACAAGCTGGCGCGCGAAGGCAAGATCAAGGAATT
>DDNW01000084.1:5205-5559 GCA_002341345.1 Erythrobacter sp. UBA2510
CCATCAGGTTCTGCTGAAGCTGGAACAGATGGGCCTTGTCGCCGGCTGATCCCGCTGCCCGCCAACACGTTTACGGCCCCGGAAATCTCCGGGGCCGTTTGCGTTTCGGCTGATGAGCGCCCGGCAGGGGCGCCGCCTGTCACAGCAGGATTTCGCCCCGCATCAGCACCCGGCCCTGCCCGCCGACGCGCACGCCGGTGATCGCCTCGCGCGGGCCCAGAACCGAAACCTCGGCCTGGCCGGGGCGGTTCATCCAGTGGCCCTGCTCGGCCGTGAAGCGCGGTGTGTCGATCAGATCGTTATGCCACAGATAAGCCGCCATGCAGCCCGTGGCCGATCCGGTAAACGGGTCTT
>DDNW01000090.1:0-5334 GCA_002341345.1 Erythrobacter sp. UBA2510
GGGGGAGGGGGCCGGAACCGGGCGCAGCGCCTGACACCGTCAGGCGCGCATAGACGCCACCTCAGGGCCGCTTCTTCAGTTCCTCGAGAATTTCCTTGAGCAGGTCGGTCTCGGACGGGCCCGCAGGGGCCGCCTCTTCCGGCTTCTCCTCGAACTCGACCATCGCCTTCTTGGCGTAGCGCACCAGCATGAAGATGATGAAGGCGAGGATCACGAAATTGATCACCGCGGTGATGAAGGCGCCGTAGCCGATCATCGCCGCGCCGGCCTCTTTCAGCGCCGCATAATCGGTCAACGATCCCTCGTAACCGTCAGGCGTGCTGAGCAGGAAGAAATAGTTGGAGAAATCCGCCCCGCCGAAGATCGCACCGATGATCGGCATGATGATCTCGTCGGTCAGCGAGGTCACGATGGCCCCGAAGGCCGCGCCGATGATGACCGCCACGGCCAGATCGATGACATTGCCCTTGGCGATAAAGGCCTTGAAATCCTTGAGCATGCTCGCACTCCCGTCCTGCAGGTGGGCCGAATGTGCCAAAACTCCTGAAACCCGACAAGGCTGGGCTCTGTCCTGTCCCCCTTTCCTTGTCCTGCCGGTCTGCCGTGCTATATTGGCAATACACCCGCCGGGAATGGAGGATTTTTTTCGATGACCGCCACTTTGCGCCGCCTGCGCTTCGCCGCTCTCGCCGCCTTTGCCAGCCTGACGCTGGCCGCCTGCGGCATAAATTCGGTGCCGACGGCAGAGGAAAACGCCAAGGCCAAATGGGCCGATGTCCAGAACGCTTATGACCGGCGCGCACAGGCGCTGCCCAATCTCGCCGCGGTCGCCAGCAGCGCCTCGGAGCAGGAGCGCGGCATCCTGACCGACGTGATCGAGGCGCGCGCCAAGGCGACCAGCATCCAGATCAGCGCCGACGATCTGGGTGATGCAGCCAAGATGCAGGAATATGCTGCCGCGCAGGGTCAGCTGTCGCAGGGTCTGGGTCGCCTGCTCGCCAGTTTCGAGGCTTATCCGCAGCTCCAGTCGATCGTGAACTACCAGATGCTGCAGAGCCAGGTCGAAGGCAGCGAGAACCGCATCAACATCGCGATCCGCGACTATAACGAGGCGGTGCGCCAGTATAACACCACGATCCGCACCTTCCCCGATATCATCGGCGCGAAGATCATCCACGGCGCCGAGCCAATGGAACCGTTCGAGGCGGTCACGCCCGACGCCGAACAGGCCCCCGATCTGAACGAGATGCTCTGATCGTTAACATGCGGCAGCTTGCCCTTCTCCTCGCCATGCTGGCGGCGCTCCTTGCGCTGCCCGCAACCGCGCAGGACTTCCCCGAGCGCGGGACTGCTCCGGTAGTCGATCAGGCCGGGATCATCCCCGATGATGTAGAGGCGCAGCTGTCGCAAAAGCTGGACCAGTTCGAGGAACGCAACCATCGGCAATTCGTGGTCGCCACGGTCGATGACTTGCAAGGCTATGACATCGCCGATTACGGCTACCAACTGGGGCGCGAATGGGCGCTGGGCGATGCCGAACGCAATGACGGGATCATCCTGCTGGTCGCCCCGAACGAACGCAAGGTCCGGATCGAGGTCGGCTATGGCCTCGAACCGATCATGACCGACGGGCTGTCCGCCCTGATCATCCAGCAGGTAATCCTGCCCCGGTTTAGCGAAGGGGACTTTCCCGGCGGCATAGTCGCGGGTGCCGATGCCATTATCACCCAGATCGAACTGCCGCCCGAAGAACAGCAACGCGCCATAGCCCAGGCCGATGAGACACGTAGCAGCGAGGGCGGATTCCCCATTGGCGGGCTGATCTGGCTCGCCTTCCTGTTCTTCTTCTTCATCCTGCCGATGATGCGACGGGGCGGGAGGAACGGTTACCGCCGCATGGGCACGGGCAGCACCATCGGCAATATCATCCTGTGGGAAGCCGCCAATTCGATCGCGCGCGGTGCCTCGAGCCACCGTGGCGGCGGCTGGGGTGGAGGCGGCGGAGGCTTCTCCGGCGGTGGCGGCTCATTCGGGGGCGGCGGTGCCTCGGGAGGATGGTGACATGCCGATAAATTCAGAGGCCGACCACCGGATTGTCAGCGATGCGGTCGCCGCAGCCGAGGCCCACACCTCGGGCGAAATCGTCACCGTGCTGGCCGAAAAATCGGACCGTTACGACGATATTGCGCTGCTGTGGGCGATTGCCGCCAGCTTCACCGCGATGAGCGCGCTCGCGCTGTTTCCGCAATTCTTCCTCGGCAAGATCGACTGGCTGTTCGAACAGCTCGGCTACTGGCACCACGAATGGACCACCGCCCAGATCGTTACGCTGACCTTGACGCTGGGCTTGCTGAAGTTCGTCGGCGTCTGGGCAATCCAGCTATGGGACCCGCTCAAGTTCTTCCTCATCCCACCGCCGCTCAAGACCTTCCGCGTGCATGAGCACGCGATCCGCCACTTCAAGGTCGGGGCCGAGCGGCGCACCCATGGTCGCACCGGCGTGCTGATCTATGTCTCGCTGAAGGAACATCGGGCCGAGATCGTCGCCGACGAGCCGATTGCCGAGAAGGTCTCTGCCGATGTCTGGGGCGAGGCGATGGCCGATATGCTCGGCCATATCAAACAGGGCCAGCTGGCCGAGGGGATTGCAGCGGGTGTGCGCGATGTCGGCGTGGTGCTGGCCGAGCATTTCCCGCGCGATACCGACGACACGAACGAGCTTCCCGACCGCTTGATCGTCTTGTGAGCGCAGGTTAGCCCCGCAGGCCATGGCCAATGCTCCCGAAGACGACGCGAAACTCCCCGAGGAAATCATGTGGGAGGGCAAGTGGATCACCGCCCGGCGGCGGGGCCGGTGGGAATATGTCGGCCGGGCACGGGGCATCCGTGCGGCGGTCATTCTGCCGATAGATGGCGATCATGTCATTCTGGTCGAGCAATATCGCGTGCCGCTGGGCCGGCGCTGCATCGAACTGCCAGCGGGCCTGATCGGCGACGACGACAGCGCGCCGGGCGAGGATTCGCTCGACACCGCGAAACGCGAGCTGGAGGAAGAGACCGGCTATCGCGCCGCCGATTGGCAGGACTGCGGCGAGTATTTCTCCTCGCCCGGCATGGTCTCGGAAAGCTTTACCCTGCTCGTTGCGCGCGGCCTGACCAGGGTCAGCGAAGGCGGCGGGGTCGCGGAAGAGAATATCGTGGTTCACCGCGTCCCGCTCGGCGGGATTGCCGAGGCGCTGGCGACCTTCCGAGCGCAGGGGCTGGCGATAGATGTGAAGCTGCTTACGCTGCTCGGCCCGAACCTGCTGGGTTAGTGTTTGTTTCAGACAAGCTGTAACATTTGCGGCTCCGGCCCACTCCCACGCTCGTGGGGCAAACTTCAGGCAGCGAGACGGTGACGGTAGGTCACGTTCACCCGCTGCGACAGGATCAGATAGGGCAGCCAGATCGCCGCGCTGATCAGCACCTTGGTGATATTGGCGTCGAGCAGAGTTAGCAGCGGCTCGGAAACCATGGCCGGGATATTGCCCGCCAGCGTGATTTGCTTGGCGATCGCGAACTGCATCACGATGTCGAGCGCCCAGGCGAAGGCCAGCATGCGCGGAAACATCGGGATCGCGCGCAGCGCCATGACGAAAGCGACCATGTAGAAGAAGCTGGTGACAACCACGTCCACGCTCATCACCATGAACATCGCCTGCCCCCAGCCGGGCGCATGGTGGTTCATCGCGGGCACCGCCATGAAGAACTCGCCCGTGCGGACAACGACGTTGAGCAACATGCCGATGAGCAAGGATGCCATGAAGCCGACCGGCCCGAACACCGGGTTGGCCCGCGCCTCGTCGGCGGACAATTCGCGCCAGCGCCCGACCACCGGCATGAAGCGGAAGGTCGGCTGCTGCAATGCTTGCGAGGTACCGAAGGCACCGCGGGCGATCACGAAACCGGCAATCGGCGCGACGATCACGAGGCTGTAGGCGAGGACAATGCCAAGCGCATCGGCCGTGGAGTGGATCGGCGAAGCCGGGAAGGCAAGCCGCAGCAGCGCTAGCGGGATGGCGAACAGCAGCCAGGCAATCGCCAGCCATGCCATTCGCGTCTGCAGAAAGGCCGTGATGGCAAGGCTCTTGTCATAGAGCCCGGCGATATAGGCGCTGGCTTCCTGCCTGATCGTCGTTGCAATCATCGTCACACATGGGCTCCCGACATGCTCAGTTCGGACGGCACGGGCGAATCATAGCGCTTGCGCCGTAAATTTCTGACAGCCTTTGTAATAAGCTCCACGTTAACGATCGGTTTCACGACTCGGCCCGGAAATCGTCGTTAAGGATAAGTGTCAAGGATTTTGGCGATCAAAGTATTGGATTTAAATGGATATTTTTTGCCAAAACGCAACCATTGACCCCGCAGCGTAAACCACAGAATATCACCATTGTCAGAGGGAGAGGCCAAGTTGGCACGGGACACTCGCCGGGATTTCCGGTGATAAGTGCCAGCCGCTTCTTTCTCAGGCTTGGGGGTGTCCGGAATTTTTACCGGGGCCCATATCCGAACCGGGCTGTGGGCCTGTGTATTTTTGAATGGGGTGGAATATCATGAAGACTTTTCTGAAGAACTTTATCGCTGACGAATCGGGCGCTTCGGCTGCCGAATACGCTCTGATCATCGCTGTCGTGGGTGTCGGCATCGGCGCCGCCGCGCTGGTTCTGGGCGCCAACGTGACCAGCGCCGTGGGTAGCGCTGCCAACGACGTCTACAACTGCAACACCAACTCGACCATGTCGGGCGGTGCCTACGCCAACCAGACCTGCTAAGTAATTGCCTTGTTAACCCCCGCGGCCTATGGTCGCGGGGGTTCTGCATTTTCAGAACCGGTAATTAGCAGGGGGCTCTATGGGGGGGCGGAACCTGGCGATCCTCGCGATCGCCGTCATATTGGGCATAATCGCCGTGCTGCTCGCCAACGCCTATTTTTCGGGCGTTGAGGAACGGCAGGAGCGAATCGCCGAAGAGCAGCAATTGGTGCGCATCGTCGTTGCCACGCAGCCGCTTGAATTCGGGACCCCGCTGACCACCGACAATCTGCGCCTGCAAAACTGGCCCGCATCCTCGGTACCCGAGGGGGCCTTCATGGAAATCGAAGCTGCGACCCGCGATGGCCGCGTTGCGCTCCGCCCGGTCGTGGTGGGCGAACCGGTGCTCGCCGACAAGGTCAGCGGGCTTGACGGGCGCGCCGTCCTTTCCGCGCTGCTGCCCGAAGACATGCGCGCCGTCTCGATCCCGATTGCCGCCGTTACCGGCGTGTCGGGTTTCGTGCGTCCCGGCGACATCGTC
>DDNW01000090.1:5378-7113 GCA_002341345.1 Erythrobacter sp. UBA2510
CCGGCGACATCGTCGATATCATCCTTACCCGCCAGATCCCCGGCCCTGGCTCGGGCCCCGGCGACGTCATGAACGACGTCATCATGGAATCCATTCCGGTTCTCGCGATCGACCAGATCGCCAGCACCGACGCGACCCAGCCTGCGCTGGGCACCACCGCCGTGGTCCAGGTCGACCAGTTCGATGCACAGAAGCTGATTCTTGCCCAGCGGCTGGGAACGCTCAGCCTCGCGCTGCGCAATGTGGAAGACCAGTTGCCCGGTCCGAACGTGACCGTGACCGCACGCGACCTCGGCGATCCCAGCTTCTACATCGCCTCGCGGCAGGACGGTGGTCCGGCACCGGCCAGCTATGCGCCCGCCGGCGGCGGTTCGTCAGGCGGCGGCGGTGTTGCCGCCCCGGCGCGCCCGAGCGGGCCGGTAATGTCGATCTATCGCGGGACAGAGGGGACCGATTATGCTGTCGGTCGCCTGGGAGGGAAGTAAGCCCATGTTGAAGAAACTTCTCGCCGCGAGTCTCTCGCTCGTCATCCTCGGCGCCACGCTCGCCGCCCCTGCCGCCGCGCAGGATAGTTACGGCCTGCATGCGGGCGAATTGCTGGTCCCGGTCAACAAGAGCCAGGTCGTCACCAGCGACCAGCGCATTGGCAAGGCGCTGATCGGCAATCCCGAGATCGCCGATGTCGTGCCGATTTCGGACCGCTCGATCTATGTGTTGGGCAAGGCGATGGGCACGACCAGCCTGACGCTGTACGATTCGGCCAACCGCGTGATCGCGGTGATGGACATTTCGGTCGGCCCCGACCTTGACGCGCTCCAGCGCCAGATCGGTACGCTGGTCCCCGGTCAGCAGATCGACGCGACGCTGTCCAACGGCTCGATCATCCTCTCGGGCACGGTCGAAAATGCCGGAGCCGCCGACCGCGCGGCACGGCTCGCCGCCGCCTATGCGGGCGAGAACGTGATCAACCTGCTCACCGTCGGCGGCAGCCAGCAGGTGATGCTGGAGGTCAAGTTTGCCGAGGTCAGCCGCACGGTTGGCGAGAATCTGGGCTTCAGTTCGTTCCTCAACAGCGACAGCGGCAAGTTCGCTGCCGCCATCGGCTCAGGGGCGAGCGCGACCGCAGGCACCAACGGAACTACCGACCTCGGCCTTGATCCGATCACCGATGCCTTCGGTGTGTTCGGCGCGCTGTTCGAAATCGGCGACATCAATATCGAGGCCTATCTCGACACGCTGGAACGCAACGGCCTGTCCAAGACGCTGGCCGAACCGACACTGGTCTCGCTCTCGGGCGAAACTGCATCGTTCCTCGCGGGCGGCGAATTCCCGATCCCGGTCGCGCAGAGCAGTGGCGGCGGTGATGGTGGCAACAACACGATTACCGTGCAGTTCAAGCCGTTTGGCGTCAGCCTCGCCTTCACCCCGACCGTACTGGGCGACAAGGTCATCAACCTGGTGGTCGAGCCTGAGGTCAGCACAATCGATCCCTCGGCCTCGGTCACGCTGAACGGCATTACCGTACCCGGCCTGCAGACCCGCCGTGCCTCGACCACGCTGGAACTGCGCGACGGCGAAAGCTTCGTCATCGCCGGCCTGCTGCGTGACGAGACGACCGCGACGACACGGCAATTGCCGCTGCTCGGCTCGATCCCGATCCTTGGCTCGCTGTTCCGTTCGACCCAATATCAGAAGGGCGAGACCGAGCTGCTGATCGTGGTCACGCCGCGTCTGG
>DDNW01000090.1:7226-16378 GCA_002341345.1 Erythrobacter sp. UBA2510
CCAGCCGATCCGGCCCGATCAGGTGCGCCTGCCGACCGACCGCGTGCCCGACCCCGACCCGGCCGAGGTGCTGCTGAACGGCGACGTCTACCAGCCGGAGCCTGTGGCGCCGTCCACGGCTGCGCCCGCCGCGACTGATGGAGGAGCGGATTATGAATATTAAGGGTTATATCGCGGTTCCTGCTTTGCTCGCTCTGGGTGGCTGCGCTAATTATTGGAGCGCAGATTCCGGCATGCTCGATTCTGCCGATTTCGGCGAAGCGAACCGGCAGACCTATGCGGCGATGATCGTCGATCCCGATCCGCAATATGACGAGCCGCTGGAATCGAGCGCAGACAAGGCCGCACAGGCGGTCGAGCGCTATCGAGAAGGCACTGTCAAAGCGCCGACGGCTGAGGATACAACTTCGGTTTCGGGCAGCTAGATCGCCGGAACCGGGAGCATGAAAGCTGATGAAGAAGAGCGGCACGAGCTATCTGGCTAACGAGGACGGTGCAGTCGCAGCGATGTATGCGATTGCGCTGACGGGCCTGATCGTCGTTGCCGGGGCTGCCTTCGACTATGGCCGGGTGGCCGCTCTCGACACCGAATTGCAAGGCGCCGCCGACCAGGCCGCGCTGGCGGGCGTCACCCAGCTGGATCAGACGGACGGCTCCTGCGCACGGGCAGGCAATGCCGCGATCGAACTGCTGCGCAACGTCACCCTGATGGGCAATGACAATCGCGGCAATGTCGCCACGATCCGCAGCGGCACCACAATCAGCGTGGCCAACGATGCCTGCGAGAGCTTCACCAATTCTGCCGGAGACAAGGTGGTGGAGTTCTTCTCCGACACCAGCGGCACCGTTGCGACCACTGACGAAACGGCACGCTATATCCGCGTGGCGGTGGACGAGCGGGTGGCGCGGTATGCCTTCACCCCCCTCGCCGCGCTATATGGCAGCGATGTGCGCGCCTTTGCCGTGGCGGGAATCGGCTCGGCGATCTGCGAACTGCCGCCGCTGATGATCTGCGATCCCGGCTCTACCGGCACGCTGGCCAAGGGCATTGGCATCAGAGTCACTGGCCACGGTGGCGGGAATACATCCTGGGCGCCGGGCGATTTCGGGTTCCTGTCGATCGGCAACGGGCAGCTCTCTAATCTGGTCAAGGCGATTGCCTATGCCAATCCGTCGCTGAACTGCACCAGCACCGATGCCGAGGTGCCGCCCGAAACCGGCAATGCGCAGGACCTCTTCCGCGCGATCAACACCCGTTTCGACATTTACGACTTTCCCGAAGGCGCAGGCACCGACCTTGGCCAATGCTTTGCCAACGGCACCTGCCCTTCTGCATCGAATGTCGTGAAGGACGTGCTCAAGAGCTCCGGCACCAGCACGACGGGCAATTCCTGCAAGCTTCAGAACAATAATTACGAACTACCGCCTGCAAACCAGCGGTTTTGGCCCAAAGCGTCTGGTTCGATCACGAATCCCGGAAGCACAACCGAGATACACCACGATGCTTCACATGGGACGGTTGCCATCATGGGCTATGGGCGCGATTTGTGTCATTATACCAGCTTCAGTGCAACAGGGTGCTCCGGCAATCGCTTTGGCGACGGCAAATGGCCGCGTTCCGACTACTGGGCCATCAATCACGTGGGCGATACGGAACCGACAGGCTACAGCTCGATGACCCGCTACGAGACCTATATGTGGGAGCTGGGCGCAACCGGAACGATGCCCGATAGCGACCCCGATCAACTCGGTGGCGGCTCTCCCGTCTGCTCGGCCGCATTTGGCGGCGGCGAGACGGCGGAGCGCCGGGTGCTGACGGTGGCGATCGTCACCAATTGCAGCTCACTTTCGGGTAGTTCGACCAATGTCGACATTGGCTCGTGGTGGCGCATGTTTCTGGTCGAGCCAGCCGATGTAAGTCGCGGTAACGGCTCTCTCCAGAACGAAATCTACATGGAAGCGATCGAGCCGATCGGCTTGGGCGGTGGGGGCGGCGGACCGATCATCCGCAAAGACGTCCCTTATCTGCTGGAGTAGGCGACGGTGCGGGTGGTCCATTCTCTCTTGCGCGATACGCGCGCTGCGGCCGCCGCCGAAATGGCGCTGGCGCTGCCGATGCTGTTCGTGCTGATCTTCACTCTGTTCGAGGCGGGCAATTACTTCCTCGCCGAACACAAGGTGCTGAAAGGCGTGCGCGAGGGCGCGCGCTATGCCGCGCGGCTCGACTTCGAATATTTCGACTGCACCAATAGCGGGTTCAAGAACACCAGCAACGCATCGCTGCCAACCGCCGCGACGATCCAGACCCAGATCAAGAACGTCACACTGACCGGCTTCGTCACCGGCGGCTCGACCCGCGTCAGCGGCTGGGATGCGAGCGACATCACCATCAACGTCTCGTGCAATTCGACTTATGATTCAGGACTGTATGGCACGATTCCGCAGAATGCGGCGCCCACCGTGCAGGTTGTCACCGGCCTCACATACGAGCCGGTGATGGGTGCGCTGGGCTTTGGCTGGAAACCTATCCTGCGCGCGCAATCGCAAGCCGCGGTGATGGGCACATGAGGCCTCGCGCATTCCTGACCCGCCTGCTGGGTGACCGGTACGGTGCCTCGGCGGCGGAATTCGCGCTGGTGCTGCCGATTGCGCTGCTGTTCCTGCTCGGCATCATCGACGTAGGCCGGTTCATGTATGGCGTGACGCAGGCGGAAAAGGCCACCCAGGCCGGCGCCCGCCGCGCCGTGGTGACCGATCTGGTGCCCAGCGCGCTGGCCACCTATTCCTTCGCCGTCTCGGGCGGCATCGCGCCGGGCGAACCGATCCCGCAATCGAGCTTTCCGGGTGTCACTTGTTCGGCGAATTCCTCGGGCACGCCGGTCTGCTCCTGCTTTAGCGGAGGAACCTGCAGTTTTGCCCTGACCGCCGACCAGACCGCCTTTGACAATCTGGTCGAGCATATGCACATCATCTATCCTGCAGTGCAGCGCAGCAATGTCATCGTGGATTACAGTTATTCAGGGCTGGGCTATGCGGGCAATCCCAATGGTCCGGACGTCGCGCCGATCGTGACCGTGCGGCTTAAGGATTTGCCCTTTAACCCGCTCTTTCTTGGGACAGTCGCGACTTTTGCCATCCCCGGCACCTCATATTCGCTTACGCTCGAGGACGGAGCAGGAAATTTCTCGAACTGAGGCGACCTGATAAATGGAAGATCATCTGGCACTTTCCCCGGCGAGCAAGGCGACCAAGGCGGCGAATACCTTCGTCGTGGCCTCGCCCGAGCGCATCCGGCAGCTGGAAGCCGACGAGCCGAACATACCGGGCGAAATCTCGCTGCAACCGCTGCATGCAGGCCAGCGCTTGCCGCAGGACGTGTTGCAACGCGCCGAATTGCTGGTGCTCGAAGTGGCCAGCAAGAACGCCGACTCGCTGGCGCGGGTGGAGGAAATCCGCCGCTTCCGCGCCGATCTGCCGATCATCGCTGCGGTCGAGAGCGCCGAGCTCGGCCTGATGCGCGCGCTGCTGCGTCACGGCATCAACGATATCGTCTCCCTGCCCTTCAACCCGCAGGAATTGCTGGCCCAGATCTACGATACCAACGCGGTCAAGGCCCCGAGCCACGGTGGTCGGTTGGCCCCGGCCATCTGCGCGGTCGGCTCGGGCGGTGGGTCGGGCGTCTCGAGCCTGGTGCTGCATCTCGCCGCCGGGCTCGCCTCGGGCCTGCGTCAGGCACGAGTCTGCGTGATCGATTTCGACCTGCAGTTCGGCGACCTTGCCTCTTACATGGGCCTCAAGGCGACGCGCTCGGTCATTGACCTGATCGAGGCCGGCCGCCGGCTCGACCAGGATATGGTGCGCGATGTCGCAATCCGCGCCGATAACGGCATCTACCTGATCCCGGCACCGGATTCGGTCTCGCCGATCGAAGCGGTCGATATCGACCAATTGCTCAACGTGTTGACGCTGGCACGCACCGAATTCGACTATGTCCTGTTCGACTTGCCCCCGGCCTTCACCAACTGGTCGCTGTCGCTGGCGATGGCCTGCAACGAGATCCTGCTGATCACCGAGCAGACCATTCCTTCGCTACGGCAGGCGCGTCGGCGGATCGGCATGTTCAGCGATGTCGGCTTTGCCGCGGGCAGCCTGAAGATCATCGTCAACCGCGCGCAGAAGGGCCGCTTCCGCAAGATCAATCTGCAGGACGTGGCCGATACGCTGGGCCGAGAGGTCATCGGTTCGGTCTCGTTCGACAAGGGCGAGTTGGACGATGCGCTCGACCGCGGGGAATTGCTGGACATGCACAAGGGTAAGCAGCCCTATGTGAAGGATATTCAGGCGCTGGCGGACAATATTCTCGACCGGCTTGAGGAGGACGCAGCATGAAATGGGCGCTCAAGCATGGCGGCACGCCCGCCCCGGCCCCGGCTGACGACGAGGTCGCCGTCGCAGAAGCGGAAGCGGCCCCGGCCCCTCCGCCACCGCCCGTTTTCCAGCAGCCACGGGCGCCGCTGGGCACCAATCTGGAACTCAAGGTCTCGATCCACCGCGCACTGCTCGACCGGATCAACCTCGCCTCGCTCGACAAGATTCCGCGCGCCGAGCTGAAGGCCGGCATTACCGAAATCGTCGGCGAATTGCTGACCGAGCGCCGCGAAGTCCTCAACCGGACCGAGCGTGAAGCACTGGTCGACGACGTGCTCGACGAATTGCTCGGCCTCGGCCCGTTAGAGCCGCTGCTGCATGACGAGGAAATCACCGACATTCTGGTGAACGGTCCCAAGAGCGTGTTCGTCGAGCGTTATGGCCTGCTCGAAAAGGTCGGCACCGAATTCAAGGATGAGCGCCACCTGATGCGCATCATCCAGAAGATCGTCAGCGGGGTCGGCCGCCGCATCGACGAATCCTCGCCCTATGTCGATGCGCGCCTCGCCGACGGCAGCCGCGTCAACGCGATCATCGCTCCGCTGGCGGTCGATGGCTCGCTGCTCTCGATCCGCAAATTCGCCAAGAAGCGGATCGGCATCGATCGGCTCGTCGAACTGGGCGCCATGCCCGAAACGGTTGCCAAAGTGCTTGAGGCGGTCGTGCTTTCGCGGCGCAACGTGTTGATTTCCGGTGGTACCGGCTCGGGCAAGACGACCATGCTCAACGCGATGTCTTCCTTCATCGAGGAGCGCGAGCGGATCGTCACGATTGAGGACAGCGCCGAGCTGCAATTGCAGCAGGAGCACGTCGCCCGTCTCGAAACCCGTCCGCCCAATATCGAAGGGCGCGGCGAAGTCACCCAGCGCGACCTCGTAAAGAATGCGCTGCGTATGCGCCCCGACCGCATCATCGTGGGCGAAGTGCGCGCTGGCGAGGCCTTCGACATGCTGCAGGCGATGAACACCGGTCACGATGGGTCGATGACCACAATCCACGCCAACACGCCGCGCGACTCGCTCTCGCGTCTGGAACAGATGATCGGCATGAGCGGGATTGACATCAACGCGCGCTCGTCGCGCTCGCAGATCGCGTCGGCGATCAACGTGGTGATCCAGCTCTCGCGTCTGTCGGACGGCAAGCGCCGCCTGATGAGCCTGTCGGAAATCACCGGCATGGAAGGCGATGTGATCACCATGCAGGAAATCTTCCGCTACAAGATCACCGGACGCGACGACAAGGGCCAGGTCACCGGCCATTTCGAGGCGACGGGCATCCGCCCCAAGTTCCTCGAACACACCATGCAGACCGGCATCGTCCTCGATCCCGAACTGTTCCGCCCGCAGCTGCGACTGGGCTAGGCGCGCATGGACACGATCCTCCGCCTCGGCATCCTGCTGGCCATTTTCGGTTCGATCTTCGCGATCGGCCAGCTGGTGCTGAACTCGGCCTGGGCGCGCAATGCCCAGACCCGCGCGGTAAACAAGCGCCTGTCGCTCATCAAGATGGGGCACGAGCGCGACGAAATCATTGCCATGCTCCGCAAGAACATGCCGAGCTATGACAGCAATCTGCCGGGCTTTATTGGGCGGCCTCTGCATCACATGCAGAAGACCATCGCACTGTCGGGCTCGCCCCTGACCGCCTCGCAGATCATGCTGATCATGCTGATGGTGACCGCGATCGTGCTGGTCGTGCCGCTGGTGTTGCTGTGGGGTAGCGAATACCAGATCACCGCGGGCGTGATCCTGCTGCTGCTCGCGATAGCGGTCTGCATTGGTTATCTGCTGCCGCTGATGTTCCTCAACATGATTGCCGACAAACGCAAGAAGAAGGTCGAGGAGCAGTTTCCGATTGCGCTCGACACCTTCGTCTCGGCATTGCGTGCAGGCCATCCGATCGCCTCGGCGTTGCAATTGCTCACCACCGAGATGGAAGACCCCATCGGCAGCGAGTTCGGCCTCGTGTCTGACGAGGTCTCCTATGGCGCGGAACTGACCGATGCGCTGAGCGAAATGGCCGAACGCTGGGACAATGAGGACATCCGCATGTTCGTCGTGTCGTTGTCTGTGCAGAGCGAGACCGGCGGCAACCTCGCCGAGATCCTGCAGAACCTGTCCGAAGTGATCCGCGCCCGTGCCGCGCTTTATCGCAAGGTCCGGGCGCTCAGCTCTGAAGGCCGCATGACCGGCTGGATCCTCTCGGTGCTGCCGATCGCGGCCTTTCTCGGCCTGTTCACGGTCAACCCGGAATTCTATCTCAGCGTGGCGATGGAAACATCCTTCATCGTCGGCTTTATCGTACTGATCGTGATGTATACGATCGGCTTCCTGCTGATCCGCAAGATGATCGACATCAAGGTCTGACATGATCGAAACACTCATCTCCAACAGCGCCATGCGCTGGCTCATCCTGGGGCTGATCTTCGGCCTCGTCGCGCTGGTGACGCTGGGCGTGCTCAATTTCGTCAATCGCCGCGCGGCGGTGAAGTCGACCTTGCAGGAGATCACCAAGGACACGACCTACCGGGTCGGGCTGGAAAGCAACCGCGTTGCCAGCCGCGAGGCGCACTGGCGCAGCATTGCCGACCGGATCGAGAAGTCGGGCCTGAACCTGACCGATGCGAACAATGTCCGCCTGCGCGAGAAGATGATCGCGGCAGGCTTCAAGTCGCCCGACGCGCCGCGCATCTATTCGCTGACCCGCCTGTTGCTCATCTTCCTGCTGCCCGGCCTGTTCGTATTGGCCGCAGTCACCCGTGACGAACCGCCCAGCTTCCTCAGCATCTATGTCTTCGGCTCGATCCTCGGTCTGATGGGCCTGTATCTGCCGGCCCTGTTTATCCGGGCCAAGATCGACCGTCGCCGCGAAGCCGTGATCAACGGCTTTCCCGATGCGCTCGACCTGATGCTGGTCTGCATGGAGGCGGGCCTTGGTATCGAGGCGGCAATGGACCGCGTGGGTCGCGAGGTCGCGCGTTCGCATCCGCTGATCGCCGAACTGTTCGCCGGTGCCGTCCTGCTGCTGCGCGCCGGTGCGAGTCGCGAGGAAGCGATGCGCAAGATGGCCGACAATGCCGCCATCGACGAAATTCGCGCCTTTACCACGCTGCTGATCCAGTCGGACCGGCTAGGCACCTCGATCTCGCAGACGCTGCGCGTCTATGCCGCTGAAATGCGTGAGAAACGCCAGATGCGCGCCGAAGAAAAGGCCCACCGCCTACCGGTGCTGCTATCGATCCCGCTGGTCGTCTTCATGCTGCCGACCATGATCGGGGTCTTGATGTTGCCCGCCGCCATCCGCATGGTGCGCGATATCTTCCCGCTGATGAACCGCTGACGCCCGGAGGCCGATAACGATGTCCAAGAAACTCCTGATCGCCGCCCTGCCCTTCACGGTGCTGTCGCTGACCGGCTGTCAGGCGTTGTTCGGCAACAAAGACGGCGCGCAGATGGTCGAGGTCAACCAGTCGGAAATCGACATGACCAGCTATTACGCCCAGCGTCTTGCCGCCGGTCGCCATCATCTGGAGCGCGGCCAGCTGGCCGCCGCCGCCACCGCCTTCCGGCAGGCGTCCTATCATCCGGAATATGCGGCGCAGGCCTATAACGGCATGGCCGTGGCCTATGACCGGATTGGCCGCGCCGATCTGGCCGAACGGTTCTTTACGCTCGCGATAAAGACCGATCCTGCCGAAGGTGCCTATGCGCGCAATTTTGCGCTGTTCCGCGATCGCCATCCGCTCGCGCCCGAAGCGCAGCAGGGCTACGCGCTACAGGATCAGGGCGATTTGCCCGTCGCAGTCAGCGGCCTCGGTGCCGGGCTCAACGTGCCGACCAGCGATGCACGGATCGAACGGCTGTCCAACCGCGAGGTCAGGCTGCGCGACCCGGCCAAGAGCCAGGAAGCCCAGATCGCGGACGCACGCGCGGCCGCAGCCGCTGCTGCCACGACCCGTGCGGCAGAAATCAACGTGCAGGCGCGTGCGCAGCAACTGGCCGAAGCGCGGCAGGCGTGGGAAGCCAAGCAAGCCTATCCGCTGCGCGTAGAAGTCGCCGAACAGGAAGCGAGCGAGAGCCGCTTCACCCCGCCCGCCCGGCCTGCGCGGCGGATCGTTCGTTCGGCCCCGTCGAGCCGGTCCTATCCGCTCAGGGTAGAAATGCCGACCAGCTGAGCGGCGCATGCAATATGCAGCCCTGATAATATTCGCCGTGCTGGCGCTGACCGGCGCGTGGACCGATATCGCGCGTCGGACCATTCCCAATGTGCTGAGCCTGCTCATGCTGATCGGTGGGCTGGCATGGGCGGTCATCGGCGGCGGCTGGAGCGGGCTGCTCGACCATGGCGGACACTTCCTGATCGCGCTGGTGGCCGGGATGGCGCTGTTCGCCATTCGTGCCTGGGGTGGCGGCGATGCAAAATTCTATCCGGCGGTGGCCGCATGGGTGCCGCTCGATCACGGGGTCATGCTGACGGTCGCGATTGCAATCCTGGGTGGAGTGCTGGTGGGCGTCTATGTGCTGATGCGGCGCCTTACCAAACACCGGGCGGACGGCCCGTTAACGTTACCCTATGGTGTGGCGATCGCCGCGGGAGGCCTGTTCGTACAGGGGCAGATGCTGCTCGCCTGATCCCTTCGCCAATCTCCTATTCCTGCACCACCAGCTCATCGCGCGCGGCGTCATAGCGCAAATTGACCCCTGCCTCGCGCAGGCGCGACAGTA
>DDNW01000090.1:16517-18165 GCA_002341345.1 Erythrobacter sp. UBA2510
GCGACAGCGAGAGATAATCGCCCTCCAGCCGGTTGATCTGGGCGGCCTTGGCGGGCAGCAATTGGGCCAGATCGGTGCGCGAGGCAAAGAGGCCGGAATTGCGGTCGACCTGCAACTTGAGCGGACCGAGCGACGCCCCGCCCCGGCGCAGGCGCTTGCTGATCGTAACCGAACCGTCGCTGCCCGGCCCGGCATCAAGATCATAGGCGATATCAAGCACGCTATTGTCGGTGGCTCCGCTCCTGGCCGATGGCGCCGCCGGTGCGGCCCGTGCAGCTGGTGGCTGGGCGGGACGCGCCCTCGCGCCGGTGGTAAGGTCGGAGAAGCTGGTCAGGAAATCGGCCCCTGCCGCCCTGCGCGCCGCAGATGGAGCCTCATCACGAGCCGCTGATGCCACTTCAGCCTGTTCCGCAGTTGCTTGCTCTGCCGCAATCAACGCCGACCCATCGCCTGCTATCTCCTCGCCATCCTCTTCCGCTGCCAGTTCCGGCGGCATGGCCAGATCGGAAATGGCGCGGCTCTCTCCCATGACAGTGCGGAGCGCCTGCGGCATATCGGGCATGGCGACACGTACCGGATAGACCCCCGGTGCCAGCAGACCACCAATCGCCTTGTGCCGGACAATCGCCGCATAGGCGAGCGCACCGGCAAGCACGATCAGGGACAGCAGCAACAGCAGGCGGCGAAGATTGCCACTCGTCCGCCAGGTAACGGCATCGCCCTTGCGAACCAGTCTTTGCATAATCTCGGGCCGATAGCACAGCGGGCCGCCTCCGATAAAGGCACGACAGGCACTATCCTCAGCGCGATGAGCTGAATTTGTGAGCGCGCAGTTAACCAGTTCCGTCGACTCTTCCTATCGACCTTGTGCGCCACACAAGGTGCATGATTTGCAGGAAAGCCCGCCCCTCTGATCTTTCCGCCGCGCTGCTGGCCGGCATCGCGGCGCTGGCGGCTACCCCTGCGCAGGCCCTGCCGACCCCGGCCGTGCTGCCCTTGTCCACCGTCAGCGTCATCGATCTGTCCTGCGGCACCGCCGCACTGGCCAGGGCCACGCCCGCCCCGGCAGATATGACCCCCTCGACCTCCAAATCGAGCGCGATCCTGTCAGGCCAGATGAGCGCGCTCGACCGCATCCGCCAGCAACAGCAGGCAGGCCTTGCCGAAACGCCCGCCGTGCCGCTCGCTACCGCAAATCGTACCCCGCTCGAACGGGC
Source organism: Erythrobacter sp. UBA2510 (assembly GCA_002341345.1). Classification (GTDB taxonomy): domain Bacteria; phylum Pseudomonadota; class Alphaproteobacteria; order Sphingomonadales; family Sphingomonadaceae; genus Alteraurantiacibacter. The sequence continues at coordinate 17,735 of DDNW01000090.1, forward strand.
AGCATTGTGCCCGGTTGCAAGCACGGCGAGCAACCTGGTCGTCCGGCCCTCAATCTTGAAGCGCACGCTGAACGAAGCCGTCGTACAACCGCAGCTGGCTGTGGCCCGGCCCAGCGAAGACTTCCTCGCCACGCGCCGTATTGCCATCGGCAAGACGCCGTTCGACCGCCAGTGGAACCGCGTCGCCCGCGCGCGCCTGTCCAGCGGGCAGGTCCGCGAGGCCATGGGAGGCCGCCCGGCCAATGGCATTGCAGCGCTCGCGCAGGTCAATTCCTGGGTGAATACCGAGGTCCGCCATGTCGATGACCGTGTGGCCCGCCATGTCGCCGATCACTGGGCAAATGCCGGTCAGACGTTGAGCCGCCGCAGCGGCGATTGCGAAGACTTCGCCATCCTCAAATACCAGATGCTCGCCGCACTGGGCGTCGCGC
>DDNW01000090.1:18307-20092 GCA_002341345.1 Erythrobacter sp. UBA2510
GCCGCACTGGGCGTCGCGCGCGAGGACATGTATCTGGTGCTGGCGCGCGATCTGGTGCGCAATGCCGACCATGCGGTGCTGATCGTGAAGCATGACGGGCGCTACTACATGCTCGACAATGCGACCAACCAGCTGCTCGATGCGAGCCAGACGCACGATTACCGCGCAACGATGAGCTTTACCGCCGGTCGAGCCTTCCTGCACGGCGCGCCGAACAAGGCGTAATCTGGCAACCGGCGCGTATCCGTACCGGCACTTCCACCTATTTTTCGGTCAGGGCGACATCCAGCCCGCGCGTGACGGGCTTGAGCAGGTAGGACAGGATGCTCTTTGCCCCCGTGATGATCTCGACGTCGCAGATCATGCCCGGCACGATGTCGAACCGCTGTCCGCCCTTCGAGACGTAGGAAGAGTCGGTTTCAACCAGCACGCGGTAATAGGCGACGCGCTCGACCTCGTCATAGATGCTGTCCGCGCCGACCTCGATCACCTTGCCCCTGAGTCCGCCATAGGTAGAGAAGTCATAGGCCGTGACCTTGACGTTGGCCGGGTCGCCGACCTTCACGAAACCGCGATCTCCCGGGCTGATGCGCGCCTCGACCAGCAGTTTCTCGCCAACCGGTACAACCTGCATGATCATCTGCCCGGCATTGACGAAACCGCCCACCGTGGTGACCTGCACGTCGTTGACGATTCCCGCCACCGGCGCGCGCAGTTCGTTGCGGTCGCGCCGCGCCTCGGCCCCGCGAATGGTCTGTTCGTTGACGGCGATACGCGTTTCCACCTCGCTGCGCTCGTTAAGGGCCTGCTGACGGAAATCGAGCCGCGCGGATTGCAGTTCGGCCTGCGCCTCGCTGATCGCGGCGCGTGAACGCGCGGCGGACTGGCGCGCGGCCTGCAATCGCCCGCGCACATCGACCAGCTCGCGCTGAGCGGTCAGCAATTCGGTCTGCGGGACGATGCCCTTGGCTGCGAGCGGTTCGAGCATCCGCACCTGCTCGCTGGCAAGCGATACGCTCTGTTCAAGCGCGTTGGCGGTCGCTTCTGCCTCGCTCAGGTCGCGGCGGCGCTGCTCGACGGCGGAGGCCAATGCGGCCTCGCGGCTGCGCGCGGTAGCAAGGCGCACTTCCTGCAAGCGGCGCTCCTCGGCGCAGAGCGAGCCATCTTCGCAGCCCAATGCGCTGCCGCTGGCCTCACCTTCGAGGCGTTCGGCACGGGCGGACAGCCGCTCGTTCTCGGCCTGCAACTGGCCCAGTTCGGACGAGGCAAGCGTATCGTCGAGACGGACCAGCACCTGCCCGGCCTTCACGCTCTCGCCGCTGCGGACGAGGATTTCGGAGACGACCGAGGGCTCGGCCGGTTGCACGAGCTGCGCCTGGCTCGACGGGATGACCTTGCCCGAACCACGGGTGATCTCGTCCACTTGCGCAATCGCGCTCCACGCGAGCAGCAGCCCAGCCCCGAGCGCGCAGATCGCGATCAGTTTCGTATTGGGGTCCCAGCGGGAAACCCGCTCACGCAGGTTCGCAATCGCGCTCATTATTCGCCCGTCTCGCCATGTTCCGAAAGCGCTGCGCGATAGGACGCGCTGGCCGCGACCGGATCGGGAATGGCCAGGCGCCAGGTCTTGGTCGTGTCGAGTCGTCCGCCAATGTCGTTCTTGGCGCGGCGGTCGGTCGGATCGGGCGGCAGCGCGGCAATGCCCGCCAGTGGCTCGGCAGCGGCCGACAGGTCCGTGCGATTGAAGCGGGCAAAGTCGATCTGCGGGATGCGTTCGTTGCCCGA
>DDNW01000090.1:20196-20807 GCA_002341345.1 Erythrobacter sp. UBA2510
TGCGTTCGTTGCCCGACCAGCGCGCAGTAAAGCTGCGCGCCCGCCCGCCATTGCCGGGGAAGCGGTAGAACAGATGGGTGCCGACGCGCTCGACCTTGGCGAGGGTGTAGGCCCAGCGCGGCAGCACGTAATCGGCATGGTAATGTGTCGCGGTTCCGACCGAAGGCTCGACCGCGCCCGCCAGCGCGGCCTTGGCCACCGCCTCGGACTCGCGCCATTGCCGCGCCGCCGGGGCACGGGTCAGCGAACCGTCGCAGACGAAGCTGAACTGGCACACGGGCCTGTTCCAGCCTTCATAGACGACGCCGCAGACCGATGCCGGGTAGGCCGGGTGGCGAACGCGATTAAGCACGACCTGCGCCACGGCGCGCTTGCCCTGAGCGGGTTCGTTGGCGGCCTCGTAATAGATCGCCTGCGCAAGGCATTTCTCGGCACTGGCATAGGCAGGGGCGTTGCTGGCGATGGGCGCAAAACCCGTCATCGAATCGCGCGGTCCGGCGGCGAGCGGGATCGCCTCATTGCGTTCCTGCGCACTGCTACCCTTGCTCAGCACCCTGGCCGAAGTACCAAGAGAAAGCTGCGCGAGTTCGTTGACGGCCAGCGGCTTGCCC
>DDNW01000090.1:20949-26745 GCA_002341345.1 Erythrobacter sp. UBA2510
GCGGCTTGCCCGCATCCGAGATCGCTGCCGGTGACTCCGTCACATTGCGCAGCGCTACGGGTGCTGCAGCTCCGGTCGAGGCGGCAAGCAGACCCAGCAGCGCAAAGCTGGTACCCAGCTTCCACCCCATAACATGCAGAGCCTTGCGCCGCTCAGGGCCGATGCTGTCGCTCATCGGTCGATCCCCGCCTGCTTGGCGGCCTGCCCCAGGATCTGCTCCTTCGGGCCATCGGCCACGACCTTGCCCTGATCCATCACGACGATGCGGTCGCACAGCGCGAACAGCGCCGGGCGGTGGGTCGAGACCACCAGTGTCTGATCCGGCTGCAGGGCGTTCCTGAGGCGGTCGACGAGAAGACGTTCGGTCTGTGAATCCATAGCGCCTGTAGGTTCATCCAGATAGAGCAGATCGCAAGGGCTTACGAGCGCCCGTGCCAAAGAGAGAAAGGCGCGCTGCCCACCACTAAGACGCCGGCCCTGCTCACCGACCTGCCGATCGAAGCCCGAGGCGTCGCGCGCAAGGTAGCTGTCGGCCCCGGAAAGGCGTAATCCGGCAATGATATCCTCTTCGCTTGCCCCCGGTTTGCCCAGCGCCAGATTGTCCTTGATCGAGCCGGTGAACAGGTTCGCATCCTGCCCGACATAGCGAAAGGCCCGGCGCAGGTCGGAGGGGCGAAACTGGCGGCTGTCGATCCCGTCGACCAGCATCGCGCCCTCGCCTGGCTGGTAGAGGCCGCACAGCAGGCGACCGAGCGTCGACTTGCCCGAAGCGACCCGGCCGATCACCGCAATTCGTTCGCCCGGCCTGATCGACATATTGATGCCGGTCAGCGCCGCGACATTGCTCTCCGGATAGATAAAGCCGCAGTTTTCGAGGGTGATCTGATGACCCGCCTTGCTGACGGGCAACGCCATGCTGCCCTGATGGCGCTCATCCTCGCCGGAAAACAGGTTCTCGATCGAATCGAGCGCCTCGTTCGCCTGCCGCCCGCGCGTCAGCAGGAAGGCGATCTGTCCGGCAGGCGCGAGCGAGCGCGACGCGAGCATGACGATCGCGATGATCGCGCCCATCGTGATCTTGCCCGCCGCGAACATGTAATAACCGCCTACGACCAGCGAGACGCTGGACACCTGCTGGAAGCTCGACGCCATGGCCACGGCCACGGCATTGATCCGCCGCAGCCGCAATTGCGAGGCACTGCCGATTTCGGCCAGCCCATGCCAGCGACCGAGCATCGAACGTTCGCCGGACACGCTCTTGAGTGTTTCCATACCGGCGACGGATTCGACCAGCATGGTTTGCTGGAGACCATGATCGGCCTGCGCATCGCGCGCCGCGTCGGTAACCTTCTTCTGCAAGTTCCAGCCGACGATAGCCATCAGCGCCATGGCTGTGAGCGGCACCAGCGCCAGCCACCCGGCGATATAGGCGATCACTGCGATGAACAGCACGAGGAACGAGATATCGACCACCAGCACCACCGTGGTCGAGGCGAAGAAATCGCGCACGATCGCATATTCGCTGACCCGTGCAGCCATAGCGCCGGTGCTGCCCTGACGGCTTGCCAGCGGGGCGGCCAGCAGGCGGGCGAAGATCTTCTGCGAGAGCCTGAGGTCGAGCCGCCGCCCGATCTGGTCGATCACATTGCTGCGTGCCTGACGCAGCGCGAACTCGACCGCGAAGGCCAGCAGCACGCCCGAGGCCAGGACCCACAGCGTCGCCTCCGCCTCGTTCGGGATCACCCGGTCATAGACGTTCATCGAGAACAGCGGCAGCGACAGAGCGAGGAAGTTGATGATCAGCGAGGCAACGAGGACCGGGCGGAAGGCCTTGCGCTCCTTGCGCAGCTCCGACCAGAACCAGTGCCCGCGCCCCTTGGCATGCCAGGGCGCATCCTGTTCGCGCAGCTTGTCGGGATTGCCGATGACCGAGAGAAATTCGCCCGCGAAATCGTTCTCGATGTCAGCGAGCGGACGCCAGCTGGCCTCGCTCTCGCCGGTCAGAACCACCAGCACGTCGTCATTGGCAACTTCGAGCAGCGCGGCGGCGCCGCCCCGCGCCAGATTGATCATCGCCGGGTAGAAATCGTCGCGCCGGGGCAGCTTGCGGCCTCCGCGCGGTTCAAAATTCAGGCCGACCAGTTCAAGCGCGGCCCCTGCCTGATGGAAGGGCAGATGGCCCTGCGCATTGCGCGGCAGCATGTCGAACAGGCCCGGCGGCGTGCCCAGCCCAAAGCGCGCGGCCAGATGGCCGATCGCGGCAAGCACCGGATCGAGCCGCTGGGCGTTGGCTTCGTTCTGGGTCAGATCCCCCGACTGGTACACGTCACCTTCTAACCGGGGCCTGTCGAGCTCAACCGCCCCTAAGCTCTAGTCCCTCAGCGCGGGTTGCGCCGACGGGACAGCTCGGCCTCTACAGATGGTCCGTAATTAAACCGTTCACGCTCTTCCATGCCGGCCCCGGCACCTGGCGCGACATTGAGCGCTTCAAGGAAGCGATTGGTCGAGGCAAGCACCTGATAGGCAGCAAAAATTTCGGAGAAGCGTGAGGTTTCGCGGCGCACCTGCGTATTGAAGCGGGTGTTCTGCGCATCGAGCACGTCGAGCAGCGAGCGGCGCCCGATGTTGAATTGCTCGCGATAGCTCAGCAGCAGGTCGTCGCTGACTTCCGACTGACGTTCGAGCGCCTGACCGACGCGGCCCTGCGTTTCGAGCACTGTCCAGGCGTTGGTCACGTCCTCTTCCGCCTCGCGGATGCGGTCATGCATGCGATAGCGCGCTTCGCTGGCGCGACGCGTCATCTCCTGCACATTCGCTTCCTTGATGCCGCCGTTATACAGCGTCCAGCGCAGGTAGATGCGGCCCATCACGTCATTGGTGTGGCCCTGGAAGCCATCAATATCCTCGCCCACGCGGCCGCGTACTTCGGCCCCGATGGTCGGGAAAAGATCGCCGCGCGCGGCCTTGATCATGGCATTGGCGGCATCGACGTCGGCCTGCGCCTCGCGCACCAGCGGGTTGCTGGTCCGCGCCGCACCGATCGCCGCTTCGAGATTGTTGGGCATCAGCGCGGTCAGATCGCCGGGCATCACCACCTGGTTGATGTCGAGACCGGTCAGGCGACGCAGCGAGGTGCGTGCGTCGGTCAGGTCCTTGCGGGCCTCCTCACGCAGCACGACCGCTGCCTGCAGCCGCTCCTCGGCCTGCTGCTGGTCGGCGATGGAGATCGAGCCCTGCTCGACGCCTTCGCCAAGGCTGGCGGTCAGCTGTTCGTGGAACAGCGCATTGTCATCGGCAGCGGCGACGACGCGCTCCTGCAGGAGGATGTTGAGATACTGGCGCGCCACCTGCAGCGCGACGAATTCGGAACGTTCGACCACGCGCAGCGAGGCCCCGTCGACGCGTGCCGCCTGCCGCAGCAATTCGCCGCGACGGCGACCGAAATCGAAGATCGTCCAGTCGCCCCGGATTTGCCCCTCGATCGGGTTCAGCCAGTTGTCCGAAATACCCAGCGTGCGGCGGGTGTTGTTTTCCAGCCGACGGACACCGGCCGAAGCCTCGACGTCGATGGTCGGGAAATACAGCCCCTGCGCCTGATCGCGTTCGAACTGGATCGCCTCGGTATTCATCTGCGCCTGGATGATTTCCGGGTTGGTTGCCATGGCGATCTCGATCGCCTGACGCATGTCCACGGGCTCGCTGACGGGCTGCGCACTGGCCATGCCGGAAACCGACAGGGCGGTGCAGGAAAGCAGCGCGGCGGCGGCGAATTTGGTGAAGTGGTTCATGGTTCTCTCCCCCGCCTCAGTTCGCCGTGATTTCGACGCGGCGGTTCTGCGGGCTGCGTGTACCGTCGGGTGTCGGGACGCGCGGCCGACTCTCGCCTTCGGCGCTGACGTTCAGCGCCGAGGTGACGACACCCCGGCTTTCCAGCGCGGCGGCGACCGTATCAGCGCGCTCACGCGAGAGGCCAAGGTTATAGGCGGCCGAGCCGGAAGTATCGGTGTGCCCCGACACGCCAAGGCTCGTCCAGCCGCAGACCGGAATATTGGCCACGACCTGGTCGAGCGTCTGCCCGCCTTCGGCCGGGATGGTCGCGGAATCGAATTCGAAGAAGACAATCCCGACGATCTCGTCATCGCAGATGTCCGGGCGCTGCGGCGGCGGTGGCGGCGGCGGTGCCTGCACCACCGGCGGTGCGGTGACATAGCTCATCATCGCATAGGCATTGGTGCATTTGCGGATGCTGGTTTCGTCGCGGGTCGCGCTCTTCATGAAGCCGATCGCGATGGCGCATTGCGTCTTGGTTTCGAGCGCCCACAGGTAACGCGGATCGTTCGCGCCGGAAATCGCCGGGTCGAGCGAGGCCGCAAGGCCCGCTTCGTACCGCTGCTCCAGTTCCGAGCGTAGCCCGCCATTGTCCATGGCCATCAGGCTGTCATAGTCGGAATTCTGCGCGGCGGCGCCCTGCGACCAAGCCATGGCTACAACCATGGCAGCCGTTGCTGCAGTGCCTTTGAGACGCATAAGTCCCCCCTCCTATTGCAAAATCACCCCTATCAGGCGTGCGATACTACCGCCATAGCGTTGTCGTCCACCACATATTCCGGCAGAGTAAACGCGACATTAAGGCCACTGTCGGTGCCCGATGCCAGCAATGCCGACAAGTCCGCAGAACCACTGTCAGCCCCGGTATCGGTTCCCAGCGGCGCGGCATAGCTATCGACCAGCTGATCCATCGCCCCGTCGGACAACGCGTCGGCAACCGTTGCGGCGACCAGCGGCATATCCTGTGTGTTAGCGCCAAATTCACCATCATCGCCCATGGAAAGCATGGCATCCATGACGGCCTCGATGGCGAAGCTCGCGTCGGCCGCATCACCGGTCGAACCGTCGGCAAAGGTGACCGTAGCGGTACCGACCACTCCGACATCGCCGCCGGCCGCCGAATAGGCCACGCCGTCCGAGGTCAGGCTGATCGAAACGATCCCGGCATCGGTGAGCGAGACATATTCGCCCTCGTCCAGCAAGCCGTTGCTGTTGGCGTCCTGCCACACGCCGAACTCGGCGAAAGCAGCATCACTGGCATCGAACACGCCGTCGCCATTGCTGTCATAAGCCTTGGCGAGACCGTCGAGGTCGCTCGTCGCACCCTGTGCATCGTCGGTGAAGACGATGTCGAGGCCATCCGCCGTCTGATGCGCAAGCAGGCCGTCGTCGCCATGCACCCAGGCCGTGGAAACCTGACCTTCACCATAATCGTACACGACACCGTCCGCGAGCCCGAGGAATTCCACCCCGTCGCCGTCGAGGTCGATCGCGACCGGCGCAACCGCCGCGGGCGAGACGATGAAATCGATCGCGCCAGTGGAGGTGTCGCCGTCGGCATCTTCGGCCTGGACGTCGAAGCTGAGGCCGATATCGTTGCCCGACACTGCCGATTCCACACCGAACTGGTTCAGTGCGAAATCGCCTGCCCCGGCGTGGCTCAGTTCCACCGCATTGTAATCGGTGACGCCCGCGAAGGAGACGGTGTAGCCCGCCAGCAGATTGCTGACCGTTACGGTGCCGTCACCATTATCGGTGATGGTCACGCTACCGGTGACATCGACATTGGCATCGTTGGTGACCTTGATCGAGGTCAGGTCGACGTTAACGACCGATCCGTCCAGATCCTTGATGTTGCCACTATCGTTGTCGAAGAACAGCGCAATCGTGATCGCGGGATTGCCGCTCTTGGCCTGGTTGACGCGGAAGGACGTGGCGCTGACCAGATAGTGGCCCTCGATCGTGTAA
>DDNW01000090.1:26803-28096 GCA_002341345.1 Erythrobacter sp. UBA2510
TAGTGGCCCTCGATCGTGTAACCCTGCGCGGTCTTCTCGGCACCGCCACCCGCGACATCGACGACATAGTCGAGACGGATGCCCTCGTCCTCGTCGATCCACTGGTTGTTGCTGCCGATATCGGCCGAGCTGGTGTTGACCGAGCCGCCGAAGAGGCCGGTGATCAGCAGATCCTCGCTGTCGTTCTGCGACAGGTTGATGTTGCCGCCGTCAGCGTCGAAGCCCATCCACTCGTTCTGGCCGGCAGGCGCGCTCGAGAAGTCATCGAACACGAAGCCCGAACCGTCGTCCAGCGTCTGGAAGAACTCGATCGAATAGGTGGCATCATTGCCGAAGCCGGTCCCCTCGTCGAGCGTGACCTCGAACACCTTGGCACCGGCATCGGCGTTGGTGGCATCGGTGGTCGCGACCAGCGTGTCCGTGCCGAAGCCGAACAGGTAGATCGTGTCGCCGCCCGAGGTAACGCCGACCGCCGAGGTATTCTCGAGCACATCGCCGTCAGTGCCGCCAATGAAGGTCAGGCTGCCGAAACCATCGCTGCCGATGAATTTCTCGCCAACACCGTCATTATTGGCATCGTTGATCAGGCGCGTGACCACCGCCGAACCGCTGTTCGGGATCGAATCGTCCTGCGTGATGCCGGTCGCCATGTCGGTGTCGGTCATCGCCACCGGGCTGAAGGCCACCGGGCTGTCGTCCTCGACAGTCACCGAGATGGTGGCGTCGTCGCTGGCAACGCCGTCGCTGACGCTGACCGGTATGTTGAAGGACAGGAGGTTCTCGCCCGAGGCATTGGCATGGTCGAGCGGCTTGATAAGGTCGAGCGTCCAGTTGCCGTCATCGTCGATGGCGACCAGCACGACATTGCCGGCCGAGGTCGAACCGACCAGCGCCTTGCCGTCGCCGCTCACCTGCCAGTTGACCGTCAGGCCACCCGAGGTCAGGCCCGGCGTCACCGGCACGCCCAGCGTGACCGTGTGGCTGGCATTGTCGACGTCGGTGATGGTGATCTGGCCGGAGGCCTGGAAGTCGTTGGTCGTGTCGGTCGGATTGCCGGTGGTGTCGGCATTCGCGCCCGAGAGTCCCTCTTCCGAGACCACGGCGGTGTCGCCGGTCACGACTGGCGCATCGTTCGCACCAAAGATCGAGATCGTCAGCGTCGAAGCCGAAGTCAGGTCGCCATCGGTCGCGGTGTAGTTGAAGCTGTCGGTCAGCGGGGTATCGCCGACGTTGAGCGCCTGCACCGCGTCATAGGCGGCCTGGTCCTGCAGCTCAGTGTAGAGCTCGTAGATG
>DDNW01000158.1:0-658 GCA_002341345.1 Erythrobacter sp. UBA2510
GTCTTTTTGCCTCGCGAGGAATGATCCGCAGGATCAGGGGAAAAAGATCGGCGACAACCTTTGTGGACGGGACGACAGCTGCGACCAGCATGTCATGCAACTCAGACAAAGGGAGAAGTGCGTTGGCCGCGAAGGAAACTGGGTGAACTGCAAACAGAGTAGCTGCGGGGGCGGTGTCTTCTCTGTCTTCTTGCACCGATCCGGACCCGGGCGAGTCAGAGCTTTGCCTGCCCCTGGCTCACGTGCCGCGACGGCTGGTTCTCATGGCAATGCGATGTGTGTTGTCTGGAAGAGCAGCAGGGAGACCGTCAAAGCCCCGATACCGTGCTCGGCTCACCGGGATTTCGAGCGGACGCTCTTCGGCAGCCCGATAGCTTGGATTTGCACAGCACGACCATCACCGGCCCTATGCCAGTTGCGGCCAGTGCGATCCTGTGGTCGTCGGACATCGTTTGCGACCCATGATCGCGGCGTGGAGCTGCGTGTCCGGCAAAGCGAGGACCAACACTGGCGAGATGCGAGGTACGAGATCACTGATGTAACGCGCCCGCCCCAGCGACCGTTACCGAATGGCCGAGATGAAGCGTTGCCACGACCATGCGACGGCTGGTCGGGCTGGCTCCGAGGAGACGGCACGGCCAGCGGCACGTCGCAGGGA
>DDNW01000158.1:900-1212 GCA_002341345.1 Erythrobacter sp. UBA2510
GACCAAAGGGCAGGAGGGGCCAAGATCATCGAGAGGGGCCCACAGGTAGTTGCTTGCCGAACGTCCACGATGTAAGCTCGAGAAGCTCACTTGGGGCTGGCGCGCTGTAAAGTACAGGTCGGCGCAGCAGGTGGAAACCAACCCAGCGAACCTGATCCGGGCCCATTGGATCCTGGTTTGCCGAGCTTCTGGATATTCATCGGTTTGCTCAATCAGCTGCGCGCTTTCCGACTCCTGCTATAGGGCCCACGGCTTGAATTGGTTTCGGAGGCACGCCAGAGGAATGAGCAAAATGAACCTGAACACTGATGT
>DDNW01000158.1:1311-9019 GCA_002341345.1 Erythrobacter sp. UBA2510
AAATGAACCTGAACACTGATGTGCAGTCAGCCGAGACCTTCCCGATCAAGCTCGAAGACCTGTCAAAAGGCGTCGACCGAATTCTGGAAAGATGGACCGGTGAAAATCGCCCTACCAAGCTGACACTCTTGAACGATCTTGCCGCCGCAATCTCCCCGGGCTCAAACTGGGGCGCGCTTAAAGCGAAACAAACCAAGCGAGCCCACCCACAGACGGGGCAGAACACCAGTTTCATCCCCGCGATCAATCGAAGCGCAAAAGAATTCCCCGCGCGCTTGGCCGAAGTGAAAAACACAGGGAATGGAGTTGACCTCGCCTATCTGGTCGAAGAAGCCCGCCCGCTATTTGCGATGCGGCACGCAAGCGATCCGATCATTGGATTAGAACTCAGCGTCGTGGAAGGGAATGGGTACAGCGAGGCATCCATCGACGCAAAACTGATCTTGAATCGTGGGGACGCCATTGGCATCGCCGAAGCATATGCATCCGACCTGGAACCGATCGCCGCGCAACTCGTCTTCAACGCAATCCAAAACCTAAACTCCATCGAACTGTACTCCACCTTGGCGCAGAATGCTTGCAGTGCGCTTCGGATCGTTGTTGGCCCCTTCGATTGCGTGCTGTCTATTCCGGAGTTCTATGGGCGTACGCCCGACGAAAGCCATGCATCTCAAGGGGTGCGGGTCCTTCTTGATGAAGGCGATACGCCGTCGGTCACCGACCTAGATCTGGCGTTGCGCCTGTTATCGGCAGTGGCCCCCCATCTCGGCCAGAAACAATTCGTGGAACATGGGAGCATCCGGTTCAGGCTGTCCCAGCCACTCACGCAGGTTTGGGAACCGATTGGGTTTGCGACGCCTGACCTTCTCGATGATCGGCCCATGTTCTGGATTCCTGACGGCGAATACTGGGCGCATGAAGGCGATAGCTACCTCCTCGATCACAACATTTGGACGCACAGCACACTTGGCGAGCCGCTTGATCTGGCGTTGGCACTGATCAATATCGACGACCCGGATGTCTACGTGAGGGTCGCGCTGACCCCGATGCCAAAGAGGTCGCAGAGAGCCGGCCAACGACAAGAGAACTGGCGGGGCGGGTTTCATCGAGGCTTTCAGGTTCTCCGGATACGAGAGGGTGAACCAGCTCAAGAACTTCACCTAGACGACCAAACGAAAGAACGTTTCGAGAGGGGGTTCATCGGGTGGGCTGTTCACGAAGGGCACGAGATTGTTGAGGACAGAGCCCGAACACGAACTGAAGCGCTCATTCCACGGGACTTGAGGCGTGCCTCGCAGCACCTCCTTCAGGTGGAGGCGATTATGAACGGTGCCGACCCAACGGACAAAGAGCTATTGCGTCGTATCCGGGAAGGAAAGGGTAGCGATCAGGCTGGCTAGCGATCTGTTTTGCTTCGTCTGCAACGAACAAGCGAGGCAAAGGTTTGCCTCGCTTAACCGTCTTGCGTCCTCGCTGGCAGCTACTGAACGTCTATTCTTTCGCCAAGCGAAAAAGCGGCCAGTGCAGGATAGCGCGAGAACACGCCCTGCTCTCCCGAGGCGATCTTGAAAAGCCGAGACTGCGCATCAGCAATCGAGTTCGGGTCATCGGGGTTCAACTGACGAAAGATCGCAAGGACGGGCATGGCGACTTCAACAGTCGTGGCAAGTGTCCCACGTTCACTGAACTCGTTGTTGAAAGCCCCGTTGCCGATATCGTCGACCAAAGCAAAAGCTTCCCTACAAATTTCCGGATAGTCCATGATCAGAGGATTCCCTTGCCTTGATATTGACCGCGCCTAGAAGAGAACGGTTGCGAACCAAATATTCCTTTGGCGCGCAACGCAAGTTACCTCGCCTTTTCTATCATCGATACGGACATTTCAATGCGCCGAAGCTGTTGGCGAAGTGGGGCGCAATCGGGATAAGCATTCTTCAACATCCGTGCTATCCTACGAAGGGCTGCAACAACGTCATCAGCAGAGGTCAATGTCTGCAGAAACGCGTGATCCTCTTCGGTTCTGGTGTAGTAGACCTCGAAGAACTCAGCGTCCTCAAGTTGCCCCCGGCCAATCTCAAGGCCCAGCCAATCTTCGAGATCTGACCGAAGCGAACTCAACCGCGTATAGACTCCGCCTGGTGCATGCTGCGACGACATTACCGCCTTGATCACGCGGCCTGCCTGCACATGGCCATCAATTCCGAGTTCACCAGCTGGACGGCGGCGCGAACACCCGGGGTTGTAGTTATAGGGCACGGTGGCCTTGCTCGGAGAGGGATAGATCATCCCCTTGCACCTTGCGCGGCGTTCGTCCTGTTTCGTCTTCGCCATGGGGCTGAGAAACGTCTCCCATGAAGGTACAGATTCTCCCGTCCAGTTTTCGCTGACGACTGGCTCTGGCATGGCATTGATCTTTTCCATCAGAGCGTCAACGTCGTATCCTGAGCGTGTGTCGATACCGACATAGAGATCGCAATCGTAGGGCCGATACATCCCGGGCCAAGACGCCTTTTCAAGCCGCCAGCCGTTGCGGGTCGCCCATGCTGCGCGATTTGAATCGTCGGGCGCGTTGCCATAGGGCTCGTCAATCAGGACGAATTGACTACTGGCCGGATCTACCCAGTCAGTCGAATGGTCGATATTGGGTAGCTTGTCGGTGTCCAGAATTCTGGGGTAGTTCCTGCGGTCTCGGTTCGGTCGCAGTCCGGTATGCTCCATAAAACGAAGCGAACGCTCAGCTGTACAAAGCCGATCCCGCGCATATTCTTGCTTGTGGGCAATGTCATCACAGACAAAATGGTCATCGGCAACCATTCGAAGGTTTCCGAATCCGCGAACATATCTGAGCGTGCTTTTGGGGCAGAGTTCGAGGATCGGCTTGGAAAGCTCAATCCGCAGTGTTTCCCGCCCGCAGCGATGTCCGCGCTCCTTGTCGAGCCAGTAGATTGTCAGCAACACATAGGGCTTGGAGTTCGTGAAACCATTGGTCGGCAAAGTGCGATGTGCATGACGAAAGTTGACACAATCGGCAGATTTGGCAGCAAGATCAAGCGCGTCAGAATGCTTGATTCCGTTTGTCTTCTTCAGCTGCTTGGCAAGGCGTTTCACCCCAACTAGGGTGGTAGGTCGTGGACCATCGATCAACATAGCTATCTCCCGGCTTGACACCGAACGTCACTCGCCTACCGCCCTACAAGCCAGAGTGTTAGCTGATGGGGATCGCTAGAAAGATCTTCGGGCAGTGCTGCCTGCAGCTTCGGAACGGCGAGTGCCATGCTCCTGCCAAGAGCATCTACAAGATAGGATGGATCGCACCATCATGCAACGGGCACCTGACCGCGTCGCCGTCTGCGGAAACACGGTCGGCACCGGGATCACAGTTCACAGCGACGATACTAACATCGGTCTTGAAAACTAACACTATCAATGTTAGCTTCCAAACTCATGTTAGAAGTGGATCAGAAATCCTCCCAGGACCTCATCAAGGATGCGCAGTCCCACCTGCGTACAACGCTTGATGTGCCAGCCAGCCTGAAGGCCTGGGGGAGCAAGAAAGGGTTGCCGCTCTTTCTTGCCAATGGATTCGAGTACCGACAAACGGAGCTCTTCGGGCATACGATCTTGCTCGTCGTCCCGAAGTCTGAGGACGCCAAGAATCCTACAGGGCTTTCCAAACAGCTTGGAGCTATCCAACGCCACTTTGAGGGGATCCTCGTATTGGTCCTGGACCACCTTTCCGCCTATCAACGCAGCCGGCTCATAGAGGAGTCCGCAGCCTTCATTGTGCCAGGAAACCAGCTCTTCATTCCTCAACTTGCGATGGACCTCAGAGAACATTTTCGGCGAAGACGGGATTTCTCGGAAGATCAACTGTCGCCGGCATCGCAGGCACTCTTCTTGCGACACCTGAACCTCAGGGACGTGGAAAACGCGCGACCGAGCGATCTCGCGGAAATCTTGCGATACTCGGCTATGTCAATCGGCCGCGCCTTCGAAGAGCTGGAGGCCAGCGAGCTTGCGCATGTGGAAGCGCGAGGGCGCAGCAAGCATATCCAGTTCTCCGAAGCTCCTCGAGAATTGTTCGAAGCCGCGGCTTCAAGACTGCGCTCGCCGGTCAAAGCCGAACATTGGTTTCGGGCACCCTCTCTGCCGAAGGGCTTCTACGGCAGTCCATTGCCAGAG
The DNA here is from genome assembly GCA_002341345.1 of Erythrobacter sp. UBA2510. Classification (GTDB taxonomy): domain Bacteria; phylum Pseudomonadota; class Alphaproteobacteria; order Sphingomonadales; family Sphingomonadaceae; genus Alteraurantiacibacter. The sequence goes on from DDNW01000158.1 coordinate 5,494, forward strand.
TATCTGCCTATCGGTGGCGAAAGTGCGCTTTCGGAACGCTCGACGATGTCCAGGCCCCGCATCCTGCGTTTTGCTGCCGGGCCAAAGGACTGGAAGCGGATTCAAAGTGGCGAGTTCGGGAAAGAGGTCGAACAGGAGGAGGAGCCGAACTTCGCGATCGACGTTTGGTGGTACGACCCCGATATCGTGTCGGGTACGCATGAGGTGGACGCGTTGTCGCTCTACCTGCAGTTCCGCGACAACCCCGACGAGCGGCTGGAAGCCGCCGCGGAACAATTGTTGGAAGAGTTCGCATGGTAGTCGGCCTGGACAAGTTTCGAGAGCATTTCGCGAACCATGCCGACCATTATGCGGTTATCGGCGGCACCGCATGTTCGATGATTTTCGAGGAGGTCGGCATCGATTTCCGCCAAACCAACGACATCGACATGGTGCTCTGCGTCGAGGTCGTGGATCCGTCTTTCGCGCAGTCCCTGAAGGCCTTCCTGGATGGTGGTGGTTATCAGGCGCGCGAACGCAGCAACGGCCGTCGGGAGTTTTACAGGTTCCACAATCCGACCGACCCATCGTATCCGGCGATGCTCGAGCTCTTTGCGCGCAAACCAGAAGCGCTGGAAATCCCGGAGGATGCGGGGCTGACGGTGGTTGAGGTTTCGGACGAAACCCTGAGCCTTTCCGCGATCCTGTTGGACACGGACTACTACGAGGCACTCCTCGAGAGCCGTCGCGTCATTGACGAAATTCTTGTACTCGATGAGCGCCTGCTCATCCCGTTCAAGGCCAGAGCATTCGTCGACCTGTCTCAGCGAAAGGATGATGGGGACGCGAATGCCAAGGGAAGCGATATCCGGAAGCACCGGAACGATGTGTTTAGGTTGCTTCAACTTCTCCCGACCGATCAGCCCATCGAGGTCACCGAGCCACTGAAAGCTGACCTCAGGGCCTACGTGGTGCGGGTGAACGGGCTGGCAAACTTCGACCCGAACGCCTTCGGTGTCCCCATCGATCGAGAAACTGGCCTCGACCTAATCACCCGTCTCTACCAGCTCTAGCGCCCCCTATCCGGGGTGTCTCCGAACCGACCCGAGAACGATGATCATACGAAACTTAACGCATACGGCGCAGGCTGCGGCGCAATGCGCGGTTGCCTTCGTCTGGGTCATGCTCTCCAGGGTGTTTTCCCCCGCCCTTCCAGTCGTCCGACACGAGCCATTCCTCGAAATAGATCAGCCAGAGGTGGGTCCAGGGGATGATGGTGAGGTCCAAACGTTTGCTGGCATCCCATTGTCCGGTCCCGGGCAGATAGAGACAGAGCCGATCCGGGTCATGGTAGATATGCGGCAGGTCGCGTCCGCCGGCGAGCAGCCTCAAGTCAGGAGCTACGACCCGAACATCCGGCGTCCCGTCCCTCTCCAGGACAAGCGTGACCTGATATAACCGGGAAAGCGGCGTCGGTTTCGCCCGAAATCGCCACTCCAAACGGCCGGGCCCGAGCACACCTTCGCCGGAGATCGTCTTCGTCCTCTGAAGGAACAGGTACTGCTGGGGCAGTGACAGTTGGTTTCTCGTGGTCGATCCCGCCATCGCGCCTAGTCCCCGAAAAACTCGTTCTTGGGAACGGGCGTCGAAGCGGCCGATTTTTGGGTGGTCAGGCCAACACCCGCACCAAGCACGAGTGCCCCCGTCTTCCGGCCCTCGTTCAGCGCATCCATCCGCCGGTTCATGGTCCGGGCAACAAGTTTGTCGCCCAGGCTGTCCTTCATGGAGCCGACAATCGCGTCGAGGCCAACGAGGTCACGCAGGGATTCAAAATCCGCAAGCGCCTTGCCGTGCCATTTGTAGAAGGCCTCGACCCGCGCGGGTTCTTCATTCCAACGTTCGGCAAAATTTTCGCCGTTGGTGGTCTCGTTCCAGACCGCGTAGATTTGGCGGCCATTGACCAGCGGGCGTTCGATGAAGTCCGGCATCAGACGTATCGTGTCGATCAGCACTTGGAGCTCGTCTGCGAAAACGTGGCGCCTCACACACATCTCATAGGATCGCATGGCCAGGGTCGTGATGATGATCGAGATCGGCGCGATGTCCTCCTGAACATGCAGGAACTCCAGATCCCGGTGACGCTTCAGGAGCTGCACGGTCCGCCGCAGAATGCCCTTGACGGACTGACGGACTGGGAAGGGCTCGGTCGTGGCCGCATCGCGCTGCGCCGCGATGATCGACCGTGTCATCCTCGGGACCAGGGCCGCCCGTTCGTCGAAGAGGGCGCGATAGGCCCGGGGATTCGTCGCGTGCCAATCCCGCAGCTTGCGATCGGGCACCAGCTCACCGCCGTTCATGCAGTTCGGATTGGCAATGGTCGGGGAGATGTCGAGGTGGAAGTCACCGGCGTAGTTCAGGCGCCAGCAGCGCTTCTTTTCTTCCAGGATAGAGGCATAGTAGGCGTGCTCGCGCAGGCGCTTGCCGATCGCGGCCTTCAGGCGTGCCGGTGCGATTTCCGGGCCAAGGCCGAGAATGAAGCTGATCAGGTCGACATCGAACTCGTCGCGCCCGATCGGTTTGATCGAGGTGCCGAGTGCGCCAGAGCCGTGTAGGTAGACATGGAGGGAAGCAAGCATCGGGTCGCTCGATCCGGACAACCAGTCCGCGACCGCCTCGTAGCTGGTTCGGGCTTTCTCAAACTGGGTCTGCGTCCATTCCAGCTCCTGGCAGATTTCTTCAAGGATCGTGAAGACCTGTGCCCGCCGCTGAATGGCGGTATCGGTGAGAGGGTGCGAGAAGATCTGGTTCATGCCGCGTTCCGTTCGAGTTGATGCACGGGCACGAACGGCTCGGCAGGTTGCTGGAAGAAGATGGGGTTCAGTGTGGGACTCGCGTGCCGGGCGCTCGAAGCGCCAAGCCCCTTGAGCCTCTGGATCTTGGTGATGTCGTCGAGGGAAAAGAAACCCTGAGGCACGCTCGGCGAATACCGGTGAACAGCCGTCCGGTCGTGCGGATCGCCTGTCAGATGACGGGCAATGCCGAGCGCTCCGCGGGATTGACCGTCCATGAGAAGGCTGAGGGCCTTCAACCCGAGTCCGGCTTTGCCGGGAGACTCGGGAAGCATGTAGACCTCGTCGACACAGCCGAGGCTCAGGATGTGCAGGTCCTGCGGAGACCAGCCGAGCATCGAGATCGCTTCGACGGTCGCGACCCCCACCGGATTGTTGCACCAGGTGCCGCCATCGAGAAGCCCGACATCATCCACCGTCTTGTGGCGCGCGAAATAGGTCGGAGCGGCTGACGTCGCCATCGCGGCGTCGAGGGCCGGCTTCCGGTAATCCTTGGTGAGCCGCGGATGATGTGACGTCTTGTAGATGTAGACGCTGCGCTGATCGGCATCCCAGGCCGGGATGAGCAACCGGGTCTCCGCTTCGCCGATGAGCTTGTCACCGAGGACAGCGCGGAGCTCGTCCCGAAGCGTAGACGCTTCGTGCTTGGGCTTGACCAGGTGACGCAGGGCGGCACGCGCGTCCCGGGCCTTTTGTCC
>DDNW01000158.1:9207-9465 GCA_002341345.1 Erythrobacter sp. UBA2510
CGAGCCAGCTCTTGTCCCCCGCTTGCCCGAAGATCGTCGGCCCGCGATTTTCGTAGAGTTCGAGGAGGGTTTTGGCCGGGATGCCTAGGGCGAGGCCGATCGCGAGAATGCCCCCGGTTGACGTTCCCGCAATCAAGTCGAAGTAGCGGCCAATCGGTTCATCAAGGTCTTCTTCCAAACCCGCCAAAAAGGCCGCGGGTTGGGTGCCTTTGATGCCACCGCCATCGATGCACAGGATACGTCTCATGATTTACTTAG
>DDNW01000034.1:0-341 GCA_002341345.1 Erythrobacter sp. UBA2510
CTACGGCGAAGAGGCACTGGTGCTGGCGGCGGCGAAACGCGTGGGTCGCACGGTCAAGTGGACGTCCGACAGGACCGAAGCGTTTCTGACCGATGCCCATGGCCGTGACCATGTGACCACAATTGAACTGGCCACAGATGCCGAAGGCAACTTTCTGGCCTTCCGCACCGAGACCTATGCAAACGTCGGTGCCTACCTGTCAAACTTTGCCACTGCCACGCCGACCTTTCTGCACGGCACGTTGATGGCGGGCAACTATACGGTGCCGAATGTCTATGTGAACGTCAAAGCGGTGTTTACAAACACCGCGCCGGTCGACGCCTACCGCGGTGCCGGTCGGC
>DDNW01000034.1:512-4547 GCA_002341345.1 Erythrobacter sp. UBA2510
GAAGCGACCTATTCTCTGGAGCGGGTCATCGACAAATGCGCACGCGAGTTGGGCATGGACCCGATTGCCCTGCGGCGCAAAAACTTCATCAAGCCGGACCAGTATCCTTTCGCCTCCGCGGCCGGTCTGGAATACGATTCCGGCAATTACGACGCCCTGATGGACAAGATGGAGGAAGTTGCGGACGTTGCGGGTTTCGCTGAGCGCCGCAAGGCGTCCGAGGCCAAAGGCCTGCTGCGCGGATTTGGTGTGAACGCCTATGTCGAGGCTTGCGGCATTGCGCCCTCCAACCTTGTCGGCGTGCTGGGCAGCCGTGTGGGTCTCTATGATGCGGCGACCGTGCGGGTGAACGCCACGGGCAACCTCAGTGTCATGGTCGGCGCGCACAGCCACGGCCAGGGCCATGAAACCGTGTTCCCGCAGATTGTCGCCGATATGCTGGGCATCGACGCCCAAAGCATCGACATCGTGCATGGCGATACGTCCAAGATCCCCTTCGGGATGGGCACCTACGGGTCGCGTAGCCTTGCGGTGTGTGGCTCTGCCGTTGTCCGCGCCACCGAAAAGATCATCGCCAAAGCCAAGAAGATCGCAGGACATATGCTGGAAGCTGCCGAGACCGATATCGAGCTCAAGGACGGTCAATTCTCGGTCGTGGGAACGAACAAGGGCGTTTCCTTTGGCGAGGTAGCCCTCAAGGCCTACATCCCGCATAATTTCCCGATTGAAGACATCGAGCCGGGGCTGGAGGAAACAGCCTTCTATGATCCGGCCAACTTCACGTTTCCGTCAGGCGCTTACTGCTGTGAGGTCGAGGTTGATCCGGATACGGGCAAGGTGCGGGTAGACCGCATGACAGCCGTGGATGATTTCGGCAATGTCATGAACCCGATGATCGTGACCGGCCAAGTGCATGGCGGTCTGGGGCAGGGCATCGGCCAGGCGCTGCTGGAAGCGGCGCGTTATAACGAAGATGGCCAGTTGGAGAGCGCGTCCTACATGGACTATGCCATGCCGCGCGCGGACGATCTGCCCTTCTATATCGTTGATCACAGTCAGGGAACACCCTGCACCCACAACCCGCTGGGGGCCAAAGGCTGCGGTGAAGCCGGTGCCATCGGATCCCCGCCCACAGTTGTGAACGCTGTGATCGACGCCCTTCAATCGGGCGGCAAGAACGTCACACACATCGACATGCCGTTGACTCCACACCGTGTGTGGTCAGCCATGAACAACGCGTAAAGGGACCCAAACCATGTATGCATTTGACATAGAACGTCCAACGACAGTTGCAGAAGCGGTGAACGCGCTGAAAACGGATGAAGCCCAGCCTCTTGGCGGCGGTCAAACCCTGATCCCCACGCTCAAGGCACGGCTCGCTGCCCCCAGCAAGTTGGTCTCCCTCAGCGCGATTGCGGAAATGATCGGAATATCGCGCGAAGGATCAACGATCCGCATCGGCGGTGCGACGACGCACGGGCAGGTCGCGACAGAGTTGGCTGAGAGCTATCCCGCACTCGGCTATCTTGCCTCCAAGATCGGCGATCCTGCGGTGCGCAACCGCGGGACGATAGGCGGATCGGTGGCCAACAACGATCCCGCAGCCTGCTATCCGGCAGCGTGCCTCGCCTCCGGTGCGACCATCACCACCAACACCCGCGACATCGCGGCGGACGACTTCTTTCTGGGCATGTTCGAAACGGCGTTGGAGGAGGACGAGATTGTGACGGCGGTGACGTTCCCCGTGCCGCAAAAAGCGGACTACCAGAAGTTCGAGCAGCCCGCCTCGCGGTTCCCGCTGGTGGGTGTGTTTGTGGCCAAGCACGACGACGGTGTGCGGGTCGCTGTCACCGGCGCTTCCGAGAGCGGCGTTTTCCGGTGGACCGAAGCAGAGGAGGCGCTGTCGGCGGATTTCTCCGCAGGTGCGCTGGACGGGTTGAGTGTAGACGCAGACGGGATGATCACCGACCTGCACGGCGATGGCGCCTACCGCGCCCATCTGATCAAGGTTCTGACCGGACGGGCCGTTACAGCCTCACGCTAAGCTCGCATGCCTGAACAACACGAAGGCCTCCGCATGATGCGGGGGCTTTTTTTATGCAGGGGCCTCGACCCTCGAGACATCGCCTTGATCACTAACAAGCGTGATCCGCCGGATCCCGAATGTCCCCACCGCCGCACGGATATCCTCAAGGCGGGCCATTGTCAGCGCTGTGGAAAACCCGTCCGCCATGGTTGCGGTCGCCGCCTCGACCGAGACTGTAGACCAACGCGGTTTTGCGTGCCCATGCAGGATATGCCCTTGACCGCCCAGCGGAACGGCCTTGGGGCTGGAGGTGGCGATGGCCGACGAGGTGAGCGTGCGCGTGCCGATCATCCCGATTTCGGGGTCGCTGATGCCCAGCCTCCACGGCCCGCCGGTGCCTCGAAACCTACCGATATTGACCAGCGTGCGCTCGAGCCCCGCATCCCGCAGCGCCTCGGCCACCAGATCTGTCGCGAACCCTTGGGCGATTCCGTTAAAGGTCAACGCCTGTCCTTCGCCCAACGTAACCGACGCAGCACTATGGCGCACACGCGACCAGTCGATGAGCGCGCGCGTGGCCTCAGGTGGTTGCCCTTCGGCTAATGCGCGCCACAGCGGCTGAACGGTGGGGTCAAATAGCCCGCCGGTTGCTGCGTGAACCTGTGTGCAGGCCTGCATCAACCTGCGAAACATGACATCGGGCGCATCAAGGTGCCCGGTCCGGTTCAACCGCGAGACTGTGGAGGCCGGATCGAACAGGTCGAATTGCGCCATAACGGCATCCAGAGACCCACGGGCGCGGTCCAATGCGGGCTCGGCAATCTCTGCCGGGGCATGCAGGGTTATGTCAACCTCCGCCCCCAGGGCACGACCCTGCCAGCGGTGGATCTGCGCCCGCGCGGGCGTCGCCAGCATGCAGGCGGCCGAGATAGACAAGAAACGCCGACGATTCAGTTTCATTGCGCGGCCACCTTATGCAGTCTGCGCCCGTTCCGCGCCGCCACGATCAGCGGCACGCATTGTTTTGGGTCATCGTGGATCGTGACGCAATCAAGGCATTGGAAACATTCGGAATACTGGATTTCGCCGGTTTTCTTGATGGCTCCGTAGGCGCATTTGACGCGGCACAACTGGCAGGGCGATCCGCATTCCGCCCGCCTGTCGATCCATTTGCGGGTGCGTATCAATCCGCCGATCGCCATGACGGCGCCCAGTGGGCAAATGTAGCGGCAGAACCCTTTGAACACCACCATGGACAGCACCAAAAGCCCCACCCCATAAGCCACATAATACCATTCGCGGACAAAGAACGTGGTCACTGCGGTCTTGAACGGCTCGACTTCGATGGCTTTGTCCAATCGCGCAGGGGCGGTGAACATGATCGCCACAAGTGCGAACAAGACGGCGTATTTGATCCATTTCAGGCGGTCGTCCCACGCATCGGGCACGTCAATCTGGCGGATGCGCAACAGTCTTGCGAGGTGGTGGGCGAACTCTTGCATCGCCCCGAAGGGACACAACCAGCCGCAAAACAGACCTCGCCCCCAGAGCACAAACCCGAGGATCGTGACAGCCCAGATGACAAGCGAGAAGGGATCGTAGAGTAAAAACGCCAGTGATCCGCCCTCGGCCACCGTACGGATCACCCCGAGCGGCGTAACGATCGACAATTGCCCTTGCCCCCACCAGCCGACAAACCCGATGACAAAGGCCAGAATCCCGAGGCGGATCGGTGTGAAATATCTATGCCCGGCCAGGCGGTTCAGGCTAAGGCCCAGCAGTGCGATCAATCCGACAAGAAAGACGGCGAGGATAATCAGATCCGCCGCACGGTTGCGCAACGCATCTACCCACGCAGGCGTCGGTTTGACCGCTTCGAGACGTTTGAAAAACCGCGCGTCCGTGCTGTGGGTGATGTCTACCGAGGCTGAACCGATTTCGGGTTTGAACATGCCATGCTCGCGCAGCGCCTTGATCCGCAGTGTCCATTCCGCAGTAGGATCGAACCC
>DDNW01000195.1 GCA_002341345.1 Erythrobacter sp. UBA2510
GGCTCGGCCTTGGGGAAGCTGAGCAGCAGCCACAGCGCGATGGTGACCATGAAGATGATCGTGCCCGCGCGGCGCAGGAAGACATAGGCGCGTTGCCACAGGCCGATCGCAAGGTCCTTGATCCGCGGCAATTGATAGCGCGGCATTTCCATGATGAACCCGCTCGCCGCGCCCTTGGCCAGCGTGTTGCGCAACACCAGCGCAACCACCAGCGCGCCGACGATCCCGGCAAGATAGAGCGCGAACAGCACCAGCCCCTGCAGTCCGATACCCGGCCCGACGCTCGTCTCCGGGATGACCGCCGCGATGATGACGGCATAGACCGGCAGCCGCGCCGAACAGGTCATCAGCGGCGCGACGAGGATCGTGGTCAGCCGGTCCTTGGGATCGGGGATCGAGCGCGCGGCCATGATCCCGGGGATCGCACAGGCGAAACTGGACAGCAGCGGGATGAAGCTTTTGCCCGACAGGCCGACCCCGGCCATCAGACGGTCCATCAGGAAGGCCGCGCGCGCCATGTAGCCCGATTGCTCCATCACCAGGATGAAGGCGAAGAGGATGATAATCTGCGGCAGGAAGACGACGACCGAACCGACACCGGTCAGCACGCCTTCGCTAAGCAGATCGCGAAGAAAACCGGCTGGCAAGCTCGCCTCGACCAATTCGATCAGCACGCCGACCCCGGCATCGAGCGCATCGGCGAAGGGCGTCGCCCAGGCAAAGACTGCCTGAAAGATCACGAACAGCAGCGCGAACAGGATCGGCGGGCCGAGCCATGGGTGCAGCAGCACCTTGTCGAGCTGCGCGTGGAGGCGGTGGCGGGGCGTCTCTTTCAGGATCGCGCCCCTGGCGATGTTCTTCGCCATCAGGCGCCGTTCGGGCAGTGTCAGGTGATCGAAGCGCGGTTCGTGCCGTTCCTCGGTCGGGAGCGTGACCACGGCATCGGCCAGTTCGGTCAGCCCGCGCTTGCGCACCGCGACAGTGTTGACGACCGGCACGCCGAGCGCGTCCTGCAAAGCGGCGCGGTCGAGCGCCAGCCCGTCTCGCTCGGCCAGATCGACCATGTTGAGCGCGACCACGGTCGGTCGGCCCAGTTCGGTCAGCTCCTGCGCAAAGACGAGGTGCTGTTCGAGATTGGCCGCATCGACGACCAGAATCAGGATGTCGGGCGTCGCCTCGCCCTTGAACTCGCCGAGGACGACCTGCCGGGTTACCTCTTCGTCGGGGCTGGCGGCATCCAGCGAATAGGAGCCGGGCAGATCGATCAGTTCGACCGGCTCGCCGGTGGGCAGGATCATTCGGCCCGACCGCCGTTCCACCGTGACGCCGGGATAATTGGCGATCTTCTGGCGCGCACCGGTCAGCGCGTTGAACAGCGCACTCTTGCCCGAATTGGGGTTGCCGACCAGCGCAGCAGTCCTGAGACGGGTCATTGGGCAGCGACCTGCATCGCGCGGGCATGGTCTCGGCGCAGCGCCACGATCGTGCGGCCGACCTCGATCGCAAGGGGGTCGCGCCCGCCGAAGATGCCGCGATGGGCGACCTTCACCTCGGCCCCGGCATCGATGCCGAGAGCGCGCAGGCGCTTGCCTTCGTCAGGTGCAATCAGATCCCAGTCCACGCCGGTGATCTGGGCGGTCACGTTATTGTCGAGTTTGTCGAGAGTCATACCCTGTTCCACGTCGGTCGCGGTGCCAGAGAAGGGGGTTAATTGCAACTGCCTCGCAATAGAAAAAACTTGATCCTGCGCAAACTCACGCCTGCGGGTAGCGCAACCGGCCGAGGAATCGCGCGATGTCGAAATGTTCGCGCTGCTGGAACAGCTGCGCCTTGGTCTTTTCGAAGCGCATAATCCCTTCGATCCGGCGGTCGAGGAAGGCCATCGTATCAGCCTTACCCTCGCTGTCGTCGCCGACGAACACGGCCAAGGTCGCCGCATAGATCGACCCGAGGATCGCACGCTTGGTATAGTGGTTGTAGTCGGTCGCGGTGTCGCCCGCGAGCCGCCACATCGCATCCGCGCTCGACCAGCCGGACTTGAGCGACCGGGTGACGTTCTGCGGCATCGCCTGAATGGCCAGCGCGCGGCTTAACGCCTCTTCCAGTCCCTTCGCTGCGTCGAGTCGGAACGCGATCAGCTCTCGAATACGGTCGCGGATCTTCATATTGTCGAGCCGACCGTCGGCGAAATGTGCCTCCATGCGCGCATCGACATGGGCGATCCACGCAAGGATCATGGCCATGGCACGGCCGCCAAGCCCCACCTCTGGAAAGGCCAGCTTCGCAACCCCCGGATCGATACTCTCGGCCTCCGCCGCCGCCAGCAGCGACGCCTCGCTCCAGCCGTCGAATATGGCTGCCTGCGCGATCGCGGGCGCGAGGATCAGGCGCAGATCGTCGAGCGTCGCGTTTTCGTGCTTGTTGCCACTGGTCATATTATCAGAAACTCGGGCCATATGTGCCCGCCCCGGCACGCTCGCTCTCAGGCTTTTCAGAGCGTTCGATCAGGGCCAGCAAATTTGTGCTGTCGGGTCCGAGCCGGGCGTAATCGCGCGCCGAGCGACCCGAATTGTCGTAATGGTCTGGGTCAGCACCAGCCTCGAGCAGGACGCGCATCAACGCCATATTTCGGCCATGGACCGCCGAGATCAGCGGCGTCTCGCCCGCGCTATTGGCAACGTCGATCCGTGCACCGCCCTTGAGCAGCATCTCCACGCCCTCGACGAAGTTCAGCCGAATCGCCGAAGTCAGCGGATAATTGCCGGCATTGTCGGCAATATTTGGGTTCGCTCCCTTGCCGAGCAGGAAACTGAGCCAGGTCGCGTCGCGCCGATCGACAACGATGTGCAGGGCGGTACGGCCGTTGGTGATGTCACGCGCATTGATGACGGTGCTGCCCGGTTCCTCGAGCATGTTGGTGACTTCTTCGCCTTCCTTGTCCTCGACCGCCTTCAGGAATTTGTAGCCATCGGAATACATCTGCGCAGATGCCGGATGTGCCATGGCGAGTGCGAAGCAGCTTATCAGCGCCGCCAGGGCCGCCCGGATCCCAACCTTGCCAATATTGTTAATCGCCCCGCGTGCCACTTACCTTGCTCCTTCGCCTATTAGCTGCGGACATCCCCGGTTCCGCACCGGATTCGCCCTTGCCGATGTGGCGTTAGCAGAGCATGAACCGGCCTGTCATGTCGCGCGCACTTCACGCCCGTATCTTTACTGTCATTGCCACGGCCGCATTGCTGGTATCCGGCTGCTCTCAGCAGCCGACTGCACCGCCACCTCTGGAAGGTGCCACGATCGGCGGCCCCTTCGAACTGATCGACCAGAACGGCGAAACCGTGCGGTGGAGCGATTTCGACGGCAAATATCGCATCGTCTATTTCGGCTATGCCTATTGCCCGGACGTCTGCCCGTTCGACGTGCAACGCATGATGCTGGGCTACAACCGCTTTGCCGAGGCCGAGCCGGAGCTGGCAGCGCAGGTCCAGCCGATCTTCATCACCGTCGATCCCGAACGCGACACGCCCGAAGTCGTCGGTAAGTTCACAAGCAATTTTTCCGAGGATCTGATCGGCCTGACCGGCACGCCCGAGCAGATCGCAGCCACTGCCAAGGCCTTCGCCATCTATTACGAGAAGGGCGAGCCGAACGAGACCGGCGGCTACCTCGTCGATCACAGCCGCGCCGCTTATCTGTTCGATCCCGAGGGCAAGCCGATCGCGCTGCTGCCGGTCGAGGTCGCCGACCAGGGCGATGCCGTCGCTGCGGAACTGGAAAAATGGGTGCAATGAGGGAGCGCTTCTGGGAGCTCGACCTCGAAGATCTCTCGCGTGCCGAATGGGAAGCGTTGTGCGATGGCTGCGGGCGATGCTGCCTGCACAAGCTGGAGGACGAGGACACGGGCGAGATCGTCGAGACGAACATCGCCTGCAAGCTGCTCGATACCGGTACCGCGCGCTGCCGCGATTATCGCCACCGCAAAGCCTTCGTTCCCGACTGCCTGCGCCTGACGCTGCGGCTCGTCAAACAGGTGCCGTGGCTGCCGACGACTTGCGCCTATCGCCGCCGTGCCGAGGGCAGACCGCTGCCACAATGGCACCCGCTGCTGACCGGCAGTCGCGACGCCATGCTGGCCGCCGGGGCCTGCATCGCGGGCCGTGTCATCAGCGAGACCGTGGCCGGGCCGGTCGAGCATCATATCGTCGATTGGGAGTTCCCATGATCGACTGGCTGCGCAAGGAGATCAGCGATCCGCATGTCGAGATTGCCGGGCACAGCCTGCCGCTGGCGATCCGCCGCAATGCCCGCGCCAAGCGCCTGACCATGCGGCTCGCGCCCGATGGCAGCGAAGTGCGTGTGACGATGCCGCGCTGGGGCCGAACCGTGGATGCCCTCGCCTTCGCCCATGCGCGTAGCGAGTGGCTGGCTGAACAATTGTGCAAAGTCCCCCAACGACAGGAAATCGTACCGGGCGCGAGCCTGCCCTTTCGCGGTAATGACCTGCTAATCGAGTGGCGCGCGGATGCACCGCGACAGCCCCGGCTGGAGGGCAATGCACTGGTCTGCGGCGGGCCGCTGCCCGCGCTCGATGCCCGATTGCGCCGCTGGCTGGAGGGGCAGGCGCTCGACCTGTTCGCCAACGACCTCGACTATTATTGCGGCCGCGCCGGTCTCGACCTTCCCGACCTGCGGATTTCGCGGGCACGGCGGCGCTGGGGCAGTTGCTCGGGCAAAAGGTGCATCCGCCTGAACTGGCGGCTGGTGATGGCTCCGTGCCCTGTGCGCCGCTCGGTCGTCGCGCACGAGGTCGCGCATCTCGTCCATTTCGATCATTCACCCGCCTTTCACGCGCTGCTCGGCGACCTTTACGAAGACGATGTTTCCGCCGCCGATCGCTGGCTGAAGGCTAATGGTGCAGGGCTTTACGCGCTGTTCGCCTAGGCGGTGCGACAGACGCACTGGCGCCGCGCGCCTCCTGTCCCTATCTTGCCCGACGCAATGAAAGATTTCTTCCGCCGCGTATCGCCCAAGCGGGCCGTCAACGACTTTGTCGAGCTGTGGCAACAGCCGACCGAGCATCGCTGGCCGACCCTGGGTGTCGCCGCTGCCGCGACCTTTGCGATCTTCATGCTGTTCATCCCCGACAGCCAGCGGATCGAGCCGCGCCCGCCCGAGGTCACCTATATCACCAGTTGGGCGGCCGACCGGACCGATGAGGAGATCATCGAATCCAATATCGCCAACCAAGAGCGCAAGGACGAGCTGGCCGCGATCGAGCAAGAACGCGCCGAGCTGCGCAAGGACATGTACCGGGCGCTGGGCCGTGCGACCTTTATCGACGTCGACGAGATGGAGGCCGAGATCGAGGCCGAACGAGCCGCCGAAGCAGCCGCTTCCACCACGGACCAGAGCGGTACTCAAGAGAACCAAGCGGCCCCCGGTGGCGAATGACGAGGACATGCGGTGGCTGAATGCCGCCGCCGCGCTATCCGAACGCGCCATTCCCGCCAGCCTGCCCAACCCTCCGGTTGGCGCGATCGTCGTGCGTGATGGGGTGGTGGCCGGGCGCGGCTGGACGCAGGCGGGCGGGCGGCCACATGCCGAAGCGGTCGCGCTGGCACAGGCCGGACCGCTCGCGGTACGCGCGACGCTATATGTCACCCTCGAACCCTGCGCGCATGAGAGCACGCGCGGCCCGGCCTGCGCCGACCTCGCTTCGGCGGCGGAGCTGGCGCGCGTCGTCATCGGGGTCGGTGATCCCGATCCGCGCACTTCGTCCAAAGGCGTCGAGCGGCTGAAGGCTGCGGGTTGCGAGGTTATTGTGCTCGACCATGCGGGGAGCGCGGAGAAGCTCGCGCCCTATATGGTGCGCAAGCGGCTGGGGCGCCCCTTCGTCACATTAAAGCTGGCAGTGTCGGCGGACGGCTTTATCGGCCCCACATCGCGCGAGCCGGTCGCGATCACCGGCGCCATCGCCTGCGCACATGTCCACCGCGAGCGGGCGCGCTGCGACGCGATTCTCGTCGGCGGCTCGACCTTGCGCGGTGATGCGCCCCGGCTTGATGTCCGGCTACCGGGGCTGGAGGAGCGCTCCCCGCGCCGCTTCGTACTGAGCAGCCAGCCCGCCCCCGATGGCTGGGCGCGGATCGGCGCGCCCGCCGAAATCGCGGCGCTGGAGGACGTCCACCACCTTTATGTCGAGGGCGGCGGGACGACTGCGCAGGCCTTCCTCGAAGCTGGACTGGTCGACCGGCTGATGCTCTACCGCGCGCCGGTGGCGCTGGGTGAAGGCGTGCCTGCCTTCGGGGCGCTTGGTCCAGCCATGGCACATATACCCGGCGGCAAATGGCAGAGCATCGGCGAGCGAAGGCTTGGCGATGACACGCTCTGCGTCTATCGCCCGCGCAGCAACAAAGAGGCCTGAATGTTCACCGGCATAGTCACCGCCATCGGCACCATCGTCCGCCGCGAGCAGCGCGGCGATCTGCGCATCGGCATCGCCTGCCCATGGGCACCTGAAGACATGGCCATCGGCGCCTCGATCGCCTGTTCGGGCGTGTGCCTGACCGTGGTCGAGCGCGGTGGCCGGGAGGGCGATGGCTGGTTCGCAGTCGACGTCTCTGCCGAAACCATCTCACGCACGGCCAAGGGCATGTGGGAGGAAGGCGCGAAGCTCAATCTCGAACCCTCGCTGCGTATCGGTGACGAGATCGGCGGCCATATCGTGACCGGCCATGTCGACGGGATCGGAACGGTCTATGACTGGCAACCTGAAGGCGGCTCGATGCGCGCGACGATTGCCGCCGATGCCGAACTGGCCCCCTTCATCGCGGCCAAGGGATCGATCACCGTGGACGGCGTTTCGCTGACGGTGAACTCGGTCAGCGACCGGCCCGAGGGCGACGTGCATTTCGGGCTCAACATCATCCCTCACACCGCCGAGGTAACGACGCTGGGCGAGTTGCGGCAGGGCGGCGAGGTCAATCTCGAGATCGATGTCGTCGCGCGCTACCTCCAGCGAATGGCTTCGCTAAGGAATCTCTGACCATCTTCCCGTTCGGAGGATGCCCACAGACCCGGCAAACGCGAGATTGCTCTAAGCCGAAACAGCCGCCAGCGCGCCGACGAACTTGTCGATATTGCCCATGGTCAGGCACGCCACATTGATGCGCCCCGATCCGGCCATGTAAATTGCATGCTCGTTACGCAGCGTCAGGATCTGATCCTTGTCGAGCGGCAGCATCGCGAACATGCCACGCTGACGTCCCAGCGGCGTAAGATCGACGGCCCCGGCATTGCTCGACGCGGCCAGCTTCTCGCGCACCTGGTTAATGCGTGCGCGCATCGAATCGAGCTCTTCCAGCCACGAGGCCGTAAGCGCCTCGTCATCGAGAATCAGGCGCACGGCTGCCGCGCCGTGATCGGGCGGCATCGACCAGTTTGCCCGCGCCAGCGCCCATCCGTTTGACATGATTCGTGCCGTTACGTCGGTGTCCTTGCCCATCGCGTAGAGCGCACCCACGCGGTCGCGATAGAGGCCGAAATTCTTGTCGCAGCTATAGGCGACCAACGCCTCGGGCACGGTGGCGAGCACCTTGCGCACGCCATAGGCATCGTCTTCCATGCCCAGACCAAGGCCCTGGTAGGCAAGGTCGAGGATCGGCAGCACGCCAGAGGACTTCACCAGCGCGGCGATCTCGTCCCACTGTTCGGGTGTGTAATCGATGCCGGTCGGGTTGTGGCAGCAGCCATGCAGCAGCACCGCATCGCCCGCTCCCGCACTTTCCAGTGCCGCTCGCAGCGTGGCCATATCGGCGCTGCCGTCCGCCGCCGCATGCGCGAAGGGCAGCACCTCCAGCGACAGGTCACCCATGATCTGCGCATGGTTGGGCCAGCTCGGCGTGCCCATCAGCACGCGCGTGGCACCGGCCTTTTTCGCCAGCGCCACGGCGAGGCGCACCGCGCCGGTCCCGCCGGGGGTCTGCATTCCGTCGATCAGTCCGCCCCTGGCCGGATCGTCACCGCCAAAGATATGCGGCATCAGCGCATAGACGAAGCCCATGTCGCCTTCGGGACCGAGATAGGCCTTGGTCGGCTGGGTATCGGCCAGCCTGCGCTCAGCCGCCTTGATCGCGGCGAACACCGGCGTCGCGCCATCGGCGGTGCGATAGACGCCCACGCCCAGGTCGATCTTGTCGGGGCTGGGATCGGCGTTGAAGAGCTTGATCAGCGCGAGCAGCGTGTCGGGCGGTTGCTGGTTGAGAGTGTCGAGCATAGGGCGGCGCTCATGCCGCCGCGCGCGTTGCGGTTCAAGCGTCTAATGCCCGACCACACCGATTTTTCGAAATACCTTAAAACGGCAGCCAGTTCTGCTTGTGCGAGAACTTCATATAGCCGGCATTCACGCCCAGCCTCAGGCCTGCGCCCACGCGGATCGGGATCAGCACGATGTCACCCTTGCGCAGGTAGCTGGCATTGAAGCCGCCCACGAAATAGGCCGTGCCCTCACCCGCCGGAAAACGCTCGTACAATTCCTCGGTGTCGTAGACATTGTAGACCAGCACGAAAGTGTTCGAGGCATTGGCCCCGGCATCAAAACCGATCGAGGGGCCAGTCCAGTAGATCGGCTGATTGCCCTCGACCTTGTGATGCAAGGTGCCCGAACCGTAGCGCACGCCGAAGACCAGCGCGCCACCGCCCTCGCGCCCGACTATATAGGCGTTGGGCTCGCCCTGATCGGCAAGGATGTTCTCGATCATCCGCGCGAGGCCCTCTGCACCCTTGCCGAACAGTCCCTCTGCCGCGCCGATCAAGTCGTCTTCCTTGTAGGTCGTATCCGAAGCGGCGGTGGTGGCCGCCGGGTCGGCGGGTGCGGCCTCGGGGCTCACATCGCCGGTCGCACCGGGCGTATCGTAGACCGGCGGATAGGCGGCATCAGTTGCGGGCGTACTCTGCTCGACCGGCGGCAGTTCCTGGGCCGGTTGTCCGTAACGGTCGTCAGTCGTGGTCGTAGTCGCGGGAGCCGCCGCGCCCTGTTGCAAGTCGCCATCGATCACCACACTGGGATCGACCGTTTGCATCTGCGCGACAGCAGGCTGGGCGACAAGGCCAGTGGCAGCAAGCAGCGCCAGCGCCAGCGCCAGCGCCAGCGCCAGCGCCAGCGCCAGCGCCCGGAGGCTGCCCCGCAATGATAGATTCGCCAGCTGCAACACGGTTCTATTCCTTCTTCCAGAAATATGCTTTCGGCTGGGTCATGCGATTGGCCCACTGCCTCTGCTCTAAAAGAATCCTTCGCGGCTGAAGCGGCAATGAACGCGCGGCAGGGTGAATCGAAAACACGGCGAAACGAGTCGCGCGGAGCGGGGGCGATTGCATCAATCTGCGTCAGAGCCGATGCGATACTTGCCCGGTCCGGAAGGGACCGTTATAGGCCCCCCGGTTCGCTGGCCGGTTCACTGGTCGCGACCCGGAGACGTGGGTGAGTGGCTGAAACCAGTTCCCTGCTAAGGAACCATACCTCTATCGGGGTATCGAGGGTTCGAATCCCTCCGTCTCCGCCATTTCACAATCCATAGACCCTCATTAACATCTTATTTTTCTTGAATTTCCGCCATTTTGCGCCCATATTTGTTCCCTATTTGTTTTCATATATCCGCCTACATCCTACCCAATCTGGGGGCACGGCTGGGGGCACGAAGAACAAGGATTGGGGGCATTTATGCTGACCGACGTGGCGGTAAGACAGGCGAAGCCAGGAGCGAAAGACTACAAGCTCGCTGATTCTGAAGGACTCTATCTGTTCGTCTCGAGAGCTGGATTGCGCAGTTGGCGATTCAAATATCGGTTTGCCGGGAAGGAACGGAGACTAATTCTGGGTCGGTATCCCGAGATTGGCCTGAAGGAGGCCCGCGACCGGAAGGCTGATGCGCGTCGCCTTCTTGCAGATGGGCGCGATCCGGGGATCGAGGCGGCAAAGGCAAAAGTCGAACGGGCCGTGGCAGCATCGAACACTTTCGAGGTGCTGGCGCGAACTTGGTACGACCTCCAGAAGGATCGCTGGACGTCTGTTCATGCACAAGATGTGATCAGAAGCCTGGAGAATGAAGTCTTCCCTTGGATTGGGAAACTGCCCGTTCACGATATCGATGAGCCGATGGTCTTGGCCGTCCTTCGCAAGATTGAAGAGCGTGGCGCAATCGAGACAGCTCACCGGGTTCGCCAGCGAATGTCCGGAGTGTTTGTGCACGCGATCGCGGAAGGCGCATCCTCGCGCGATCCTGCTGCGGTTGTTACGAAAGCACTCAAGCCTGTTCCTCGCGCAAAGAAGCGGCCTGCTCTACTATCGCTCACAGAGCTTCAGGACATGTTGCAGAAGACCGAGAGTGATCCCGCGTCTCCTCTTACCAAACTGGCTTCCCGCTACTTGGCACTAACAGCACAACGCCCAGGAATGGTGCGAGCCTTGCCATGGAATGAAATCGAAAACGTCGATTGGCAATCCGAGCGCGAATGTCCTGAGGCAATTTGGCGTGTGCCAGCACATCGCATGAAGCTGGAAAAAGAACTCAAGCTAGATGTTGAGTTTGAACACCTCGTGCCATTGTCACATGAGGCGGTTGAAGTTCTGCGCGCTGCATGGGTGTTGACAGGACGCGGTACCTTGGTGTTCCCATCGAGCCGGAGTGCTCGGCGCCCCATGAGCGAAAACACTCTCTCGTACTTCTACAATCGCTCTGGCTTCCAGGGGCGCCATGTTCCGCATGGATGGCGCGCATCTTTTTCAACGATCATGAACGAATGGGCTGAGCGCAACGGGTCGCCGGGAGATAGGCATGTTATTGACATGATCCTAGCCCATATCCCGAATTCGGTCTCTGGGTCCGAGGCAGCCTATAATCGTGCAGCATACATGGATCGCAGGCGCGAATTATTGCAAGCGTGGGGCAAGATGTTGTTCGGGTCAGTATGCACTCCGATGGAGATGCTCGGCTGGCCAAGTCGAGGGAAAATCTGAGTTCGGAGTTTTAGTAGCGCTACCCCTTGGAAACAGCCCCCCTTTTTTCCTGCTCGAGCCATCGACACGATAAATAGCGCGAAACAGGATCGTCTCACGAAACGTTTGTTCGGGCTAATATCTATATTGCTGTCGTAGAGCACTTTCCTACACCCACCTTAGCGAGCTAAGCGCCGGAGACGTCCTGGGGAGGTCCACGCAGTGACCAGGAAATCAGAATGTCAAACTGCAATATCAATGCTGCTAACGCGACCGAGTCGCTCGATATCAACCGGGCGATTCACGTTCGACTTATCCGCCTGCCTGAGGTGATGGAACGAGTAGGGCTGAAACGCTCGGCGATCTATCGGAGAATGAAAGATGGAAACTTCCCACGCTCGCGCTCAATAGGTCCGAAATGTACCGTCTGGGTCGAAGCCGAGATCGAGGATTGGATAAGGGAAATCATTCGCACATGAGGCCTTTCTCTAAGCCGAGCTTGCCGGGAAGGCGATTGTCTCCGGTGACCTGAGGCAGCCACCGCGCAGGCAGTCCGACCCAGTTACTCGGCGTGCTAGGCAATCAGCAAATCTGCGCTGTCAATAAGAGCGCGATTGGATGTCGCTGCGACCGTCTGGTTGACGATGGTCAATCGGACTGCCAGCAGTCAGTCAACCATGGGCAGCATTAATTTTCGTCGATATTTGAAATCTGACCTTCAGAATGTTTCGTCGGGCATTGGATCAACCTCACCCACGCCGGACTCGTTGATTTCACTTATGAGGGTCATGCGCGAGAAGTTGAGGGTCAGCATCAAACGCGGATCTGTGCTGCCGCTCATGCACTTCACATATGAGAGTTTCGAGCTTTCCGCCCGATCGCTTCCTGTTGAAGGGCTGGCCTGCAGGGAGGGCTGTGCGCACTGCTGTAATATTTTCACAGATGCAATGCGCCGGAGATTTTCTTCGCCAGCAGGGTGGTTTCGCCCAAGATCGGCGAACCGGAGCGGGCCCGAATTAAAAAGATCGGTGACTTTTCTTCCAGTCTGAACTTTGATCAGTTGCACTCCATCCCGGTTCCATGCGCTGTTCTCGATGGGAACCGCTGCAGCATTCATAGTGCTCGCCCGTTGAATTGCCGGACTGCCAATTCACTTGACGACCAAGCATGCAAGCAAGCGTTCATCGATTGCAACGATACCGAGATACCCACACTTCCCGTTTGGAGAAATCTAGGGCAGCTCTATAGCATGACGCTCAAAGGTGCTCTGTTCCATGGTGGATTGGAATGTGCTCCTTACGAGTGGAATTCCAGCCTCAGCCGTGCGCTCCGTGACCCAACCCTTGAACAAAGGTGGTTGCAAGGCGAAAGGGTATTCCAATCAGAAAAACGCGCTCACGACAGCCAGCCCTTTGGCCATCCGTTCTGGTTGGAAATCTACCGGCGCGCCTTCGATGAGCCTTGAGGTTTTCAATCAGCACATTCAAGTCGCGCTGGCCTGCTGATCCAGTGAGCGGCGATCTTGGGCATATGCAGCGAGGAAGGTTTCCACGGCCGCATCACGGCGCCTTTGCGCTGATCGCTCGCAACCGGTCTGACCAAATCGCCTTTCGAGTTCGCCAAGCCCACGAATCATTGATGTAAGTTGTTCCGAAGCAAGGGCTGTGTCTGGCACGTCAAGCTTCCTTGATTCGTGCAGCTTCTCCAATATCTCGCTCAGCAATCCGAGCGCCCGTCCCCAAAATTGATCGAGAAAGTACGATCCAAGTCTTGGGCATTCGACCAGATCGGCAGCAATACATCTGTCGAGCCGAACAAAGGCGTCGGCCGTGATGCATGCATCGAGTGCATGGCAAAACTGCAGCAAGCTGTCCTTGGCATTCTGGTCCGCCAACCGAGGGAGGTCTGGACACTCAAGGGCTTCGATCTTGAGCCGGATAGATTCGCGAAAGAGGCATTCCTTCGACCCAAAATACCTGTAAGCGTTTACCTTTGAGACGGTTGCTTCTTGAGCGATGGCCTCGATGGATGTCGATTTGTAGCCTTGTGATACGAACATCTCGGCGGCAACACGCAGCACGGCTTCTCTTTTAACGAGGCTTTTGCGCGACTTGGTCATTCACATAGCTCAGGCCAGTATAGTCTGGTTGGGTTATCAACGAGCAGGCTCTGCTGAAGCTGCACAGTTGTCGCAATCCTCGGAATCATATCTACGAGATGCCCATCATCGGGAATCTCGTCGGCCATGTTGGGGTGTGGCCAATCGGTCCCCCAGATGCATCGCTGAGGGTAGTCTGCAACCAACGGCGCAACAGCGTTTGCAAACGCGTCCCAGGGATCGCCTCCGCCACCTTCCTTGATGGCATCGAGCCTGTCCGGACACGTGGGCTTGAACCAAATGTCCTCCCGGCTGTCGAGCAGCGTGCGAAACGCGCGGAGGTCTGGCCCGTTGGGGCCCTGAGATACGTCTGGCCGTCCCATGTGATCGATCACGATAGGAACCGGGATCGCATCGATGAAGCCACGCATCTCATCAAGTATGTCGGCTTCGAAATAGATCACGACATGCCAACCTGCCGGAAGGCGAGCAGCCACCTCGAGAAACTTGTCCTTAGGTGCATTATCGACAAGTCGCTTGAGAAAGTTGAAGCGAATGCCGCGGATGCCGCCATCATGGAGTGCTGCCAGCTCTGTCTCTGAAATGGCAGGATCCACCACTGCCACCCCACGAGCCTTACCTTGTGATCGCGCGATCGCATCGAGGGTCGCCGAATTGTCAGTGCCGTGACAACTTGCCTGAACAATCACGTTCCTCGAAAAACCAAGATGGTCGCGCAGCGCAAAGAGCGCCTCCGGCCCTGCGTCCTCAGGGAGATATTTTGCCTTCGAGCTGAATGGGAACCGATCCATCGGCCCGAAAACGTGACAATGAGCATCCACTGCGCCGGGCGGCGGTGTGAAATTGGGTCTGGACGGACTCGAATGCCAGCTGGTGACCCGGTCAGACATAGACAATCCCATCCATCAATTTTCGTGCTGTTCTCAGCAAGGCGGCAGAGATGACCTCGCCCTGCTCGCCTGTTTCAAGAACGCAGCTCATCTCACCGGTCGGATGCTCAATGCTCAAGGTCTTCCTGCGTCCTTCAGGAATAACCGCGACCTCGTTAGCCGGTGATCCCTCGACCAGGCAGGCCGTCGCTGCAGTGACTGCGCCCAACACCCCGATAGAAGCGTGCGCGCGGTGAGGTATGAACACCCTTGTTGTCACCGAGCCGCCGTTCTTCGGTGCAGCGACAAGCGTCATTTTGGGTACAGTCTTTTCTGCGACATCACCGAGGTTCATCAGCCGTCCTGCTGCAAGTCGGATCAATTCGATTTTCTCGCGAATAGGAGCGAATGCCTCGCTCTCGAGCTCTTCACGGCTCTCATAGCCAGTTGCGCCCACGTCCTCTGCCTTGAACACGACACAGGGCATTCCGTTGTCGATCAGGGTGCAGGCTACGCCCTCGATCATGTCAAACGGGTTTCCTGTCGGGAGAAGGGATCCGCAACTGGATCCCGCCGTGTCGCGAAACTCAAGCGGCACGGGTGCATGGTGGCCCGGAACGCCATCTATCGAGGCATTGCCGGCATAACTCACTTCGCCATCGGGTGTTGCGACCGCGGCAACCGCTACCTGGCCGGTGTTTTCCATGTAGATGGTGACTCTGGTCTCATCTCCACAAATGCGGACCAGCCCTCGCTCGATTGCAAAGGGCCCCACGCCGGCGAGGATATTGCCGCAATTCTGCTGGTCGGAGACACGCGCCTCGTCGACAAAGACCTGCAGGAAGAGGTAGTCGACATCGATCCCTTCGCGCGCGCTCTTGCGCACGAGTGCAACTTTGCTGGTCAACGGATCCGCCCCGCCCATGCCATCGATTTGACGGGGGTCCGGACTGCCCATGACAGCCAGCAGGAAAGTGTCGCGCTGCGTGATATCGGCAGGCAGGTCGGTGTGCAGAAAATATCCGCCCTTGGAGGTTCCGCCCCGCATCCACATGACGGGAGCAGACTTCATAGGTATATTAGGCCTTCCTTTTCCAGTCGCTCGCGCATCTTGTACATATCGAGACCGAGCTCACCGGATGCGAGACGCTGGCGTTTGTCCTTTTCGTTGGCTTCGCGCGCACGAGCCTTTTCGAGGACCTTCGCAGCATCGAGGCGCTTGACCACACAGACGCCATCATCGTCAGCGACGATGACATCGCCGGGCTCGATGTGAGCGCCGGCACAGACGACCGGGACATTGACGCTACCGAGGGTGTTCTTGACTGTTCCCTGCGCGAAGACGGCCTTGGACCAAACCGGAAACTGCATTTCTGAAAGGTCTCTGACGTCGCGAACGCCGGCATCGATAATCAGTCCTCGGCAGCCGCGAGCCTGCGCACTCGTTGCAAGCAGATCGCCGAAATATCCGTCTTCACACGGGCTCGTCGGGGCAAGCAGGAGAACATCACCTTCGGCCAGCTGCTCAATCGCGACATGGACCATCCAGTTGTCGCCCGGTGCAGCGCTGATGGTTACAGCGTTCCCGGCAATTCGCGCTCCTGCATAGATCGGTCGCATATAGCTCGCGAGCAAGCCGGTCCTGTCCTGCGCTTCGTGGACAGTGGCAACGCCGCAGGCCGCGAGGCCGTCGACGACCTCGATTGGTGTACGCTCGATATTCTGTACGACAACAGGCATCAGAACCCCCGATCTTATTGCAAGCTATCAATGCGCTGAGCTGCATTTTCCCGCCAATGGGAAGATTTGCTGGATCATAAATTTTTGCTAATCCTTGATGATGCTGGAGCAAATCCCCAATATTCGCCACCTAGCCGCATTCGCTGCAACGGTGAAGCATGGCTCCGCAACACGGGCTGCAACTGCAGTCAACCTGACCCAGCCAGCGCTAACACAAGCCATATCGAGGCTTGAGGCCAAACTTGGCTGCCAGCTGTTCGAGCGCGAGCCCAATGGAATGCGACCGACTGATCCGGCACTCCTGCTGGCGCCTCGCATCTCGGAAGCAATCGAGAAGATCGGATCGAACAGGGTCACAGCCACACAGATGCGTGCCTTTCTCGCACTCGCAAGATCGGGGAGTTACGCGGCAGCGGCCGAGAGGACGGGAGTTGCCCCTGCCTCGCTGCATCGGGCGGTCTCCGATCTCGCGCTTTCGCTCGAAGAACGGTTGGTCGAACGCAGGGGCCGGCACTTGGTGCTGACCCGAAAGGGGGAGCGCAGAGCGCGCAATCTCGGACTTGCCCTCGCAGAGATCCGAAGCGGCTTTGCAGAAATCGATGCATGGATGGGCAAGGCCGCCGGCAAGATCGTTATCGGGGCCATGCCCTTGTCGCGCGCAAGGTGGCTCCCGCAGTCCATCCTTGCCCTCGAGAAGAAACGCACCGGGGTGAAGATTGTCGTAGTCGAGGGAAGCTACAACGAACTGTCTGGCCCCCTGCGTGATGGCGAGGTGGACTTTCTGCTTGGCGCTTTGCGCCAGGAGGAGAGCCTCGACGACCTGGTCCAGACTGCAGTCTTTGAGGATCGCCCCAAGGTCATCATGCGAAAGTCTCACCCGTTGAGCGGTGAACGCCAACTCACCAACGCCCAGCTTTGCGAATTCCCGTGGATCTTACCCGGTAATGAAACGCCGCTGCACCGCTATTGGTCCGACATGCTCGGACAGTCGAGGGAAAGCGTGGAACATGGCATCGAATGCGGGTCGGTCCTCACGATCCGGGAGTTGCTGCTCGAGACGGACCTGCTGACACTGCTTTCGCCCGACCAGCTGCGCGTCGAAATCGAAGCCGGCCTGCTCGTCGCATCCGCTACGCCCGCTCCGGTTAAACGAATGATCGGCATCACGACACGGCGCGACTGGAGACCTACCGCTCTTCAGGCGGAGATGCTTTCAATATTGAACAAGGTAGGAATTCAGATTTCGTAAAAATTTATGTTGCTGCCGCTCTATTCATTGGCGAGGCTACGCACATCGCGGCACAAATTGCAGCATGAAGTCGAGGATTGCACTGATAGGATTCGGTGAAGCCGCATCCACTTTTGCTCACGCCGCAGGCTGGGAGCGAGCTGCAAGCGCATTCGACATTGTCGCTGAGAAGCAATCGGACATGACGGATGCGAACGTCAGGATCGGCGAGGATCCTGCGTCTGCGCTGCGAGACGCGGATATTGTACTCTCTTTGGTAACAGCAGATCAGTCGTTCAAGGCGGCGGCAGCTTGCGCTCCGTTCCTGCGTAAAGATGCAATATGGTGCGACATGAATTCGGTCGCTCCGCAAACAAAGGCGGAAACGGCCAAGATCATCGAGCTGTCAGCCGGCCGTTATGTCGATGCAGCCATTCTCGCGCCGGTAAATCCGGCCCGGCTTGCTGTTCCGGTCCTGCTTTCGGGACCTGCCGCCAGTGATTGCAGGTCGCACCTCATTGCCGCGCGTTTTGTCAACGTGAAGGTCGTTGGACGCGATGTGGGACGGGCTAGCGCAATCAAGATGATCCGCTCGATCATGGTCAAGGGCATCGAAGCCCTCACCGATGAAATGATGGCTGCTGCAACCGTTGCAGGCGTCACCGACGAGGTGCTGGCGTCACTCGATGCAAGCGAGAAGCACGACCAGTGGAGCGAGCGTTCGGCATACAATCTCGAGCGGATGTCTACCCATGGATTACGCCGGGCGGCGGAGATGGAAGAGGTCGCCAAGACGATCGCCGGTCTAGGCCTCGATCCGGTAATGACAAATGGAACGATCGTTCGGCAGCGCAATGCCGGACAGGGCCACTTGGTCCAGGGTGAGGATAGAGCAGCATGAGCCTGATAATTGACTGCCACGGCCACTACACCGTCCTTCCCAAGGGGCATGACCAATGGCGGGAGGAACAAAAGGCTGCCTTCAAGCAAGGCAGTGCGCCCCCACCCTACCCCGAGATCACTGACGACGAGGTTCGGCAGACCATCGAGGATAACCAGCTTCGCCTGATCAAGGAGCGCGGCGCCGACCTGACAATCTTTTCGCCGCGCGCGAGCGCCATGGCGCACCACATCGGCGACCAGGAGGTCTCGGCGATCTGGGCTTTTCACTGCAACAACCTCATTTACCGGGTCACCCAGCTGTTCCCGGAGACATTCGTCGGCGGTTGCATGCTACCGCAGAGCCCGAACTCCGGCCTCGAGGCGAGCATCACGGAGTTGCGGCGGTGTGTCGAGGAACTGGGATTCGTCTCGTGCAATCTCAATCCCGACCCCGGAGGCGGACATTTTACGCACCCGCCCTTGACCGACGAATACTGGTTCCCGCTGTATGAGGTCATGCAGGAACTCGAAGTCCCAGGCATGATTCACGTGTCGGGGAGCTGCAATCCTGCCATGCATGCGACCGGCGGCTACTACCTTGCCGCGGACACCGTTGCATTCATGCAATTATTGCAGGGTGACTTGTTCAGCCGGTTCCCCGGACTCAAATTCATCATCCCCCATGGCGGCGGCGCGGTCCCCTATCATTGGGGACGCTATCGCGGCCTCGCAGACATGCTGAAGCAACCCAGCCTCGACGCACATCTGATGAACAATGTCTTCTTCGACACCTGTGTGTATCATCAGCCCGGCATCAATCTGCTGGCCGATGTGATCGACAACAAGAATATTCTCTTCGGCAGTGAGATGGTGGGCGCGGTGCGCGGAATCGACCCGCAAACAGGCCATTATTTCGATGACACAAAGCGATACGTAGACGAGCTCGAAATCAGCGAGGAAGAGCGGCACGCAATATTCGAGGGCAACGCTCGCAGAGTGTTTGCCCGCCTGGACAGGGTCTTGCGGGAGAGAGGACTTTGAATACGCAGCACGAAGATAGCACAATCGGTCTGGTCGCGATTCAATGCGGCTATGAGATCGTGTTTGCCCCAAAAGCAGGGCTCAGCTGCCAGCGCGACAATCGACGCACGGGTTTCCTGAAGCGCTTGCTCAAGTGGGAAAGGTGGCAGGCATGAAGGACATCCACGCCTATCTCGAAGAGTTCGAAGATATCCCCGGCACACGGGTCTACACCGCAGCGCGGGCGCGCAAGGGATATCACATCAACCAGTTCGCTATGAGCCTGATGAAGGCTGATAATCGTGAGCGGTTCAAAGCCGACGAACGGACATATCTCGACGAATGGCCCATTTCCGAAGAAGCAAAGCAAGCACTGCTCGACCGGGACTACAACAGGCTGCTCGACCTTGGCGGCAACATCTACTTCCTGTCGAAACTGTTTTCGACCGACGGGATCAGCTTCGCCGAGGCTGTCTCGACGATGACCGACATGCGCTTTCCGGAATACCGCGAGATGATGATGAACGGCGGGAGACCGGCCGAAGGAAACCGGTCCATCAAGGAGGGTAATTAATATGGCGCGTATCACTGCGGGGGTCGCTTCGAGCCATGTTCCCCTGCTTGGGGTTGCAGTCGACCAGGGTAAAGCGGACGACGACTATTTCGGCCCGATCTTCAAGGGCTACGAATGGACTAAGGCTTGGGAGAAAGACCAGAAGCCCGATGTCGTCGTCCTGGTCTATAACGATCACGCTTCCGCATTCGACATGAAGCTCGTTCCAACATTCGCCATCGGGTGTGGGGAGCGCTTTGCCCCGGCCGATGAAGGGTGGGGTCCGCGTCCCGTGCCGGACGTGATTGGCCATCCCGATCTGGCCTGGCACATTGCTCAAAGTCTCATTCTCGACGAGTTCGACATGACCATCATAAATGAGATGGATGTCGACCATGGACTAACCGTCCCGCTTTCGATGATGTTCGGACAACCCGACCAATGGCCTGTCAAAGTGATCCCGCTTGCCGTCAATGTCGTGACTTATCCGGTACCCTTGGGCAATCGCTGCTGGGCCCTGGGAGAGGCGATAGCGCGTGCAGTGGAAAGTTTCCCCGAAGACCTCAATGTCCAGATTTGGGGCACTGGCGGGATGAGTCACCAGTTGCAAGGACCGCGTGCCGGCCTGTTGAACCGCGAGTGGGACAACCGTTTCATGGATTTGCTTGTCGGAGATACCGACGAGGCGCGCTGGATACCGCATATTGAATATCTGCGTGAGACCGGATCCGAAGGGATCGAGATGGTCATGTGGCTGATCATGCGCGGAGCGTTGGGCCCTGCCACCCGGTGCCTCCACCGTCACTATCACATTCCGTGTTCCAACACAGCGATCGGCCATCTGGTACTTGAACCGACCGGGCCGTCTGAGGCAGCAGCGGCTGCCTGATAGAAGATACAGGAGAACGACAAACCATGACAGGCATAGCTCTTGTTGGCGCTGGCGCATTCGGAGAAAAGCATCTTGAAGGCCTCAAGAACATCGACGATGCTCGAATTGTTTCGGTCATTTCGCGTGAAGCCGATCAGGCCGCCGAAGTGGCGGCGAAATACGGCGCGCCGCATTCAGGCATCGAGCTTGCAGACGCGCTTGCTCGCGATGATGTCGATGCCGTCATTTTGTGCACGCCGACGCCAATGCATGCGGAACAAGCCATTGCCTGCATGAACGCGGGCAAGCATGTCCAGGTCGAAATCCCGCTGTCCGACAGCTGGGCTGACGCCCAGGCTGTGGTCAAGAAGCAGGAAGAGACCGGGCTGATATGCATGGTGGGACACCCCCGCCGCTTCAATCCGAGTCATCAGTATGTGAAACAGCAGATCGACGCCGGGAACTTCAGTATCCAGGCGATGGATATCGAGACCTATTTCTTCCGCCGTAAGAACATCAATGCGAAAGGCGAACCGCGCAGCTGGACGGACCACCTGCTCTGGCACCACAGTGCGCACTCAATCGACCTCTTTCAGTATATGACGGGAAGCAAGGTCGTGGCTGCTAATGCCTTGCAAGGACCGCGCCATCCAGATCTTGGAATCGCAATGGATATGTCTATCCAGATGAAGACCGAAGCGGGCCAGATTCTCACACTTTCGCTCAGCTTCAACAACGACGGGCCGCTCGGAACCTTCTTTCGCTATATCGGCGACACGGCGACATATATCGCGCGGTATGATGACCTTGTATCGGGCAGAGAAGAGCCGATCGATGTCTCGAATGTTGCGGTTTGCATGAATGGAATAGAGTTACAGGATCGCGAGTTCATTGCCGCTATAAAGGAAGGACGCGAACCCAACAGCTCGGTCGCACAGGTGCTTGATTGCTACCGGGTGATCGGAGAATTGGGGGACAGTCTCGAACAGCAAGATGGCTGGAGTTGAGCAGCCCGGCGAGAAGAGCGTCGCCACCGTTACCGCGGAAATTCGGATTGAGCTCGGTCGACTGCCTAAGGCCAATCGGCGACAGCAAGATCCGATCACCATTGCGCGACTACGCGCCCGGTTCAACGATAAGTACGTCAGGCCTGAGAGGACGAACGACCCGCCCGATGAGGTAGAAGCAAAACTGAACCGGATTCGAAATGTTGCGAATCTACATCAGTTGAAATGGTGAACATGTCGTATGCTCGATGACGTAGATCGATTTGGTGCTGATAGTCGCAAGGTGCGCATGACTGTTCGAGAATGTCTTGGCCTGATCAACCAAGGCGCAGCAACGAGCGAGCGCTCAAAATGAACCGAACAATTCTCAACAAGGAAATCAGCCCGATTGGTTTGGGCTGTATGAACTTGTCATGGGCCTACGGGACGCCTCCTGACGACAAACAGAAAGTGCGATTGCTCAATGAAGCACTTGATCTCGGCTACCAGCACCTCGACACTGCGAACATTTACGGCCAAGGCGCCAATGAGGAACTTCTACGAGATGCGGTTATGCATCGCCGGCCTGAGTTCTTACTCGCGACGAAGACCGGGATCATCGTCGATGGGCCGCGGAGAGGCATCGATTGCTCTCCCACCGCAATTCTTGACAGCCTGGATCAGAGCCTAAAGCGATTAGGAACCGACTATATCGATCTCTTCTATTTGCACCGGTTTGATCATTCCACACCCATCGCCGATAGTATCGGGGCAATGTCCCAGGCGATCGAGGCTGGGAAAATTCTCGGCTATGGTGTGTCCGAGTGGAATGCCGAGCACATTAGGGAGGCACACGCCATTCATCCTATGTCGGCTGTACAAACCGAGTATTCGCTTTGGACCAGGAATCCAGAGTTGGGTGTCCTTGCCGCGACAAAGGAGCTAGGTGTTGCTCTTGTTGCTTTCTCGCCAATTGCACGGGGTGCCTTAGGAGGAAAACTGCGTGACCCAACTACCTTAGAAGTCAATGACCTGCGTCGTTCGCACCCACGGTTCAATGCAGAAAACTGGTCGAAAAATCTCCTTTTGATCAATAAATTCGATGAAATTGCGATGCGAGAAGGGCTGACATCGGCCCAGTTAGCGCTTGGCTGGGTGCTTGCCCAGGGAACTCACATTCATGCAATACCGGGTACGACGGATCTCGACCATTTACGTAGCAACGCGGAAATCTCCGGAGCCTCGATAGATACCAGTGTGCTCGAAAAAGTTGACCAACTCATCAATCAAGGCACAGTTCATGGTCACCGCTATCCTGTGGTCATGCGTGCTACAATTGATACCGAAGACTATTCGTAGGCTGTTCCATTATGGTCGGATTCTTGACGCAATCTTTGCTAAAGGAAGCCTTTCACCGGAAGCCACTTAGGTAGGTAGGTTATGTATGCTGTCAATTGTTACCTACCCCCCGAAAAGTGGGCCATTTTGAGAGTTAGAGAACCGGCTATTTACGGCTTGAAAGGAGCTGCTGAATGGCACGGAAAAGATACACGCCAGAACAGGTTATCGGGATGCTGCGAGAAGCCGAGGTTCGGCTATCGCAAGGAGAGAAGGTTGGCGAGATCAGCCGATC
The DNA here is from genome assembly GCA_002341345.1 of Erythrobacter sp. UBA2510. Taxonomy (GTDB): domain Bacteria; phylum Pseudomonadota; class Alphaproteobacteria; order Sphingomonadales; family Sphingomonadaceae; genus Alteraurantiacibacter. Next base: position 22,895 of record DDNW01000195.1, read on the forward strand.
GCTGGGGATCTCGGAGCAGAGCTACTACCGCTGGCGTCGCGAGTATGGCGGGCTGAAAGTCAGTCAGGCGCGGCGGCTGAAGGATCTCGAGAAAGAGAACCAGCGATTGAGGAAGGCGGTGTCCGATCTCACTCTCGATGCTCTGATCCTGAAGGAGGTTGTCGAGGGAAAGTACTGAGCCCTTCACGGCGTCGGCTGGCCATCGATCATGTGCAGGAGGCATTGGGTATCTCCCAGCGCCGTGCTTGCCGGGTCGTTGGCCAGCACCGCTCGACCCAGCGCAAGCTACCCACGCCTCCAGCCGACGAGAAGCCACTCACGGCCGCGATCATCCGGCTGGCCCAGCAATATGGCCGGTACGGCTATCGCCGGATCACCGCACTGCTGCGCAATGACGGCTGGGTAGTAAACGCCAAGTGGGTCGAACGCATCTGGCGTCGTGAAGGGCTCAAGGTCCCGCAGAAACAGCCAAAGCGCTGTCTCCTGTGGTTCAACGATGGATCATGCGTGAGGCTGCGTCCGCAATACAGCGGCCATGTGTGGAGCTACGACTTCGTCATGGACCGCACGCATGACGGCAAGGCGTTCCGCATGCTTACCGTGATCGACGAGCACACTCGCCAGTGCCTGGCGATCCATGTCCAGCGCAAGCTCAAGAGCGATGATGTCCTGGCGGTGCTGACCGAGCTGTTCCAGCGTCATGGTCCGCCCGATCATATCCGCAGCGATAACGTCCTAGGTCGGGAAGCAGCTGTGGGAAAAGGCCAGCAGGTCTCGTTGCGCCGATCATGATCGGCGCTAATTTCTTTTTGATCCAGATGGCTTCCATCGTCAAGGAATGCGCTCTCGGCCATAGCAAACACAGGATCCAGCGGCCGCATCGGTCGTGGTCCTAACCGTCCTTAAAATGAGATGCGGATGCCAGATGGAAGGCCCGAACATTATCTACAGGGTCGCAGTTGCGCCCTCACGGCACAGCAGAGAGGGGTCCTTCCATCTGGTGTCCGCCCGTTCAAGGAACGGGCGGTACTCGGTTCCCGTCTTGATGACGGCGTGCGCGACGCGCGCCATCTTGGCGGTGAGTGCAGTCATTGCCTTGCGGCGGCGATCAGGGTCGCTGGCGTGTCCTTCCATGTATCGACCCAGCTTATCGCGAAAGCTGTTGTCGCGTTGGCGAGCGGCAACTTGTGCGGCCATCCAGAAAGTGCGGCGCAACCGAGCATTGCCATACTTGGAAAGCTTGGTCCGACCGCGGAATGTGCCGGACTGGCAGGTGGCCAGATCGAGCCCGCAGAACTTGAGGAACTGGCGATGGTGGGCAAACCGTCGAAGGTCCCCGGCCTCGGCGAGGATGGTCAGCGCGTTGATGGGACCGATGCCAGGGATCATACGAAGCAGCTGGTAGTCACGGTTCTCGCTGAGCATGGCATGGGCGGTTCGCTCGATCTCGTCGCGTTGGCGGATCAGACTGCGCGCTTGCGCGATGACCATGCGAAACATGACAATCGCCACGGAATCCTCGTCGACCGGCAGTGCGACCGATGCGCAGGCGGTCTCGTAAATATCGTTGATTAATCGAGCCTTGGAGACCTTGCGGCCGACCAGTGACCACGCCTCGCTCGTGAATGCTTCCTGGCCAAGCGCTGTCATGCTCGCGGGCGTCGGAAACCGCTCGAGCAAGGCAAGAAACCAATCAGACCTGCTGTTGCCGGCGAAGCGCTCGATCTCTGGGAAGTAGAGCGGCAGGTAATGGGTCAGGATCCGGTGCCAGGTCTGGGTCTTGGCCTTGGAGATGGCCTCGTGTGTCTTCGACATCTCCTGCAGATCGTTAATCCCGGCGGCAAGCGGATCGACGTACCGCTGGGTGGCGCCAATCCGCAGCATATGCAGGATCACCTGCGCGTCCTTGGAGTCGTTCTTGTCCCAGCCATTATGTAGAGCCTCTCGGGTCCGGGCCAGGGCCACGGAGGAGATCAGGCGCAGCTCGAATCCTGCTGTGAGCAAGCGGTGCGCCAAGGTGCGGTGATAGTTACCGGTCGCCTCGAAGCCGACGACAATCGGTCTGCCAATATCAGCCAGATCGGACGCAAGGCGGTCGTAATCGGTCTTCGTCGCCATCACTGTCATACGCCGTCGCCGCCCGCCCTCCGGGCGTTCGATGAGTACCTCCTGGCGGTGCTTGGACATATCGATGGCTACCAGCACGGCATCGGCGGGTGTAGAACTGAGCTTGGTCATGGTCGGTCTGTCTCCAAAGTGTTGAGTCGACAACTTCACTTTAGAGACCTGATGACCGGTCATGACCGCCTTGATGAAGCCTGCGGGCGCTACGCGCCCTTGTCTCCATCAAGGCGAGCACTGCCTTCGATAGGCAGCTTTCCAATGTGCTA
>DDNW01000201.1:0-4422 GCA_002341345.1 Erythrobacter sp. UBA2510
GATTTGATAATGACCCGGCGCTGACGAAAGGCGGCATAACGGTCGCGGCTGGCAAGCACGCGGCCAACGCCCGCACCGCGCCCGATCCGGCTGCCGCTGAAGTTTGATCTGCCCCCACCGCCGCCACGCGCAAGGTTCGATGCAGCCAGAACCTTATGCAGAAATTTACGTCCGCTTTTGGAGCCGCGCGAGCGGATCTTGCCAAGCTTTGGTTTGAAATCGTCATCATCAGCCATTGAACGCCTCATCAAATTATAGTGTTAAAGATATTGAGAAATATCAGGGTGTTGCCGGCTGTCTGGCACCATGGCAGAGCGCTTGGCACTATCCGCCCTCCCGAAAAAACAATGTGCAGACAAAGGCTTACCACCCACGATGCGCGGGGGTGGTGCCGGAGCTTTATCTTGCCTTACACAGCATTCTTCATCCTCCCCGCGACCATCCACGATCACCAGCGACCGATCCTCCACCGAGGCAAGAAGCCCGACAGCAGCAAGGCCGCAGCGCCGGGCAAAACTCACGCTGAAAATCGCAACGGAAAGCGGCATTTTCATCTCATTTCTCGTTCTGTTTTTGGGTGGAAAGCGGCACGAAAAGTTCGCCATTTCGCGCGGCATTTTCGCTGTTTTCGCCCGTCGAAATCGGGAAAAACAGCCGCGTATCGAAGGCGATTTGCGACGAATTTTGTGCGGACGACGGGCTGGTTTTTGCATTCGTGACGACGGTTTCCGGCATATCTGCAAGCGTCTTTTCGATGCCGGCGACATAGGCGCGGGTCTCGGCAGGAAGCGGATTCCCAGTGCGTAAATGCTCGGCGTAACGTCCCGGCCCGGCATTGTACGCGGCGAAAAGACCCGGACTGCCGAAGCGCTCGTACATGGCCTTAAGATAGGCCGTTCCTGCCAGAATATTGGTGCGCGGATCGTAAGCGTCAGCGCCCAAACCATGCTGCTCGCGCAGTTCCTCCCAGGTGCCGGGCATGAGCTGCATGAGACCCATCGCTCCTGCTCTGGAAACCGCCCGCACCCGGCCCGCACTTTCGGCCCGGATCACCGCGTAGATCCATTGCTCGGGAATGCCGAATTGCTGCGATGCTTCGCTGACATGCGTCGCAATCTCGACGCGCGGGGAAGGTCGGACAAACTGCTCCGATTGTGCAAAAGCCTGCCCGGGACTCGCCGCCAGCATGGCGGCCAGGATCCCCGGCAGAAGATGCGGGCGGAGCACGGAATCAGTCCTTTGCCGGGCGGCGCGCGCCGCGCGACCATATCAGGACATGGCTCTGGTCGTCAGAACTGAACAGATTGGCGCGCAGGGGCCGCGGCAATACCGGATCGTCGATGACGAGCGTGACGAAATCGCCTGCCTTGTCGCCGACATGTTTCCAGCCTGCACCCACCTCGTAGGTTTCCTCGCCTTCGCCTGCCATGATGCGATAGTCCGGGGCGTTCTCGGTGTCGCCGGGGTCGGCGGCCACCAGGGTCAGCGGTGCGTCGATGGTCAGGGTTTGCAGCCGCCCTTCAAAGCCGTCGGGTGTGGCTGCAAAAGTGCCGATACAGGTCATTGTGCGTCTCCATCATTTACGTTGGGAATGGGAAAGTCGGCGGGCGAGGCGAGCAGGACATAGTCCCCGTCGCCCGCTTCGTTGGTCCAGACGGGCCGCGCGCGCCCGATGACATCGGCGCGTGCGACCGGGCCGAAATAACGCCCGTCAAAGCTGCCGGGGGCGCGCCTGTTCATCACGAACAGTTCATCCGCAGCGATAGTCCGGCATCCTTTCCAGACGGGCAGTTCGCGTCCAAGGCTGTCGCGCCGACGCGCCGAGCCCGCAGGTGTCCCATTGATCTCGATGAGCAGGTCGCGCCGGCAGACCGTATCCCCGCCAAGCGCCGCAACCTCCTTGATGAGCGGAACGCCCGCAGGAAGATAGCCGCGCGAGGCGAGGTATTTCTGCAGCCTGAAAGCAGGATCGATCGCGACGCGGTCGCCCCTCTGGAGACCGGTCTTTCCGCCGATTGAGTACAGTCCAACCGGCACGCTGGCCGTCACGTTCCAGACCAAAAGTCGCGAGAACGGGATTGCGATGCTGGCCAGTGTCGCTGCCGCGACCATGCCTGCCAGAAAGGCGGTGCGCCGCCTCATGATTGCAGCTTTCGCCGCCGCAGCCAGTCGCGATGGCGCGCAGGGGAATAGAAACGTACTTGCATGCCCCCTGCCAGCCTGTTGTGGACATGATGCCAGTGGTCGGGAGCTACATCGCAGGGATCGATGCCAACGTCCTCGATCGCATCGATCAGCGCAAAGACCTGGCGAACCTTTGGCCAGCTTCGCACCGAGAGCAGGATTTGCGCGCCAGGATCGACCTGCGGCAGAGTGGTGAACGGCTCGCCGAAACCGGCGGCTTGGGCGATCGTGAGTGTGGAGCCAACGGTCCCGTAGTCGTTCGAAGCCCACCGAACCAAGGCAAAGACCTGTCCCGGAGCATAGCTTTCGATACGCGTCCGGCGATCGAGGATGCGCTCTGCAACGGGCTTGCCGAACCGAAGCCAGTCTTCCTGCACGCCGCCGCGCCACACCAGCGTGACATGCGTAAGTGGCGGATCACCGGAACCTGCCTCGACCGGTTCCGGAGGCGGAAGCGAAGCGCGCGCTGCGCTTTTGCACAGGCGTGGCTGTGTTAGCAGGAATCTGAAAGATTCCTTGTTAGCATTGTTAAGGGCTTCGCAGGCGCCGCGTTTTCGGCGAGTCGCGCAGGCTCCCGGTTCCCGATAGTCCGGGAATAGGGTTCCCGATCGTCCGAACGTCATGGTTCCCGATAGTCCGAACATCACGCACCCTTTTCCACAGGGGGCAGCCCGATACGGCGCCGCGCGGACGCGAAGGGATCGACAGGCGCTGCAACGAACAGGAGCCGCTCGCGGCCGAACTGGTGCTCAAGAGCGAGATTGTAGCCGGGGAGCGACTGGCGGCGAACGATGGCCCGCACTTCGAAAGCGAAACGCTTCAATGGCGAGAGCGCGCCGGACTTCAAATGCAGGTGCGAAATGTCGAAACTCCACCCGCCCTTCTGCTTCCCGCCATGCTTGCGTACGATGCGATAGAGCCAGCGCTCAAGACCGCCGGTAAGCGCGAAATAGGCCGGGTCGATGGTCAGGACGAGCGCACGATCGAGCACGCCCTCGTAGAGCCAGTCCGGCACGATCATTTCGATGCCGAGCGCGCGCCCGTTGTCGTCGAGCCGTTCGCGCCATTCGTTGATCCAGGAAAATCGTCGGCGGCGTCGCGCCCCGGCCTGCCGGATGGAGGTGGCAATGCTGGTCGACTGCAAGCGGTCGAGCGCCGCCTTCAGGCGCTCGTAGCCAGCCTTTCCGGTTCCGCGCCGGGTGAAGGTAAGGATTTCATGGGGCGTCGCCGCGATAAGGCGCGAGGTGGCTTTGCCGGCATCGCGCGCCTCGACGATCTGGCTCGCTACCCAGATCAGTACATCGGCGTCCCAGATGGTGGCCATGCCATGTTCGGCGGTCGCTTCGACCAGAATGGCGACCTCGCCCATACGAAAGTCGATCGGCTTCACGCGCTTCGTCTTGGCGAGGCTGAAGAAAGGCCAGGCCATCAGATCCTGCGCATCGCGCGCGGCGATGTCGCTGCCCGCGCCGACGAACAGGTCGAGCTGTCCGGCCCCGCCGTCCGATGTCTTCAAGGAGCGCATGGTACCGCTTCAGCGCCGGACCGGACCGGTGTAGCCGTCGATCCGCTTGGCAGGATGAACGACGCCCTTGCCCGGATCGCTGGTGGAACGGCGCAAGCCCTGCTCGGCCCAGGCGTCGAGATCTTCGGGCCGGTAAACGATGCGGCCGCCGAGCTTGTGGTAGACCGGCCCTGTTCCATAGCATCGGTGCTTTTCGAGCGTGCGCGGCGAAAGCCCCAGATGCACCGCGGCATCCGGGGTGCGCAGGTAGCGGGGACGGACCGGATCGGGAACGGCGGGCATGGGGTTAGCTCCAGGAGGCTTGGGTGGCTGCGGCTAACTGCCGCTGATTGCGGAGGGTGATGGCGCATGCCCTGGCAATGGGGGGAGCGACACGATGCCGCGTTCGGATTTGTCGCCCCTACCGATCATGAGCTCGGCAGGATCGAGGAGGGGCGGCATCCGCGCAGAACCCGACGCTATCGCGCTGCCCAGCAGGCTTTCGGCTGCAATGCCGAAGGCTCAGAGCAATGAACCGCACCTGCGAGAGAGGCAGTGGCCAAGGGCCTGTGGGAAGCAAGGCAAGCGGGACCTGTCGCGGCCGTAGCTTCCCGCTCGCCCGACCCGCTGCCGGTTCGCAAGTGCATGCGGGGCCCCAAAAACACGTAATGCCGCACCCTCAGGAGCGTATCGCCAGATGCGCGGGACAGAGTGCGTCCCCAGCCCCGCTCCAT
>DDNW01000201.1:4590-4887 GCA_002341345.1 Erythrobacter sp. UBA2510
CTATTTATCCCGATCGCCAGTTGGCCAAGCCGATGTTTGGAGAACCGCCGATTGCTGCTGGATCGAAACTTGAACCTGTAGCTCAGCCCATAAGAGACACGAAAAAAGGGCAGGAACCGCTGCCGGTCCCTGCCCTGNNAGAATGCCTCAGAATTCGTCGAGCATTCCGCCATGGACGGTATGAACGACCCGGATCGCAAGATGCGGGGGCAGCGCGTTGTAGTCCCCTTCGTCGACCGCGCGGTATCCAAGCTCGTCATCCTCGATGACATGCTGGTCGAAGAAGCTGTGCAAGGC
>DDNW01000201.1:4994-15648 GCA_002341345.1 Erythrobacter sp. UBA2510
TGGTCGAAGAAGCTGTGCAAGGCCCGTTGTTCGGCTGTCGCCAAAGCCTCGAAATAGTTGCGCGAGGGCAGCGTGCATTGCGTGAAATAGGTCATGATAATCCTCCTGAAATCTGTCGCGAGACGACAGGAGGTTGGCCGATGGGCTCGGGCAGACCGGGTCACAGGATCGCCTGACAGGGCGACCGCGAAGCGGCGCAAGGGGGAAACGGTTTTGTCCGGTGCCGGATGCAATCCGGCGGCGGGCAAAATGGTGGGCCCCCTGCCGTCCTTGATGCGGGCGGCGCGGGACCATCATGCTGGAAATGCGGTAAGCCAGGCCAATCCAGTCCACCTCAAACGACCGTTTCAGATGATCGCTGCCATAATCGGTCGGGCCCTCCGGGCAGCGCCTGGCTATTCCCCGGAGAAAAGAACGAGCGAAAGGACGTGTGTACAGCGAAAGAGGCCCTGCCGTTTCCGGCAGAGCCTCCTTTGGCTGGTTCGATGGCGCCGGATCAGTCGATCGGAGGAGCGTCCTGGTTGTCGCCGCCATTGGCCCGCGAGAGGAAATCGACCTTGTCGGCAAGGATCTCCGAACCATACCGCGTCACACCGTCCTGGTCTTCCCACTGGGTATAATGGATGCGGCCCTGAACTGAGACCAGCTGGCCTTTCGAGCAGTACTGACCGACGGTCTTGGCGAGGCCGTTGAAGCAGGTCACACGGTGGAATTCGCTGTCCTTGGCGGTGTAGCCGTTCTCGTCCTTGTAGGTCTTGCCGTCCTTGTCGCGTGCAGGACGATCGGTGACGACAGTGATCCCGGTAACGCTGGTTCCGCCCTTGGTTTCGCGGGTTTCCGGATCGCGGGCGATACGGCCGGTGAGGATTGCGATATTGGTCATGAGATAAGTTCCTTCAGTTCCTCAAACCGGAGACCATCTCCGGCTTGCGAACGTCGATGAGAAACAGGGCATGGGAGGACTGCACCGCAGGCCCGACAGGGCCAAGGGAAACCGGTTCGTGACGGGTGGTGCGGGCCGCCCGCATCGCGGGCAACACGGCCGGAAAGGAACGGGTTGCGGCTCCTCAGCTGACCTGGTTCAGACAGGTTCGCTCAGGAAAGCCGGATTGGCTTACGGTCGGGCATGAAGGATGGTTGATGAGCCGGTCTATCGTTCGGCTCTTTCGTTTAGGCGGGACGGTCTTCGAGAAACAGGCATGTTTCCATCAACAGCAATACTCGCAGAGCTCGAAAAGTCAGACCGCAAGATCACCTTCGGCGAGCTTCAGACGGTTCGCCCATGTCAACATGATCCAACCGAAGAGCAAATTCACAAGCACGCGAAACGAAAAGTACAGGAGAGCTGGAAGGGCAAAAATCCAATCGATAAGCGCATTCGGTGCAAGCGCGTAGCCAACCTCCTTGAGGAAATACAGAAATGGCAGATGCATGGAGATGTGGGTTTCTACGGTAAGCCCGATGCCAATATGCGCATCCTTTGCGATGTCCCACGCCGCATACAGCGTAATCAATCCATCGATCAGGCCACCAATGACGCCAGACCAGGCCAAGAAAATCAAAATTATCCTCATTTCCTTGTCTATTCTACTTACCGTCACGCCGGCGCAATGAAAGCGGGCGCAGGCCCCATCTTGCCGTCACCGCGCATTGCTGCGCCCAAAATCCTGTTTGATTAACAAGGTTCTTCCGCTCGCTTCATCGCGCTGATTATCGATATCGAACCGGTGACTGTGTTGAATTTTCTGAGCTCCCGGACCTCGACGAAACCGGCTCTGGACATCAACGGGATGAGCACCCCATCCGCATTCGGCTGCGTATCTGCAATTCCATCCAGCTGCTGAATCGTTGCCCTGAAAAGCTTACGCATGATCCACGAGGTTTGCTCTCCATAGTCCGCAACGAACAGGCGACCGCCCGGTTCGAGCACGGAATGGATCTCGCTTAGAAGCCGCATCTTCTCGTCGAGGCGCACCTGATGGAGAACAAGGCAAAGCGTTGCGATACTCGGTGTAGGCCAGTCCGCGACCGCATCTGCGGACATCATCGCGCGCCTGAATTCGACGTCTATGCCCGCGCGCCGCGCTTTCGCGCGAGCGATCTCGATAGCATCGCCGTCCGGATCGATCCCCAAATAGGTGATCGCCGCATCGCCGGCGCTATGAGCAGCGAGAGACTGCCCGTTCCGGCTCCGACATCGAGTAGAACATCGTTGTCGTTCGGCGCGATGAGCCCGACAAGTGTCTTGCGCCATTTGGCCTCGCGGGTCGTGAGCCGGACACCAATGTCGTAAAGTGGCGTCAGGAAGCTGTAACCCGCAGGTGGAGTGTAGTTTGTCTGCTCGGCCATCACGCTTGCCCTTCGTTTCGTACCGGGCCAGTCTCGGGTGAGGGCTGCCGCGTTCTAAACGGTTCGGTTAGCTGAGCCAGATACGTCTCGGGATAAGATTCCACACCAGCGAGGCCGACGGTTCCGGATCTTATATGCGCGCTCGAGACAAACTTGCCCGTGCCAAGAAGCAGGTCCCAAATGGTGAAAAAGAGGCCGAAATTGACATTGCCCTCGGTTTCGGAGGCGAGGTGATGGTGGCGGTGCACCGGTGCAACGGCCCAGAGATATCTGAGCAGCCCGATCCGCATATCGACATTGGAGTGCTGAAGTTGCAGCTGGATCACGACCGCAAACGTCCCGACAACGGCGACGTCGGTGGGGATACCCAAAAGCAACCATGGCAGAGCGCCGACTGAAATCTCGATCAACTGGTGGACGGGGTGTTTCAGAAGACCATTGAAACCGTACATCCGGCGGACGGAATGGTGGACCGCGTGGAACCGCCACAACAGCGCGTTTCGATGACTGGCATAATGCGTGAGCGTAATGCCAACATCGAGAATGATGATAGCGAGCACAACCTGCGTCCAGAACGGCCATGCATCCGGCCAAACCGAAGGCCACGGAACGAAGCTCGCGATAATGGGCAACAAGAGAACCAAGATGAGGATCGACCCTTCGTTCACGAACGCATGAGCTATATCTCGCCGCGAGTCGCCATGGCTCGAGTTCCAGCGATCATCGAACGGCGCGATACGCTCTGCGAGCAGGGACACTGCAACCGAACCGAAAAACAGAGGGATCAACCAGCCCCGTGACACACCATTCGATATGATCAATGTGGCGCTGCCTAGAAAAACCAGGAAATACAAAGGTGCGTACAGGGATCGAAAAATTGCCATGCAGAACTCCATCAGGTCTGATGGTGAGTTACGCTGGCTAAGCGTGCGCAGTATTGAATGTTTCGCTGAGATCATCAGCGAAATGTCGTTATCTTGAGCCTTGCGAGGCCGCGCGACGGTGTCACACCAAACCACTCAACAAGGCGGCGCGTAAAATGCGCCTGGTCGGAAAACCCTCCGGCCGCCGCTGCTTCGGCCAGATTGTGCGAGAGATCGAAGGCCTCGATCGCTTTTTGGACTTGGAGCCACTGCAAAAGCTTGGTCGTCGGCACTCCAAAATCACGAATAGAGATTTCGCGCAAACGGGTTGTCGAAATTCCCAAGATGCGCGCCAACTCGGCCGGGGAAGTACCAGGGTCCAGATTATCGAGAATTGGCCCAAGCCGGTGATCAATCCGCGTTACGGCTCCTTTGCGCAGAAAGGTTTCAATCCAAAGTTGAGCATCCTGACTAGATCGGATGGCTGCCAAAGAGTTCGATTCAACCGCCGTCAGCGTCATTAAGCCGGTAAGCCGGTCGAGGTCGCGTACCCCGCGGAAGGTTGGATCGACATACAGCGAGCGGAGGGCGGCCCCCGATGGCTGTAGGCTATGCTCGAATCCCGCCGGCACCAGTACTGCGGCACCTTCTGCGAGATCCATCGTAGCAGTGCCAATGACGCTGACTGTCCCTGCAAGCGCCAGACTCACTTGATGCGCCACGTGCCTGTGGGGCCGGTTGTCGCCAACCTGTGCATCCAGCAGAGCCCAGCCTACACCAAGCATTATCTCGCCGGTCCATTCGGTCTCGGTTTTCTTCAAAGCGGGAATACTCCTCTCGAACGGCTTGGCAATTTAGGCAGTATCCTCGGTCTGCGCAGGCTTCGGGTCGCCAAATTCGCTCGAACGCAGAACTCAGTGCCGTTCCAGCATTCGAATGCGCCAAGTGTATGGTCTGGCATACCAACACATCTAGCCATGACCTGCCGAGAAATTATTCGACGCAGAGAGTTCCAGTTTGGCTCAGGAACGAAAATGCCCAGCGCGCTCCACCAGCTGGTTCATCTGGGTTGCTGCGTGGATCGTCAGGGGATGCTGCGTGGCGTCCGGTCGCGGCGTGATAAGGTCGGCCATGGCAGCGACCTGCTCAAGCTGCGCATCGCTTGCCTTCGACAGCAGACTGAGCACAATGTTTTCAAGAGCGATCACCCGAATACGCAGCTGGGTCAGCTCGGTATCCGAAAGTGCGGGAATATCCTCTTCCTCGCAAGCAGCGGCGAGCGCTTCCTGGGGGCCGCATGGCAATGCTCCGCCTTCGTCTTCCCAGCGGGACAGCGCTGTGTCCTTCCTACTTGCAGTCACAACAAGTCCTCCTTCCAGAGACAGTGGTGTCCAAGCCCGCAAGGCACTGCAGCCTTTTCGCCAAAACGAGTCGAAACCAGCGCTCGAGACCCAGTGTACCAGAAAAGCGGAACCCCGCGCCTAGGGTTGGGTCAAGCGCGGGGTTCCTGAACGGCCCCGGGATACCTGCGACCCGCAGGGCTCGGGGGGAGACGGGGCCGCCATTCTATTGGTGAAGAGACGACAACCGGCCGGGAAACGGGCTCGGTTGTTCCCTTCACCTGAACGCTCGCCTTTCTTGAAAATCGATACATCGAGCGGGCATCGGCATGCCGGAACGTGTGATGAAAGCTTCGAGGCGGATTATGGGCATCACGAGACCCCTGTGACGGTCCATACTCTCTGAAACGGGACCATGCTCGCTCACATCCCGTCCATGTCGTGGTCCGACATCGATGGCATATCGTGACCCTCATGCGGATCGGGTGCCTGTGTTGGCTGGGCATCCGTCGGCGCGCGTGCGGCCGCAGGCGATGGCGCTCCCATCGGAGCGGTTGCCGGTCGGTCTGGTTGCCTCCCGGCAGGAGAAGCTTGATCCGACCGGTTCGAATTGGCCTCTCTAGCGGCAGAAGCAGCGTTGTCTTTCTCGCCTTCGCCCGGGACCGTGCTCTTGGTCGGTGGAGCTGTATACAGCGGCAAGGCATCCGCTTCAGTTGTTGTATCCTGCGTCTGATCACAGGCGGCGAGCCCCATCGCCAGTGTCGCCGCAGCAAGAGGGGCGACAACCGCGCTCCAGTTCGATCTACGCATCATTCAATCCTTCAAAGCCAAGAGATACCAAGGTGGTCTGGGCCAGGCTCAAGTTCGCGGCCCAGAACTTCCTGAACAAGTCGAGAGCCGCCATGATCAAGATTGCGGTACGAAGCGGAGTCCGGCTATCGGAGGCCCGGCTCGCCAGATAGGCCATCGCCAGACCGAGCCCGGCGAACAGCATTCCATTCCAGCGATGAACCTGCGTGCGCTATCCCCGCCAAATCAGAGACCGATACGGTTTGAACCGAATATGATCGCAACGTTCGCCCGGACCACCACTTGCTAGTCGTCTTGCGCCAAGTCCTGACGGGCAGCCATCTGCTCCATCATATCGTGCATCATCATCATGCGCTGGTGACAGGCCGCCATCATATCGGCATTGCCGCCCTGCATCATGCCCGACATGTGCTCCTGCATTTTTGCACGATGTTCGGCCATGAGCCTCTGGCGTTCGGCAGGATCGCTTGTCGCGCGCGCCTGCTGCATAAGCGCGCGCATTTCATCCATCTTCGCGCGATGGGCCGTCATGGCCTCCGAATCCTGCATCATGTGGCCCGCCTGACCCTGCTGCTGTGCAGTAGCTTTCGCTCCGTGGTCGTGCTGTTGCTGGGCCAATGCCGGAGTGGCTGTCAGGCCGGTGGCGAGCGCGAAAGCAAGAACTGTGCGTCTCATTGTCGAATTCCCTTAGTCGGTTTTGCGGTGAATGCCATGTGCATTCATTGTCTATACGCAGCAGACGGCCCTTCCCCTCAAACAATTCGCAGAAGCGGTGGGGCGGGTAGGCCGTAGCACGGCCGGTTGCAGCGATGCTGTTTTTCGGCCACCCTTTTTGAGAGAGGTCGATAAAGACGAATGGGGAATATCATGGTGCCAATAGAGCCGTCGGAGAAGCAGTCATGAGCACGGTCAATGAGGACGGCAGCTGGGATATTCCGGAGCCCGATCATGCCGAGCTGGTGCAAATGCGCATTCGCCTCATTACTCTCGAGAACATAGTTCTTGGCCTTTTGTCCGGGGCCAGCGATGAACAGATCGACCAGATCAGAAAGCGTGCGGACATGATCGAACCGCGCCCCGAGGCGAGCCGGCATCCGCTTACCGAACTGGCAGCAGGTGACATGCGGAAGTTTCTCGAACGCGCTGCTCGCATGGCCAAGGCGGAGGGCCGCGAAAACCATGACTGATCCAGGCTTTGGGGCAGCGAAGGCGCTATGCAGGAAATGGAAATCCGGCCGCTTGCTATTTGCTGGCGCAGACTATTCGGGCGTGCCTGCAGAATGACCAGAACCCATTGGCTGATCTTTTTTTGCGGGAGCCTGATCGCGTTCGTCTGGGAGATCTTCCAGATGCCGTTTTTCAAGCCGGGCAATCTCGAGACTTATGAGCAGACCATTCGCTGCGGCATCGCAAGCCTGGGCGATGGCGTGATCCTGCTCACAGCTTATAGCCTTGCTGCACTGCGCGGCGGGCATGCGTGGCCCTGGCAGTCAGACAAACTACCCTATGCGATCTATTTCGGCTTCGGGCTCGTCGTCGCAATCGCCGTCGAAATGATCGCCACATCGCTTCCGGCAAACAGTTTCCTGAGCTGGCGCTACAGCGAGTTGATGCCGCACGAGCCAGTGACGGGCCTGGCGCTGATTCCGATCACGATGTGGACGATCGTGCCCGCGCTAACCATCCTTCTGGTCCGCTTCGCGCACGTCGAGCCTGATTGACTTAGTAACGCGTTCAGGATGCGTGGGACAGGTCTAGTTTGTGCCTTCGGGCACATCCTCCACGGCGTCTGGATGCGCGCCCGACAGATATAGCTCGGGATCGCTGATGAACTGGTCGTGGCAGCGCGACGAACAGAAATAATGTTTCGCGCCCTCACGCGTCGCGATGTGCTCGGCTCCTTCGATCGCGACGCTCATGCCGCATACCGGGTTGATCGCAGTACCCTCGATCACGCTCTCGCCCTTGCTCATCGCCTGTCCTTCCTAGCTCTGCACGACTACGAACTGCCCCATCATGCCAGCATCCTCGTGTTCGAGAATGTGGCAGTGATACATGTAGGGCAGCCCTGGGTCAGTGTGTTCTTCAAAACGCAGGAGAAGGCGAACCTGCTCGCGCGGGTTGACGATAACGGTATCCTTCAAACCGGTTTCCAATGCTGGGGGCGCTCGACCATCGCGGTCGATCACACGAAACTGGACATTATGGATATGAAACGGATGGGCCATCATCGAAGGGTTGGCGATCTCCCAGATTTCCCATTGGCCGACCGGCACACGTTCGTTGATCACATTCATGTCCATCGCAGCACCGTTAATGGACATTCCGCCGCCCATCATGCCCATGTCGAGAACGAAACGCCGGGTTCGGACGGCTGACGACGGGTCGGTTGGCGCAAGCGATGCCAGTTGTGTCGGCACCCTGATGCGCTGGGCCGAACTTGCCGGCCTGATATCGAGGATTTGAAACACGTCTCCGGAAGCATCGTCGCTATTGCCGCGACCCATCATTCCGCGTCCGCCCATCATGCCCATGGCGATTTCGGGACTGCTGGCAAGAAGGCGAAGCGGGCGTCCTTCCGAGAGATCGATAATTACCTGCGCGCGCTCCCCCGGTGCGAGCCTGACCGAGCGGACGATGTGCGGACGATCGAGCAAGCCGCCATCGCTCGCGATCAGTTGCATCGAACGATCACCTTCGAGCGAGAAATCGTAGAAGCGGGCGTTCGATCCGTTGAGGATGCGCAGCCGTAATTGGCCTGTCTGTGCGTCGAACACGGCATTCTCAGTGCCGTTGACGAATATCCGGTTCCCGCGCATGCCCATCATCCGCGTGTGCATGCTCAGCGGGTACACCAACCGGCCGAACCCATCGATCACGCGGTCCTGCACGATCAGCGGAATGTCGTCGACGCCATAGTCGCTCGGCAAGTCGAGGCGCTCTTCCTCGTCATCGCGAACATAGATCGGCGCGGCGAGCCCGGCATAGACCTGCGGCCCGGCTTTGCGCTCCAAGTGCGAATGATACCAGTAGAGCGAGGCCCGCTGGCGAACTTCGAAAGAGGGGCTCCAGCGTTCACCGGGACGGATCAACTGATGCGGTCCGCCATCGGCTGCGGCAGGAAGTTCGAAACCATGCCAATGGACCGTAGCGCCTTCGGCCAGATTGTTGTCGATATGGAACTGCACCCGCTCGCCCCGGCGCATTTCCAGCGTCGGTCCCAGATAGGGTGCGTCGATGCCGATGGTGGACGAAGCAACACCGGGGACGAATTCCTTCTGGCCTGGTGTCAAAGACAGGCGGAAAACCCGCGTGCCCTGCTCTATCTCGCCACTCTGCAAGGGCGGTATAGCGAGCGGATTGGACCCTGGAGTGCTGTCCAGCATCGATGCGTCTTGCGCTTTGCATCCTGCAAGCGGGAACGCGGCAAAGCCTGCAGCAGCAAAGCCTGCGCTTTTGATCAGTCCTCGGCGGTCTACGGATAATGCATGGGTGATGCGGGGTGTCCGGATCATGCTCCTCCTGTTTCGCGATGGGCGGCGCCAGATTTGCCTGGCACCACCCGACCGATTTATTCCTTCGTGATCGACGTGATCACACTGCCTTCAGAACCAGTACGAAATTCAAAGGCAATGCCCTCACCGACGCTTACTTCGCTGCGCAGTTGCTCATCGGCTTCGAACGCCATGGTCATCGCCGGCCATTCGATTGCGGGGACCGGGCCGTGGTCGACGGTGATCGTACCCGCTTCGGCGTCGATGGCGGTGACGGTGCCTTGCGCACTCGCGGACTGCATTGCGTTGCCAGTGTCCGTCATTGGCATATCCTGGCCGTCCATCATCATTGCATCTTCAGCCATCGGCATGTCCTCCATCTCGGCAGTGTCCTGGCCAGAATCGCAGGCCGCCAGCGCCAGCGGCGCGGCCAATAGGGTTATGAGGGTTGTGGTTCGCATTCTTCTTCTCCTTGGGGTTGGGTTGGCCGTTCGGGCCGGGGGCGCCGCATCAACAAATATGCGGCGGGGATAACGAACATCGAAAGCAGCGGCGCGGTGATCATGCCGCCTACCATCGGCGCGGCGATGCGGCTCATGACCTCCGAACCTGCGCCGGTTCCAATGAGGATAGGGAAGAGACCGGCAAGAATGACGGCCACGGTCATCGCCTTGGGACGCACGCGCAGAAGAGCACCCTCCCTGATGGCTTCGCCCACGCCGTCCGCATCGAGGGCACCGCTGCGCCGGGCCAGCGCAGACTTGAGGTAGATCAGCATGATGACGCCGAACTCGGCAGACACACCGGCAAGCGCAATAAAACCCACCGATGTCGCAACAGACTGGTTGTAGCCCATCAGATAAAGCAGCCAGAAGCCGCCGGTCAGGGCGAAGGGCAGCGTGCCCATAACAAGTAGCGCTTCGTCGAAGCGGCGGAAGATCAGATAGAGCAAAACGAAAATGATGCCGAGCGTCGCGGGAACGACGACCTGCAACCGCTCATTGGCGCGGGTGAGATATTCAAACTGGCCCGCGTAAGAGATGCTCACACCGGCAGGCAGATCGACGCCGTCTGACACTGCCGCCTGAAGATCACTTACGACCGAAGTAAGATCGCGCCCGCGCGTATCGACATAGACCACGCTGATGAGACGGCCTTGCTCATTCTTGAGCATCGGCGGACCGTCGCTGATGCTCACCTGCGCTACGGTCCCAAGCGTGATTTGCTGGCCAGAGGGGGTTAGCAAAGGCAGCGCGCGCAGTTCTGCGAGGCTGTCGCGGATCTCGCGCGGATAGCGCACATTGATGGGATATCGCGCCAGTCCTTCGACCGTTCTGCCGATATTCGCGCCGCCGATCGCGCCTGACACAATCTGCTGAACATCGGCGATATTCAGCCCGAAACGCGCCGCAGCGACCCGGTCGATGTCCACATCGACATAGCGGCCTCCCGACAGACGCTCTGCCAAAGCGGAACTGACTCCGGGAACCTGCTTGGCAACATTCTCGACCTGCAACGCCACGCGCTCGATCTCGGCAAGGTCCTCGCCAGATACTTTCACGCCGATCGGGCTCTTTATACCGGTCGCAAGCATGTCGATGCGGTTGCGGATCGGTGGCACCCAGACATTGGCGAGTCCCGGCACCTGCACTGCACGATCAAGCTCTTCGACGAGCTTCTCTGGCGTCATTCCCGGCCGCCACTCTTCGCGCGGTTTGAAGCGGATCGTTGTTTCGAACATCGTGAGCGGCGCAGGGTCGGTCGCTGTATCAGCCCGCCCCGCTTTCCCGAACACGGT
>DDNW01000201.1:15732-23497 GCA_002341345.1 Erythrobacter sp. UBA2510
CGCGCTTTCCCGAACACGGTATCGACTTCGGGCACGGATTTGATCAGGCGGTCGGTCCGCTGAAGCAATGCGGACGCTTCACCAGGAGACAGGCCAGGCAGAGCGCTCGGCATGTAGAGGAGATCGCCTTCGTCGAGCGGCGGCAGGAATTCCCCTCCCAGACGGGTGAACGGGATCAGCGCCGTGAGGAATACAAGACCGGCCACGAGCAATGTCGTCTTGGGTCGGCTGAGCACCCAATCGAGACCCGGCCGGTAGGCTTTGGTCAGCACGCGATTGAGGAGGTTGGTATCCTCCTTGGGTATCTTGCCGCGGATCAGCCAGCCCATGAGTACAGGAACCAGTGTCACCGACAGTATCGCTGCCGCCGCCATCGCATAGGTCTTGGTAAAGGCCAGCGGCGAAAAGAGCCGCCCTTCCTGGGCCTGCAAAGTAAAAACCGGGAGGAACGAGAGCGTGATGATGAGAAGGCTGAAGAAGAGCGCTGGCCCCACCTCTTTCGACGCCTCCGCAATCAGCTTCCAGCGCTCGCCGCTGGACATCTCCTCGTCGGGATGATCCGCTTCCCAATGCTCGATATGCTTGTGGGCGTTCTCGATCATAACGATGGCGGCGTCGACCATCGCGCCGATTGCGATGGCGATGCCGCCCAAGGACATGATGTTGGCATCGACTCCCTGAAAACGCATCACGATAAAGGCGGCCAGAACCCCCAATGGCAGCGTGACGATCGCCACCAATGCTGACCGCACATGCCAAAGGAACAGCGCGCAAACGATCGCGACGATGATAAACTCGGCGATGAGTTTTCCGGTCAGGTTTTCGATCGATGCGTCGATCAGCTTCGAACGATCATAGGTCGTGACAATCTCGACCCCTTCGGGAAGACTAGCTTGGAGCACGTCGAGCTTCTCTTCGACAGCCGCGATGGTTGCCCGCGCATCCTCGCCCTGTCTAAGCACGACAATACCTCCCGCGACCTCGCCTTCGCCATTGAGCTCGGCGATCCCTCGCCGCATTTCGGGGCCAAGCTGGATCGTGGCGACATCGGACAAGGTGACGGGGATACCGTTACCGACCGACTTCAGCGGAATCTGTCTGAAGTCGTCGAGAGACGTGAGATAGCCTGATGCGCGGACCATAAACTCGGCCTCGCCCATTTCGACCACCGATCCGCCG
The DNA here is from genome assembly GCA_002341345.1 of Erythrobacter sp. UBA2510. GTDB lineage: Bacteria > Pseudomonadota > Alphaproteobacteria > Sphingomonadales > Sphingomonadaceae > Alteraurantiacibacter. Next base: position 16,912 of record DDNW01000201.1, read on the forward strand.
GCCTCCTGATTGGAGGACTGGATGGCACGCACGACATCGCTGTAGGTGACGCCAAGCGAAGCCATCCGGTAGGGTTCAAGCACGACCTGGTACTGCTTGACCATGCCGCCAACGCTTGCAACCTCGGCAATGCCGGGGATGGTCTGGAGCTCATAACGCAGGAACCAGTCCTGAAGGCTTCTGAGCCCAGCAAGATCGCTGTTCCCCGTTCGGTCAACCAGAGCATATTCGTAAATCCAGCCCACCCCCGTCGCGTCCGGCCCCAGCGAGCTTGTCACACCTTCGGGCAATTCGTTTTGCACTTGGTTGAGATACTCGAGCACGCGCGAGCGCGCCCAGTAGAGGTCCGTCCCATCCTCGAAGATCACATAGACGAAGCTGTCGCCGAACATCGAATAGCCGCGCACAGTTTCCGCGCCCGGCACCGAGAGCATCGTCGTTGCAAGCGGGTATGTGACCTGATCCTCAACGATGCGCGGAGCTTGCCCAGGATAGTTCGACCGCACCACGACCTGCACATCAGACAGATCGGGGATCGCATCGACCGGCGTTGCGCGCACCGCCCAGAAGCCGGCGAGCGTGACCGCGAAGGCCGCCAGAACGATGAAAAACCGATTGGCGATCGAGGCATCGATTATGCGCGCGATCATCGGTCGGTCTTCCGAATGGATTCGATACGCGGACCGGTGTCGTGCTGCGAGAAGGTGAACTCGACAGTATCGCCCGGTTCAATACCGTCAACTAGAGCGGCGTCGGCGAGGGCGAAGGGCATGACCATGCTTGGCCATTCGAGGGCGGGAACCGGCGCGTGGTTGAGAGTGATCGAAGCACCAGCGATTTTCGTCACTCTTCCCGTAGCGGTGTACGTCCTCATCTTTGGCAAGCCGTCCGACGCCATGCTCGTGGTCCCATCGATCGACCTGACGTCGATCCCGGCCAAACTCGCCTCGGAGTCGATCAGGAACTGCCCGGAAGTGACGACCTCTTCGCCTTCGGCAAGGCCTGCCAGGATCTCAGTCCTGCCATTCGCCTCGCGTCCGATTTCGACCTCGGCTGGAAGAAAGGCGCCTTCATCCTGCTTGAGCATCACAAGATTGCGGCGGCCGGTTCGAATGACCGCCTCCGACGGTACCAGCAAGGCTCGCCGTGTGTCGGGTGAAAGCGACACCTGCGCAAACATCCCTGGCTTCAACCTGCCGCGTGGGTTCGGCAGCTCAGCCCGGACGGTGATGGTTCGGCTCGCGGCATCGGCGCTAGGAAGGATGGCAACAATTCGTCCCGCAAATCGCTCATCAGGATACGCTGCCAGGGTCGCACTGATGGGTTGGCCCTGCCGGATATTTACGGCCTGGACTTCAGGAACCGAAGCTTCCAGCCATATCGGCGAGAAGCCTGTAATCTCCGCGAGTGTCTGGCCTTCCGTCACGGTCATGCCTGGACGCACCCCCAGCACTGTTACAGCGCCGCCCACCGATGCGGTGACTGTAAACGTGTTCTGGACGCGGCGGGTGCGTTCGACCGACGCGATCATCGCATCGGTCATGCCGAGCAGGCGCATGCGCTGCCGCATCGCGTCTGCAAGTGCCTGATCGCCGGTATCGAGCACGGCAATGTACTCGCGCTGCGCGCCGCCCCAATCAGGGACCAAGATATCGACGATCGGAGCGCCGCGACGCACGACATCGTCCTGCGCAAGGCCATAGGTGCGTTGGACATAACCGCCCGCTCTTGGCTGGACGATGGCAACATCCCGGCTGTTGTATGCCAGGACACCCGTCACGGTGATTTCCGGCTCGAGAACTCCGAACTCGGCCGCTGCGGTGCGAATGCCGAAATTCTGGACAAGGCCCGGATCAATCCGGACGCCCGCTTCGGCGGCTTCTCCCGCGCATTTGGGTACCAGCATCATGTCCATGAAGGGCGACTTGCCAGGCTCGTCAAAGCGCTGTCCGGGAACCATCGGATCGTACCAGTAGAGCACCTCTTCGCACTCCGTCTCGGAGGAGCCCGACATCCCACCCTCGCCCTCATCTCCTACGAGCGAGAGCGCGTATCCGGCGCCGAGGCTGACAAGCGCGACGGCCGCGATGATTGCATAGGTTCGCTTTGAAGGGCCGGAGCTGTCGACTGTATCGCTCATGGCTGCTGCTCCCCGTAGGTCAAGCGAAGCATCTCGGCCCATTCCACGGTCGCGGCTTCGCGTTCAAAGATTTCAAGATCGAGCAAGGCCAGATCCGCCTTTGCTGCAATCACATCGATCAGGTCTGCGTTTCCGGCAGCAAAGCTCGCCGTTTCCAGTTCAACCCTTTGCCGGGCCAGCGGCAGCAATTCATCGCGGGCGCGTTCCCATTGGCGCTTCGCACTGCGCCATGAGGCGAGATCGGATTCGAATTGCACACGCAGCGCGCGCAAGCGATCATCGCGCTCTGCCTGCGCCGCAGCAGCTTCTGCCTCGGCGGCGCGAATGCGCGGCCTTTGACGTTGATCGGTGAAGATGGGCAGGGTAACCGATCCCATGACAGAGAATGCGTCTCCGAAGGCAGGGTCGCGTCGGCCATAGTTTACGCTCACTCCGAAGTCGGGGCGCAAGTCGGCGCGCGCGAGGTCGGCGTTCGCTTCTGCGCGTCCGGTGGCCGCATCGGCAAGACGGATGACGGGGTTAAGGTCCAGAGCTTGCTCGAGGCTGCCGCTGTCGACATTGGCTGCTGGCGCATCACCCGCGATGGTAGGACTGTCTGTTCGAACGTAGCTGGCCAGCATAGCGCGTGCAGCGTCGCGTTCGGCTTCTATTCGCGTGATCGCATCTTCGATGACCAGAAGCTCGCGGCGAATGGCGAGGCTTTCAGCAGGACGGGCCGATCCGGATGCAACAGCGCTGTTTGCCACCGGCTGTAGCCTGCGCAGATCGCTGAGAGCCGTATGGGCGAAGGCGAGCTTCTGTTCGGCATAGTACAAGTCGATCCAAGCCGCTGATGTGGCGATGTCGATCCGTTGCTGCGCAACCCCAAATCGCATTTGCGCGATGGCTACATCTGAGTTCGCCACACCTCGACGCGCTCGGCGCTTTGCAAGGTTTGGGATTGGTTGCTCAATGCCAACAGCAATCTGCGTTGGAAGCTGGCGATCAAACTCGATCGCCACAGGCCCGGTAATTGGCAGGTTTGCAATCCCGCCACGCAAGATAGGATCGGGCAGCTCATCTGCGGCATCCGAGACATCTCGCGTCCCATCGATACGCAATTGCGCGGCCTGGAGCAGCGGCTGATCCTCGCGCGCTGCCCGCAAGGCTTCTTCATAGCCAACCGGCTGCGCGAGTACGACCTGCGCCTGCATCAGCGCGGCGGCAAGGATACCGCCTATGGACCATTTCATGGGAATTTCTCACTTGATTTGCGTGCCGAGGTCCGGCGGCAATGGCGGTGCATTGCAGCGTCAAGACCACGCATTCAGAAGGCGCAATTCGCCTTCAGGTTATGCAATCAAGTCAGATTCGTGGAGGGGGATAATCGGGCGCAGAAGCGCGACTGAGCAGAGGTGAAGTAATGTTCGACAAATACACAGGGCCGTCGGAAAACGGCTTAACAACATGCGAAGGCGCATCGCTCCCCACCCAAACGGGAGAAACCGCGTTGGTTGCAAGCAAACAATCAGCCGACATGCCTCCACACGGTGCGTCAGTATTGCCGTTATGGCTGTGCATTGGTTCATCGCCCTCAGAGTGGTGCATCATTTCAGCACAATCGGAAGCGAGCATCTTCTCCGATTGAGGCGTTGGCATGGCCTGCACGGGTGATTGGATCACGAAACCAATGCAAAGCAATGTCAGCAAAAAGAGACGCAATCGAGCCATCTTTGAGAGCCTAGAGACTTTGCGGCTTATCGACAAGGATGCATGTACCTGCGGACAGAGGCGCAACCATTGCCTTGGTGATATGCGATTTTCTAGCCTGAGCCGGTCTCGGCCGACAATCGACTGTATTACGACCAATGCACCCCGTGCGTGCCAAGCCTGAGACTTTGGAAGATCACGGCTCGCCGGCAGCGGAGCTTCGGGGAAATATGGGATTGAAAGAAACATGAACGCGGTGATCGTCTATGAATTTTGCTGCTTCCAAGCGCCCATTGATCCAAGATAGATATCGATCCTCTCGAAACCGCGACTTGCCAACCAGCCTGCTGCGACGCTCGCCCGCATGCCGCTCGCGCACATGAGTGTGTAGTGGCGGTCGCGGTCGAGATCTTCCCACCGCGTGTTGAGCTCACCGACATAGATATGTTCTGAGCCATCGATGCTTGCTTCTTGCCGTTCGTCCGCGTCGCGCACGTCGAGCAAGGTCCACTCGCCGCTATCCTGATTGAGCCTCCGCGCGACTTCCTCGGTGCCAATCATGGGAATGCTGCGCATCGCTTTGCCCTGTGCGGCGGCTGGAACCACGCCGACATAGCCGCCGACAACATGATCGAAACCGATGCGCAGCAGATGGGTCATGGCCTGCGCTAGCTGGTCTTCCTCGGAAGCGACGAGGGCGATCCTGTCGCCTTCAGCGAGGAACCATCCCGCAAAGGCCGGTATCATTCCCACCGGAAGGCACATGGCACCCCGCAGATGGCCGGCGGCATAGGCGAGCGGCTCGCGCACATCGACCAGGTGATCAGCGCCGCTCTCGCCAAGGTCCTCCAGCCTCAGTCGCCTTGGCCGCATGACCCGCGGCGCGGCATCGGCCCCTTCGAGGTTAAGCCGTTCCATCAGCCGGAAATAGGGAGGTTGGTGGTGGTGTTCTGCCACCTTCGCCTTGATGAACTCGTCGCGGTCGGAGATGCGCAGGCGCGGGTTGTTGCGTCGCTCGTGGCCGATTGTCGAGAATTCCCGGTCCGCCATTCCCGACCCGCAGACCGAGCCCGCACCGTGCGCCGGGTAGATAATCGCCTGATCGCCGAGGCCACAAAGTTTCTGCAGGGAATCGAACAGAAGGCCCGCGACTTCTTCCTTGCGCTCGGGATAGAAATCGGTGCGCCCGACATCGCCGACGAACAGCGCATCGCCGGTAAAGACGCCGACCGGTCCCTCGCAATATTCGCTGTCATGGATGACGAAAGCGAGATGATCGTCGGTGTGTCCAGGTGTTTCAAGCACTTCGATCCGCAATTGACCCAGCTCGAAACAATCGCCTTCGCGCGTAGTGTGGGCGAAGACTACGTTCCCCGCCGGATTGGGACCGTGGTGAACCGTCGCACCAGTCAAATCCGCAAGGATCGGCGAGCCGCTGAGCAGATCCTCATTGCGATGGGTTTCGAAGATATGCGTTATCTCCAGCCCTTCGGCCCGGGCCTTTTCGACATAGACCTCGCAGTCCCGGCGCGGATCGATGACCGCCGCCTGCCCGCCCGAGCCGATGATATACGAAAGGTGCGAGAGACCGGGGGTTTTGATCTTCTCCAGAAACATACGATTTCCTTGTCTGTTGCTCACAACTTGTAACCTTCGGGCCCGTCACGAACCGAAAATTTTCCGACGCTCAATCGATACCGAGTTCGGCCTTGATGGCGGCAGGACTTTCGAAATGTTCGGCTTCGGGCCTGCCGATGGCAGGCTTTGCGTCGATCCAGGTATCTTCGCACACGAACTCAAGCAGGCTCGCCGCGAGATCAGCATGGCGGCATCGGAAACACCCTTCTGCCAAGCGTTCGTCCGTAATCACGGCCTCGCCAGTGTAGGGCTCATCCAGCAGCCAGCCTGGTCGTGCGGCAGTCCATTTCATGCCTTGCGCGTCGCTGAGCATCGCTTCCATTGCGCGCATCTGCTCGAGTAAATTGAACAATGCGGGCTTGGCAGTGAGTTCAAACCACGCCGGAACGCTCGACTGATGTTCGACGAAGGCGGCGGAGATCACGGCAATGCGGTCGATCTTCGCTTGTGCCATCGCCTCGAGCAGGTTGCGCGTACCATCGGTATAGAGGGGCGGTGGATCGACCGCATTGCTTGGACCGAAAGCGACACCGAGTGTCGAGATAACCGCACGGCAGCCATCGAGATCGCCAGCGAAATCATCCGACAGCACATCGCATTCGATATATTCGAAGTCGCCCACCCGCTCGTCTGGCCCGGGCACGGTGTGTTCGAAGGCGCGGATCGGTATGTCCCGCGCAAGGGCACGCCGCAATAGCTCGGTGCCGGTCTTCCCGCCTGCACCGAAGACAGCGATGGGCCTCGTATCGGTCATCTGCTTGTTCCTGTTAAGACTGGTGAGGGCGACGAACGGAGGAGCTGCGGGCGCACGGGGTAGCCAACGGCCCGCCCATGCGCCCTGCCAGTATCAGGCTCCGCCTGCCGGACAGGTGGTATATCCCCAGAACCCGAACTCGTCCTTCATCCGGGGTCCGACGACGATCATCTCCTGCATTTGCAGACCCGCATCGCCTTCATCATCCAGTACACGGGTCCTGATCCGAAGCTCGCCATTCGAATAGCTGCCGGGGCCATCGGCGGTGACGGGGATCAATTTGCCATTGATCTTGATCGCACCGCCCCCGTCGCCGTCAGAGACAAACGAGGGAAAGGCCACTTCGGTCAGGCGGAACTGGCAGG
>DDNW01000201.1:23614-23838 GCA_002341345.1 Erythrobacter sp. UBA2510
GGCACCTAGTGCCGCGATATCGGCGTCATTCATTGTCTCGGGAAGCATCAGGCCCGGGCTGACATTAGCCAAAGCACTGGCCGCGGCCTCGATCGGCGCGGCAGTAGCGGGCGGGTCGAGCTGGGCTTCGCGGTCGTTGCCCGGAGCGGTGTTCGAATTGCAGGCGGCGAGCGGAAGCGCGATGAGCGCCGTGAAAGCTATCTTTTTCATTGCTGCATCTCCTC
>DDNW01000110.1:0-2287 GCA_002341345.1 Erythrobacter sp. UBA2510
TGCTTAATGAGTCCTGACCCTAAGCCTTCGTTCTTCAACAGTTTCCTGAGCAATTTCATTGTGGCGGCTTTGTTGCGGCGTTTCTGAACGAGGATATCCAGAACTTCGCCCTGGCTTGTCTATGGCCCGCTACATGTACATGCGCTCGCCGTTGATCCTGACCACCATTTCGTCAAGATGCCATACGGAATCCGCTCTTCCCCGCTTGCGCAGAATGTTGGCCGCGATCGCCGGACCGAACTTGTTCGCCCGACAACGGACTGTCTCGTAGGTCAAATTAACGCCACGTCCGGCGATTCGATATCGCGCAAGCTCATGGTGAAACGGAAATAGAGCCACACGGCATAGCAGATCACGTCAGGTGGGAAGCGGTGCCACTAGGTAGCGAATTGCCGCAGGTGGAGACTGTTTAGTGTTTGACTGTCAGCACATTACAGTCACCCAAAGGGGTAATTTTATTGCTTCCAGTGATTATCGGCCTTTATCATGGCTTAGGGGTGGCAACTCTCAGGAGAAGTTTCAGTCGTGAACGGGTCCAACATTTCCCAGCGTCGCCAGATCGCGCTGAAGGAAGGAAGCGCGGAATATATGGCCAAGCGCAAGGAGCTGGTCGATATCGCTGCGGACAGGTTCAAGCAGGCTGGCTACCGCGCGACGACGCTGGCCGAAATCGGCCACAAGGCCGGTCTCGATCGGGCGACGGTCTATTATTACTTCGGCAGCAAGGAAGAGCTGTTCCGTGAGTGTCTGCGCTATGGCGTAGAGGAAAATGTCCGCAAATGCGTGAAGATCCATGACGACATTTCGCGCAGCGCCCGCGATCGCCTGGAAGGCGTCATCCACCAGTTGATGTCGGCCTATGACGCGAATTATCCCAATATGTACGTCTACATTCAGGAAGAGATGAACCGCGTCGCGACCGAAAAGAGTGTGTGGGCGCGCGAGCTCAATGATCAGACCCATCAGTTCGAGCACATTGTCATCGACCTGATCGGGCAGTGCCGGGACGAGGGCTCGATCCGCAAGGATGTGCCCGTGCTGCTGGCAGCCAACGCCATTTTCGGCATGCTGAACTGGACCCACCGCTGGTACGCGCCGGGCGGCAAGCACACGGCGAAGGAAGTCTCGGACGCGTTCGCGGCGATCTATTTCGAGGGCATGGCGGTCTGATCGCTTTCAAGCCTCTGCCGCAGGGCGCGCTTGTCGACCTTGGTGGCTGACATCGGCCATTCGTTTGCAGCGAGAAAGTAGATCGCGCGTGGCACCTTGTAGCTGGCAATTTTCCCGGTGCAGAAATCGATCAGCTCGGCTTCGGACAGGGCCGTTCCTTCGACCAGTTCCACGAAGGCGACCGGGACTTCGTCGAGTCGCTCGTCTGGTCTGCCGACAACTTCGGCGATCCGTACCGACGGGTGGTTGCACAGATAGCTTTCCACCTCGATCGCCGCGACGTTCTCGCCACCGACCTTGAGCATGTCCTTGGCCCGGCCCTTGAAGGTCAGGCGCCTGTCCGGCGTCATCGCGTAAAGATCGCCGGTATGGAGCCAGCCATCCGCGTCCAGCGTCTCGGCGGTCTTTTCAGGCGCGCGGTAATACCGGTCCATCACACAATATCCGCGCACGAGAATTTCACCGACTTTTCCGTGTGTAGCGTCCTTGCCGGTTTCCAGATCGACGATCCGGGTCTCCACACCGGGTACTGCCTTGCCGTTGCTGGTGGCGCGCTGTTCAGGTGTTTCGTCGGGGCCGCATAGAGCGAAAATCCCGGCGGTTTCGGTCATTCCGCAGGCCTGCATGACCTCCACTTGCGGGAACAATGTCTGGACGCGCTCGACCAGCGCTGGAGGTCCAATAAGCAGCATCTTGCGCAGGCTCGAGAGGCGATCCGGGCTGAAATCCGGATGGTCGAGCATCGGTTGCAAGATCGCGGGGAACCACGGCCAGGCGGCAATTACGCCCTCGCGCTCCATCAAATCGAGCGCGCGGCCGGGTTCGAATACCACATCGGTCAGATAGGTGCCGGATGTGCCCACCGATCCGATAAAGGGGGCTAGCGATCCGATATGGAACAGCGGTCCGCCACCCCATGTCACATCGTGATCGGCCGTACGGAAGCGACGCGCGGCCCGTTCCACGGGTCCGCGTGTCATGGCCTCGTGGCTGAGTTCGCACCCCTTGGGCATCGCGGTCGTGCCTGAGGTATAGATGATGACGGCGGTGTCGCGGACGCGGGTGCGTTCGCGCCGTCGTTCTATCTCGTCGACCGGCACGGTGCTGGCTGCAGTCT
>DDNW01000110.1:2373-4098 GCA_002341345.1 Erythrobacter sp. UBA2510
ATGCCTGGCGCGAGGTGAAACCTTGTCTGGCATCACCCGCCAGCATTACGATGTGTCGGAGCGCCGGAGCCTCGGGCAAGGCGAGCGGGTTTGTACCGTCGGATTGCCCAAGCGAGGGGAGGGCTTTCTCCAGATTGTCGCGGAAATCGACGAAGGTCGTATCGCGCGCCGAAGTCAGCACCACGCGTAGTTCCGCATTATCGATTATGAAGCCTAGCTCGCTTTCCTTGTGACGGGCATTGAGCGGAACCGCCACGCAATTGGCAAGCAGGGCGCCAAAGATGCCGCTGACCAGTTCTCCGCTATTGTTGGCCAGGATGCCGACATGTGAGCGCGGGGTAATCCCAAGGCCCGCAATCCCGCGCGCGACCTCTACTGCAGCATCGCGAAACTGGGCGTAGGTCATCGACTCGCCCGGCATGACAAATGCTTTGCGGTCAGGGTGTCTGGCGGCACTGCGCAACAGCAGGTCGCCCATCGGGCATATCTCGGCCCAGGTTTCGAATGGCATCGCGAACTCTCCCAGTTCCTGCGTGCCATACTTATGTCCCACGCCCGCTCAGTCAACGCTAATGTTGATTTATTGGCTTTTGGAGCACGAATGGCGTTGACAGATCCCCACCAGCCTCTCTATCAACATAAGCGTTGATAAAAGATTCTGGTACGGAGAGCTGTCGTGAAATTCCACTTGATGCAGACGGGTGTCGTCGGAAGGCGTCATGAGATTGAGCAGGGGATGGCCGGGCAGCGCAAGGATCTGTACCAGCGCTTCCTCGAGGAGATCCGGGGCTACGTTCGTCAGGCGGACGAGCTGGGCTTCTATGGATACTGTCAGCCTGAGCATCACCTCCAGATCGAAGGCTTCGAGGTCGACAATCACCCGGGCATGTTCAGCCTGTTCGTTGGCGAGAACTCCAAGCGTCTCCACGCCGGGATCATGGGCTACACCATGACCACGCATAATCCGGTGCGCGTGGCAGAAGAAATCGCCACGCTCGACCATATGCTAAAGGGCAGGCTCTATTGCGGCTTCACGCGCGGCTATCACGCGCGCTGGGTCGATTCCTATGCAGCAAAGGAAGGGGTCAGCGCGACCACCCCCGACAATGTTAAGGCCAGGGACGCGCAGGATGCCCGCAACCGCTCGCTGTTCGAGGAGGGCGTGAAGGTCATCAAGAAGGCGTGGACCAACGACGTCTTCAGCCACAAGGGCGAAAACTGGGAATTTCCCCCCAATGGAGGTTCGGCAGGCCACCCGGCTTATGCGAAGTACGGCAAGGGTCAGGACGCGGACGGGATTGTGCGCGAAATTGGTATTGCTCCGCTGTGCTATCAGGATCCGCACCCGCCGATCTATGGCGGCTTTGCCGCCTCGAGCCGGACGATCGACTTCTGGGCGGAGGAGGGCGGCAAGCTCATCGTCCTCTCTGACAATCTCGATTTCTGCGATAACCTGAACAAACGCTACATCGAGACGGCGAAAAGGAACGGGCGCGAGGGTTGCACCGGCGCCGACGCCTCGGCCTGGGGTGGCTTCCTGATGCTGACGGACAGCAAGGAACGTGCCGACCAACTGATGAAGGAACACATGTGGTTCTGGGACGAATGGTTCATTCCCCACGGGCAGCGGCCTCCCAATGTCCTGATCGGGACGGCGGACGAGATCGGCGACAAGATCGAGCGTGCCCGCGACCGGCTCGGTTTCAACGAGCTGTTTCTGATGTT
>DDNW01000110.1:4197-4823 GCA_002341345.1 Erythrobacter sp. UBA2510
CGGCGAGCTGTTTCTGATGTTCGGGCAAGGCCATCTGGAGCCTGACGAAAACCACGAGGAAATCGAACAGTTCATTGCCAAGGTTGCGCCACGTTTTTCGTCCAAGGATGAAAAAGGCTTCTGGAACTGACCTCAATCAAGCCGCCGGCAGCGAAGACGGACAAAGCAAAAAGTCGGCGAAAAGCCGGAGACTAGGAGAGACTATGACCAAGACCGGATTGCAGTGCGGTATTTTCATGACCCCGTACAATCCGCCGAGCCGGACGCCGCGCCAGGTGTTCGACTGGGCGCTGGACATTGCCCGGATCGCCGACGAGGCTGGCTACGTCGATTACATGATTGGCGAGCATTACACGCTGGGCTGGGAGAACATTCCTATGCCAGAGGCGATCATCGCCGCGGCGGCGCAAACGACGAAGTCGATCCGTTTTGCACCGATGGCCCATCTCTTGCCCTATCACGACCCGGCCACGCTCGCGATCCGCATTGGCTGGCTGAGCCAGGTCATGGAAGGGCGCTATTTCCTCGGCGTTGCGCCCGGCGGGCACCATACCGACGCTATCCTGCACGGTTTCGACGGCATCGGCCCGCTGCCGCCCATGCAGCTTGAAGCGCTCGGCCTGATG
>DDNW01000110.1:4897-5678 GCA_002341345.1 Erythrobacter sp. UBA2510
AAGCGCTCGGCCTGATGGAGCGGGTCTGGGAGCGCAAACCCTTCAAGGAGAAGGGCAAGTACTTTCAGGCCGGTTTCCCTGGCCCTGACACGATGCCGGAATACTGGGTCGAAGTCGCCGACAACAACCCCTATGGCGGGCGCGACAAGTTGGAGATCGCGGTGACCGCGCTGTCGATGAACTCCAAGTCGATGGAATTCGCCGGTGCCCGCGATTACAGCCCGATCTCCTTCTTTGGCGGCACCCCCCAGATGAAAGCGCATTGGGATACATGGGCGCAGGCCATGGAGAAGGCCGGTCACACGCCGGAACGCAGCCGGATGCGCGTGTGCCGCGACATCTTCATCGCCGACACCGATGCAGAGGCAAAGCGACTGGTGCGCAAGACCGGCCTTATGCAGACCTGGCACAAATATCTGAAGGAAATCTACGTCAAGTTCGGGCTGTTCGGCGGTATCATCGCCGATAGCGGCAAGGACATCACGCCCGAGGACATCGACGAGGAATTCCTCATCGAACATGTCATCCTGTGCGGCTCGCCCGAAACGGTCATCGAGAAGCTCGAAGTGCTGGCCGACAAGGTCGGCGGCTGGGGTCAGATCGTGGCTAACCAGCATGACAGCATCGACGATCCGAAGCCGTGGGAAGAATCCCTGCGCCGCCTCGCATCCGAAGTGTGTCCGAAGGTGAAGATGCCAAGCTGAGCGCCGCGAGAAGAGGCCGGAGCTGGCGTCTTGCAAACGGGCAAGACCATGCCGGTCCGCAAGGGAGAACAGAAGAT
>DDNW01000110.1:5762-9172 GCA_002341345.1 Erythrobacter sp. UBA2510
GAGAGAACAGAAGATGGCAACGGCAAAAGCGTGCGTCCTTGTCGAGCCCAACCGGCTCGAGATATGGGACGTGCCAGTATTTGATCCCGAACCCGGCGGCGCGCTGGTGCGCGTGGTTGCGGGCGGTGTGTGCGGCAGCGACGTGCACATTACCTCGGGCGAAGCCGGGGTGATGCCGTTTCCGATCATCCTCGGCCACGAAGGCGTGGGCAGGATCGAGAAACTGGGCCCTGGCGTGTCGACCGACTATGCGGGCGAAACGGTCAAGTCCGGCGACCTGGTCTATTGGGCGCCGATCGCGCTCTGCCACCGATGCCACAGCTGCACGGTCCTCGACGAGACGCCATGCGACAATTCGCAGTTCTTCGAACACGCCGAAAAGCCCAACTGGGGCAGCTATGCGGATTTCGCCTGGCTTCCCAACGGACTTGCCTTCTTCAAGCTGCCCGACGGGGCGGAGGTCGATGCGATCATCGCGCTCGGTTGCGCCCTGCCAACGGTTTTGCGCGGTTTCGAGCGGTGCGGCCCGGTTCGGCTGAGCGAGACGGTCGTGGTGCAGGGTGCCGGGCCGGTCGGCTTGTCGGCGGTGCTCGTCGCCAGGCTGGCAGGCGCGCGCGAGGTCATCGTGATCGACCAGCATGAAAGCCGCCTGGCAAAGGCACGTGAACTGGGCGCCACCGCCACCGTATCGCTTTCCATCAGCGCGGAGGAGCGCAAACGCCAGATCTACGAGCGTTGCTCCGCAAATGGTCCGGACTACGTGGTGGAAGCTGCGGGGGTATTGCCTGCTTTCCCCGAGGGCGTTGACCTGACCGGCGCGCATGGTCGCTACATCATACTTGGCCTGTGGGGCGCGATCGGGCAGCAGCCCATCTCGCCGCGCGACATGACGACCAAGAACCTCACCGTCGCGGGCGCGACCTTTCCCAAGCCCAAGCATTATCACCAGGCGCTCCATCTTGCGGCCCGGGTGCAGGGCGACGTCCCGCTGGCCGGATTGGTAACCCATCGCTTCCCGGTCGCCGGTGCCGCGACGGCGCTGGAGAAGACCGCTGCAGGTGAAGTGATCAAGGCCGTGATCGACCCGGAAATGACCTGACGAAAGGACCGACGATGAGCGACGCACCGAACATTGCCGCCGATAATCGCCACCGCGTTCCGCGCCCGGCCCATGTGCCGCCCGAACTGGTGCGCGATATCGACATGTATGCGCTCGACGGGATCGAGACCGGCTATCATGAGGCGTGGAAGGCGCTTGAGCAGGAAACCCCCGAGCTGGTCTGGACCCCGCTGACCGGAGGGCACTGGATTGCCATGCGCGGCCCATTGGTGCGCGAGATATATGAAGACCCATCGCGCTTCTCCAGCGAGGTGATCTTCCTGCCCAAAGAGGCGGGCGAGAAATACGCCATGGTCCCGACCCGCATGGACCCGCCCGAGCACACCCCTTATCGCAAGCTCCTCGATACCGGCCTCAATCCCAAGCGGATCCGCGAGGTCGAGGAACTTGTCCGCACATCAGCGGCGCGCCTGATCGAACCGCTGGTCGCCAAGGGCAAATGCGAATTCTCGAACGACTTTGCCAAGACCTTCCCGGTTCACGTCTTCATGGCGATGGCCGAGCTGCCGCTGTCCGACGTCCCCAAATTGTCGCGCTTCGCCGAGGACATGACCCGGCCCAAGGGCGATACACCCGACGAGATGGCAGAATGCCTGGATGCGGCTAACAAGGGCTTCTTCGAATATGTCGAGCCCTATATCGAAGCGCGCAAGGGCGGCAACGGAACCGACCTCATCACGACCATGGTCAACGGCACCGTGAACGGCGAGCCCATGCCGCGCGACAAGGCGCTGGGCCTGATCTCTCTGCTGCTGCTGGGCGGTCTGGACACGGTCGTGAACTTCCTGGGTTTCATGATGCTCTACCTCGCGCGGCACCCGGACAAGGTTGCCGAGATTCGCGGCGACGACATGAAGCTGCGCCGCGGCGTGGAAGAGCTGTTCCGCCGATTCCCGGTTGTGTCGGAGGCGCGCATGTCCGCGAAGGACCAGACCTTCCATGGCGTCGAACTGAAGCAGGGCGACATGGTCCTGCTCCCGACCGTGCTGCACGGGCTGGACGAGAACGAGAATCCCGATCCCTGGACTCTCGACTGGGAACGCAAGGGGCCCCGGCATTCGACCTTCGGCGGCGGGCCGCATCGCTGTGCCGGACTGCACCTTGCGCGGCTGGAAGCCACGGTCACGCTGCAGGAATGGCTCAAGCGCATACCCGAATTCTCCCTCTCGCCCGGAGCACACCCGGTCTACCATTCGGGAATCGTGGCCGCCGTGGACGACATTCCGCTCACCTGGCCAACGGCCTGACCTTACAATCCAACGGGAGTTTAGCCGCATGGGCGATCGTCTTGCAGGGCGCGTTTGCGTCGTTACCGGCGCGGGCCAGGGCATGGGCCGTGCCAGCGCCATGGAAATGGCGCGCGAAGGGGCCAGGGTCGTCGTTGCGGATATCAACGAGGAGATGGGCGCCGAGACCGTCCGCCTGATCGAGGAAGAGGGTGGAACGGCCACGATGATCCGGGTCGACCTGCGTGACACTGCGTCGATCAAGGCGCTGATGGACGGGGCGGCGGCGCATTTTGGCGGCATCGATGTCGTCCATGCCAATGCGGCGATCCACGAGACCGACCTGACCGACAAGACCTCGATCGAAGAACTGGACGAGGCGGTCTGGGACGTCGTCAACGACATCAACCTAAAGGCGGTGTGGCTGTGCACGAAATACGCCGTGCCCTACCTCAAGAAATCGGACGCCCCGTCGATCGTCAACGTCGCCTCGACCGGGTCGCGCGTGTCCTATCCCATGGCCGGAGCCTATTGCGCGACCAAGGGCGGGGTGGCGATGCTGACCAAGGCGAGCGCGACCGATCTAGCCAAGTTCGGGATCAGGGTGAACTGCTATTGCCCCGGCGCGATCCGCACGCCGATGATGCAGAAATATGTCGATGCGGCCGACGATCCGGCAGCGATGGAGAAGGTCCTGACCGGATCGCATCTGTTGCCACGGCTGGGTGAGCCTGAAGAGGTGGCGAAGCTGGCTGTCTTTCTCGCCTGTTCGGACAGCTCCTTCATTACCGGGGCGTCTTACCTGATCGACGGCGGCGCGCTGGCCTGGCGAGGCGTCAGGGACTGATGCTGTAGCCGTCATGCAGCGGTGCCGCAGCGGCGATATCGAGCACCTCCAGAATGGCTTGGCGGCTGACGCCCAGCGCGATCGCATTGGTCAGATGAACGCGAAAGCCGGGGCCGAAACAATGCGTCGGGCATGCGTCGCAGGCCATCGCGGCCAGTTCCTTTATCCGAGCGCGCACTGTGCCGCTTTCCCATGGAACCGCGCAATAATCGAAGAA
>DDNW01000110.1:9247-10716 GCA_002341345.1 Erythrobacter sp. UBA2510
AATAATCGAAGAAGGCTACGAACTGGCGCGGGGACAGGCGAAGCATGGCGTCCAGAAAGCCCGGAAGTTCGCGCGAGAAGCCCGTCCAGAACGGATCGTCGCCGACATGCTTCTCCCACAATGCCTGTTCACCTGCATCGAGCGGACGGTCGGCATCGACGAGACCCCGTGCGCGGGCAGCATCAAGCAGGGCAGCCTCCGCCGCCATCAGGCTGTGCACGCCAAGGCCGGAGGTCAGGGCGACTATTTCCTGCACCTGCGCAACGCTCGCCCCCTGGTCGAGGCAGGTGGCGATGGCCGCGTCGATCGCCGTGCGATCGAGCGCCGTGACCGAGACCGCCACGGCCAGTCGGATCAGCGCCTTGTCGACGGGTTCAAGGTGCGATCCGCCTTCGATTTTGGCGGTCTTGCCCTCGGCATATTGCCTTAATTGCGTGATGGAATGCTCAGCCATGAGGTGCATTTTCCAGCTACGGAGGCATCTGTCAACTTAGGTGTTGACTGATGCGAGGTTTTGCGACAGGTTCGCGTTAACAGGGAGAGAGTAGTGTCCGATATCGAGGACCGCATCAGGAAACTGGAGGACCGCGCCGAGATTCAGGATCTCGCTGCGCGCTATTTCCTGGCGACTGATGACGACGATTACGAAGCGCTGGCGCAATGTTTCACGCAGGAGGCCCGCTTCGCCGCCAGCGGATTTGAAGACAGCGTGGGACGCGATGCGATCATCGCATTCCTCAAGGCGGCGCGGGCCGGCATGGCGCAGACCGTTCATACTATCGATTACGCCCATGTCCGGCTTGGCGGAGTGGACGATGCGACCGGCATCGTCACCGCGCATCTGGAACTGGGACTGGGCGATACCACGGTCTTTGCGGCAGTCCGATACATTGACGAATATGCCCGCGAAGACGGCCAGTGGCGGATCGCCGCACGTGAAATGAAGGCGGTGCATGTCAGCCCATGGGACGAGGTCGCGCAATCCCTGGTCCAGACGAACAATGTGCGTTGGCCTGGCGCTCCTGCCGGTCCGAGCGATTTTTCGAGAAAAAAGTCAGACTAAAAAAATTTGTGGTTCTATCAACGAAAACGTTGACGCCCGGGCAGTGACGGGCGATCGACACATCGGGAGAAGAGTGAGATGAATAGGCAGTCCATGTCCGTGATCCGGTTCGCCATGCTGGCCGGTGTTTCGTGCGGCACCATTATGGCAACGCAACCAGTCTTCGCGCAGGACGCAGCGCAAGGTGAAGAGGCGCAGGCTGCAAGGTCTAACGAAATCCTCGTTACCGCCCGTCGTACGGAAGAAAACCTGTCCGACGTGCCGGTCTCGGTCGAGGCCATCGGCGCCGCCGAACTGACCGAGCGCAGGATCATTTCCGAAACCGATCTGCAGTCTGCCACGCCCGGACTGACCGTGCGTCAGACCAATTCCTCCAATCAGATCAGCTTTTCATTGCGCGGCCAGT
>DDNW01000203.1:0-2859 GCA_002341345.1 Erythrobacter sp. UBA2510
ACATCAAGTGGTTCGAGGACGGCAAGCTCAATATCTGCCACAACGCCGTCGACCGCCATGTCGCCGCGGGGCACGGCGAGCGTGTCGCGCTGATCTTCGAGCCCGACTCGCCCGACGGCGAGAGCCGCTCCATCACCTATGCCGAACTTCAGGGCGAGGTGATCCGCATGGCCAACACGCTGCTGAAAATGGGCGTCAGGAAGGGCGACCGCGTCACCATCTACATGCCGATGATCCCCGAAGGCGCTTTCGCGATGCTCGCCTGCGCACGGATCGGGGCGATCCACTCGGTGATCTTCGGAGGCTTCAGCCCCGATGCGATTGCCGGCCGGGTGAAGGACTGCCAGAGCGACTGGATCGTCTGCGCAGACGAGGGGCTGCGCGGCGCCAAGCGGGTGCCACTCAAGGCCAATGTCGATGCCGCGCTGGAAAAGTGCTCGGTCAAGTCGGTGCTCGTCGTGAAGCACACCGGCGGCGATATCACGATGAAGGCAGGCCGTGATCACTGGTACCACGAGCTCTCGGCCGATGTCGGCAGCGACTGCCCGTGCGAGCCGATGAATGCCGAGGACCCGCTGTTCATCCTCTACACCTCGGGCTCGACCGGCAGCCCCAAGGGCGTGCTGCACACAACCGGCGGCTATGCGGTCTGGACCGAAACCACCTTCCGCTACGTCTTCGATTATCGCCCGGGCGAAATCTTCTGGTGCACGGCCGATATCGGCTGGGTTACCGGCCACAGCTACATCGTCTACGGTCCGCTGCAGAACGGGGCCACGGCGCTGATGTTCGAGGGCGTGCCCAATTATCCGGACCACGACCGCTTCTGGGCCGTGATCGAGAAGTACAAGGTCAATATTTTCTACACCGCGCCCACCGCGATCCGTTCGCTGATGCGCGAGGGCGATGCCAATGTCGACAAGCACGACCTCTCGTCGCTGCGCCTGCTCGGCTCGGTCGGTGAACCGATCAACCCGGAGGCATGGCGCTGGTATCACGACCATGTCGGCAGCGGCACCGCGCCGATCGTCGATACCTGGTGGCAGACCGAAACCGGCGGCATCATGATCACCACCCTCCCCGGTGCGCACGACATGAAGCCGGGCAGTGCGGGCAAGCCCTTCTTCGGCATCTGCCCTCAGCTTGTCGACAATGACGGCGCGGTCTTGGACGGCGCGATCGAAGGCAATCTGTGCATCACCCGCAGCTGGCCGGGTCAGGCGCGCACGCTCTATGGCGATCACGACCGCTTCGTTCAGACCTATTTCAGCCATTACAAAGGCAAGTACTTCACCGGCGACGGGTGCCGCCGCGATACCGATGGCTATTACTGGATCACCGGCCGCGTGGACGACGTCATCAACGTCTCAGGGCACCGCATGGGGACCGCCGAGGTCGAGAGCGCGCTGGTCCTGCACCCCAAGGTATCGGAAGCTGCCGTGGTCGGCTTCCCCCACGACATCAAGGGGCAGGGCATCTATTGCTATGTTACTCTCAATGCGGGCGAGCATGACGATACCGATCTGACCGCCGAGCTGCGCAAATGGGTCCGGACCGAGATCGGCCCCATCGCAACGCCCGATCACCTGCACTTCACGCCCGGCCTGCCCAAGACACGTTCGGGCAAGATCATGCGCCGCATCCTGCGCAAGATCGCCGAGAACGAGTTCAGCTCGCTTGGCGACACTTCAACGCTGGCCGATCCAAGCATCGTTGAAACTTTGATCGAAGGGCGGCAAAATCGATGAGGCAATGACCTGACAGAGTGTCATCGCTGATAATTATCCGCCAGAATGCCTGCCTAGGCCGCGCCGTCCGTCTGTGCCAGCAGCCGCTGCGCCAGTTTCAGATGCGGTACATCGATCATCTTGCCGTCGAGTTTCAGCGCGCCGGCGCCGGGATTGGCCTTGAACGCGTCGACCACCGCGCGCGCATGGACCAGTTCTTCTGCGCTGGGCATGAAGCCCGCATTGATGACCGGCACCTGTGCCGGGTGGATCGCCATCATCCCGGTAAAGCCGTCGCGCCGCCCGCGCGAGACATAGGCGGCGAGGCCGTCCTCGTCGCGGATGTCGGGATAGACCGTTTCGATCGCCGCCACGCCCGCCGCATGGGCCGCGAACAGCACCAGCGAACGCACCATCTTGTAAGGGTCGGTGTAGAGGCCACCCTCTTCGCGCGCGCTCGATGCGCCGATGGCTGCAGGCAAATCCTCCGCCCCCCAGGTCAAGCCTACGAGGGCATCGCTGACCTCCGCATAGCTGCCCAGCGTGAACACGGCCGCCGGCGTTTCGCAGGCAATCGGCAGGATCGGCACGGGCGCACCATGCAGCTTGTCTTTCAGCTGGCGAATGCCCTTTGCGCCCTCTGCCTTGGGCAGCATGATGCCATCCGGCGGTGTCGCCATTAGCGCATCCACATCCTGCAGCGCAAAAGGCGTGTCGAGCGGATTGATCCGCACAAAGGTCGTCACCTGCGGGGAAGATTGCAGCCAGCCTGCGGCATTGTCCCGCGCCGCAGGCTTGGCCTCCGGAGCAACCGAATCCTCCAGATCGATGATCAGCGCATCGGCGCCGCTGGCGACCGCCTTCTCAAACCGTTCCGGGCGGTCGCCCGGAACGAAGAGCAGCGATCTGAGCCTCAAAGTTTTTCCGTGAGTTCTGGGACGGCTTTGTAGAGGTCTGCGACGAGGCCGATATCGGCGACCTGGAAGATGGGTGCATCCTCGTCCTTGTTGATGGCGACGATGGTCTTGCTATCCTTCATGCCGGCCAGGTGCTGGATCGCGCCCGAGATGCCGATTGCGATATAGACTTCGGGCGCGACGATCTTGCCCGTCTGGCCGACCTGATAGTCGTT
>DDNW01000203.1:2990-3368 GCA_002341345.1 Erythrobacter sp. UBA2510
TGGCCGACCTGATAGTCGTTCGGGACATAGCCCGCATCCACCGCCGCGCGGCTGGCGCCCACGCCCGCGCCCAGCTTGTCGGCCAGCGGCATGATTACCGCTTCGAAGGTCTCCGCGTCCTTCAGCGCACGGCCGCCCGACACGATGATCTTCGCGCTCGTCAGCTCCGGACGTTCGCTCTTGGCGATCTCGGCCCCGACGAAGCTGGAGAGACCCGCATCGCCGGTAGAGGAAACATCCTCGATCGCCGCGCTGCCACCAGTGGTCTCGGCCTTGTCGAAGGCGGTCCCGCGAACTGTGATCACCAGCTTGGCATCGGCGCTTTCTACCGTTGCGATGGCGTTGCCCGCATAGATCGGGCGGGTGAAGCTCTTCTCG
>DDNW01000203.1:3482-10331 GCA_002341345.1 Erythrobacter sp. UBA2510
GAGAGGATGTCGGAGATCTGCATCACGTCGAGCAGCGCGGCCACGCGCGGCGCCACGTTCTTGCCCGTGGTCGTCGCCGGCGCGACGAAGGCATCGTGATGGCCCATCAGTTCCACTACCAGTGGCGCTACGTTCTCGGCCAGCGCATGTTCAAAGGCGGCATCGTCGGCGAGATGGACCTTGCCCACACCCACGATCCCAGCCGCCTGTTCAGCTACCGCGCGGCAGCCCGATCCCGCAACCAGCAGGTGCACTTCGCCCAGCTTGGAAGCAGCGGTAACGGCCGCCAGCGTCGCGTCCGCCATGTTCGTATTGTCGTGTTCGACCCAGACCAGCGTCTTCATCGTCTATATCCTTTCCTGTCCGGGGCGCGCTCAGGCGACACCCAGCGCCTTGAGCTTGGCAACCAGCGCATCGACGTCGGCGACCTTCTCGCCCGCCTGGCGTACCGGCGGCTCGGCCACCTTGGTCGTCTTCAGTCGCGGCGTGATATCGACCCCGTAATCACCCGGGGTCTTGGTATCGAGCGGCTTCTTCTTCGCCTTNNAGAAGAACAGCCATTACACAGCCCCCACTTCTTTGAGTTTCGCTACCAGCTCGTCGACCGAGCCCACGATGATCCCCGCCGCACGGCCCGCGGGTTCGGAGGTTTTCACGACCTCGAGCCGCGGCGTCACGTCGACGCCGTAATCGTCCGCCGACTTCTCATCCAGCGGCTTCTTCTTCGCCTTCATGATGTTGGGCAACGAGGCATAGCGCGGCTCATTCAGGCGCAGGTCCGTGGTCACGATCGCGGGCAGGCTCAGCTTGACTGTCTCCAGCCCGCCATCAACCTCGCGGGTCACGGTCACGCTATCGCCATCGAGCTCAACCTTGGAGGCGAAAGTCCCCTGCGGACGGCCCATCAGCGCGGCCAGCATCTGGCCCGTCTGGTTGCTGTCGTCGTCGATCGCCTGCTTGCCCAGCACCACCAGGCCCGGCGCTTCCTCGTCGGCCACCGCCTTCAGCAGCTTGGCAACCGCCAGCGGCTCGACCTCGTCATCGGTCTCGATCAGGATCGCGCGGTCTGCCCCCATCGCCAGCGCCGTGCGCAAGGTTTCCTGCGCCTTGGCCGGGCCAATCGACACGGCCACAACTTCCTCGGCCTTGCCCGCTTCCTTCTGCCGCAGCGCCTCTTCAACCGCGATCTCGTCAAACGGGTTCATGCTCATTTTCACATTGGCAAGATCAACACCTGAGCCATCCGCCTTCACCCGCGGCTTCACATTATAGTCAATCACCCGCTTAACCGGGACCAGGATCTTCATTGGGGACTACCTCTACTAAATTCGATTACAGCATAAGGATATGCATCAAAGTGCAATATTGAACATCGCGCCTACGGCGATTCTAAATCTGCTTCAATGCCAAAGCCCTATATCTAAGGGCGTATCGCAATCAATGGCAAGGTTTCGCGTCGCAAAATGGAGCAAGCTGGACGGTTCGAAAAACCTCTGGTGCTGAGCGGGGATATGTGATTCCGGAGTTCTCGTGATTTCAACGAGGACTAGAGGCCGCGCTGGTCAGCAACCTTGTAGGGCTTGTCTTTGATCTTGAGGGCGCGAAGCCTGGTTTCGGTCAGAGGCATGTGCGGGCCTTTTCCCAATGTGGTTTTCACAAAGGCCCACAAAAATGCCGGGAACCCCCGAGATTTCGCGGGACGTTCCGGAACGATCCAAGGGCCAAATCCCTAGGATTTCTGCGGGTTTTATAGATTATTCGGGAGAACGTGAGAAGAACAAATGGTGCCCAGAAGAGGACTCGAACCGCTCTCAGAATGTCGCAAAACTGCGAGAATCTTGACCTTGGTTACTTAAGTGAGGCCCCCGTCGGTGCCCCCAGAATGTATTTTTGCCAGAGGATTTGGGTCCCATCCTCGAAAAAACTCAATGATTTCAATGCCCGTCTTTTAATGCAAAGCGCGTCTCATTTCCAGCAAATTTGCATGGCCGACCAGTTCCAATGCGATGCATTTGACGCGGTGGCGACCAGCTCCGAAAATGGGATGCAAAGTGAAACGATAATCAACTCTGCTACAATGCTGCTGCCGCATCGAGGAGGAGAATTGGCGTTTGTTTATCGCACCCGAAGATCCCGGTTCCGAGACCATTCGGGTACCCGTCCTCAAGGTCTTTGATGGCGATGGCTTCCTAACCCGTATCGACAACCCGCGACGGGGAGCAAGCCTTGAAGTTACAATCAGGCTGGGATTCATCGACGCGCCGGAGATGGAGCAACCTGGAGGCATCGAGGCGCGTGATTTTCTTCAATCGCTCATTGGAGGAAGGCATGTCGATCTGGCCATTCTGATGAAGATGGACACTGGCGGCATTGTTGATCGACACAAGCGGATCGTAGCTGTGCCCTACTTGCAGATGGATCAGAGCAGTGATGCCAGCGGTCCAGCTTCCCGGCTCGGGCAATTCATTCGTGGGCTGACTGCTCCATCTCACCGCAACATCGAGTTGGAAATGATCCTCAATGGATGGGCGTGGGTGCTTGATCGCTATGGCCCGGATGAAAGCTACTTCGAGGCGCTTGAGGATGCTCAGCGTCATCGACGCGGTATCTGGGCGAATGACGACAACGTACATCCGTGGGAATTCAAGAAGCAGCGTTACAGGGCTCGTCGGGCGAAACCAAAGCCTGCTCCCCAAACGCCGCTCTTCGACGTACCCGAGTCGGCAATGTTGTGCCCGATGGAAGGCTGCAATGGCCAGCTCATCGAGAAGAGCGGGCGTTTCGGGCGTTTTCTCGGATGCACGAATTTTCCGAGATGCCGTCACTCACGAAACATCGGGAGCTAAACCGAACGACGATCAGATTGGCCTGGCTGGCTTCCCCGACGCCCAGCCGAGATATAGCGGCTTACTTGTTTGTGTTTTCGCCAGATAGAGACGACCCGGTTCTGCCTCGATCCCGAGCAGCCCACAGAATGCAGCGAATGCGTCAAACCACTTTCGCGTCGGCGAGAACGAATGGACTATCATGGCCGCTGCATCAGCTTTGTATCTGTCCGCTTCGATCAATGCCGAAACTGTGCGGTGGAGAAGCTGGTAATGGATAGTGCCGGGGATGCTGGCTGCATCGAGGCCAAGCGAGCTTGCGAGGTAGGAGAGCCTCTCAATCTTTCCCGGGGAGGCATTCCTGAGCCAGTCGGTCAGCTGGCGATCGAAGGATTCGTCGACTTTCCCTTCGATCATGACGGCCACGGTAGAAGGGCCAGCTCTGACGAAGGCAAAAATGTCATTCTGGCTTTCGCCTCGCGATGATCCAGGGAGGGCAACTTTGTGCTCCGGAAAGGCAAAGAGCAACCTAGGTGCGGGCGCAATCGTTTCGAGCAAGGCACCGACCTCAGTTGGTATTCCGCGCGCGTCTTCCCAGCACTCGGCCAAGGACTTGGCGGAGTAACCGTCCCGCCATTGTTTGTCTGGTTCCGCGAGGAACTTTCGCCAAGCGTTCGCTCCTTCCGTGGGCACATAGAATGGCATTTGCTTGCCTCCTCGCGGGATACGGATTGCAGCGATTTATCCCGCAATTCCGGAAATCGCGAAATTGCGGGATAAAACCAGATTGTTCAGTTTGCTCACTCTGCCTCAGGCTCCCGATCCACGAACAGGGCAACCAGCGGCTGATTGATGTAGTAATTGTTGCGACCTTCGCGGTGTTTGAACAGCATTCCGCTTTCGGCGAGTTCATCGAGATATTTGGTCGCTGTGGGTCGAGAGACCCCAATCTCTTCCTGGACGAATTCGATGCGCGTGTACGGGTGGCGGAAGAGGTTGTTGAGCAAGTCCTGTGAGTAGATTTTCGGGTGCTCGGTCCGCATCCTTCGCTTCGTCTCGGCCATCAGACCACGGATCGCTTCGACCAACCTTAAGGTTTCAATGGCAGTCTCCTCCACGCCCTTGAGCATGTAGAGAAGCCACTCTTCCCATTCACCGGTTTCACGTACGACCTGGAGCAGGCGATAGTACTCTCCCTTGTTCTGGGTGATGTATCGGCTGAGGTAGAGGATGGGGATATCGAGCAACCCGCAGCGTGTGAGATAGAGCACGTTGATGATGCGCCCGATGCGCCCATTTCCGTCTGGGAAAGGGTGGATGCTCTCGAATTGGTGATGGATGATTGCCATCCGGGTCAAAGGGTCGAGATCGACCGCATCACCATCCTCATTGATGAACTTTTCCAGCGCTCCCATTTCATCGCGAACTTCCTTCGCATCCTGAGGCGGAATGTAGACAAGCGCGCCGGTTCCCTCGTTCTTGAGTGCAGTGCCCGGTGTTTCGCGGAAGGTTCCATCGGTTTTCTTGAGAATGCGGAAGATGGCGATGAGCATGTTGTTTGTGAGCAATCCGTCGAGACGCCGTTGCTCGTCATATCCGTACCGCAGCGCGTCCCGATATCGGGCCACTTCCTTTGCCGCAGGTGATCCCGCACTTTCGGGGAATGCATTGAGCTGGAAGAGCTCATCTTGCGTTGTGACTATGTTCTCAATTTCGGAACTCGCCTTCGCTTCTTGGAGCGACAGCGTGTCGATCAGAATGCCCTGATTGGGAATGGTCGCAGCACGACCTTTAAGCTCGGCAAGGAAGCGATGGGCGCGCGTAAGCGCCTTCAGCACGCTGGGCGTTTCAGTGAGGCCTGGGGGCGGCAGGTCCGGTATGGCGTAGGTCGGTTTGAGGGCCACAGATCGTCTCATGCAAAGAATATGCGGCAAGACTTATCACGATTGCCAGACGTGTAAAGATTTTTTGATTTTCTTTGCATATGAGCGGCGATGTGCAAAGCTTTTGCGGAAGGTTTTTGCATATCCGAAGGGACGAGACTCGCTTCGATTCGCGCCAAACCCAGCCTGACAGCACCAGAATTCGGCCGTTTCCGACTGATTGAAGCAGCGCCAACTCTCCAGAAGCGCCCCTAGCGAGAAACTTTTTTAAGTCCCGTACCGTCCACTTCGATCCATCATCGTCCGCCACCTAGCGCGCAACGGTGTTTGATCTCTTTTTGTTCTTTCCTACACCCTTGCGATTCGCATAGTTTTGCTCGCGTCGCCAAAGCTTGGTGACGCTGAGTTGAACATCTTATCGCACGCATCCGCAACGGCAATTTGAAGGACAACCCATCGTCGTGGGGGAACACGGCTTCGGTGACAGAACCTTGAAACGAAGGAATCTGTAATGCCGAATACTGAACTGCTCACCTGCCATGAGGTCATGCACCTCACCGGCATTCGCAGCCGGACAACGATCTGGCGACGCATCCGCCGGGGTGCCTTTCCTCATCCGATAGACATTGGCGGCGGACGTATCCGCTGGCGTTCCACTGACATCGAAGCGTGGATCGAAGCCCTTCCCCTGCGCAGCTATTGAGCCGTCCAAGGCGGGCAATGGCCCGCAGAAAGCCCCCTCAAATGACTGACCCTACTGCAACCGACATTCCGGGCGCTGAACCCGCCGAGCGGTACAAGACACTCACCGAATTGTTGATTGATGAGTACGTCCGGCGGCTCAGCCAACCTGGTCCTGATGGCATGTGTTGTCGCGGCTTCATTGCCGACTGGCTCTACTTCGAACGCCCCATGATTGACCGCTTCATCGGCGTGGAATTCAACGTCCAGTTCGAAGGTCCACCGCTCCGGATCGATGGCGATGAGTACCCGCTTGGCGGGTTCATTGAGCGCCAGATCCAGTGGACCCGGATCATCCCCGAAGAGGCGTTCGAACTGCGCGAAAGGCTGCGCGAAGCCGTCGATCAGACAGTGCGCGAATGGATGCACGGCAGGGACTTCGACTTCGTACCTGCAATCTTTGAAAAGCCGTTTGCCGACCGGGCGGCAGCGGACGCTGAAGCTGAGCGGCAGATACGCGCTTTCGCGCGTCCTCTTCCTGATTTTGGCGAGGGCCTGTGATGCACGGCCCCGCTCATCAACCGGAAAGAATGAGGGGCCTCGATACTGCGTATCGGACCCGTAATTTTCATACACACCCCACGCACGCGTGCATCAAGGATTTCTGCGGTTTCTGGAGCGCGCGGATAGCGCGCTCGCTTAGGCAATGCGTTCAGAACTTCGCAATTCTGCCATTTCTGGAGCGCGCTTTGAGCGCGCGCGGGAGGTGGTGATGGCGAGCCACATCAAGCGAACCATCCGTCTCAATCCTTCGCAGGCTCGCTCGCTGTCCAGCATCGCCGACCGGCGTGGAGTGTCGGAATACGCGATGCTCCTGAAGGTGATCGATGCGGGCTTTCTTTCGGTCCTTCATGGCACCGACAAGGAGACCGATCTTGCCGAGCTGGCGCGCGAGATCGGGGCGATATCGGAGCGTCTGGCCGAGGCCGAAAGGGTGCTCGACCGCACCCTATTCACCGCCTGCGCTGCCTACGCTTACGCCCGCCACGCGGCGCTGGGAACGAAGAAATCCGACGAGACAATCGCAGCCGAAGCGCGCGCAGCATTCGAGCGCCAGCGCTCGCTTGCCCTGGAGATCGAGCCATGAATTCGAACATCGATTTTGTCACCCGCGCGCACGCCTTGTGGCGGGTGCGCATGGCGCAATGGCAGCAGCGTTTTCGCTTCTTTTCCACGATCACTCTCGGTGCAGCAGCGACCGGAGCAATCATCGCGCCCCAGTTCCTGCTGCATGGCCCCGCGATAACGACAGCGGTGCAGTATGCGTGGGCCAACGTGCTGACCTTGCTGGGCTCGCTCACAGGCAGCGACATCAAGATGAACATAGCGATGGACGGCCAGCGCTGGACCGTTTCCGCAGCATGGTTTGCCGCTGAACCATTCTTCACCGATACCTTCTG
>DDNW01000203.1:10409-20438 GCA_002341345.1 Erythrobacter sp. UBA2510
CATTCTTCACCGATACCTTCTGGCAGGTTGTCAAAGTGATCGCTGGCGGCACAGTCACCGGCTTTGTGATAGGGCTGTTCACGGTCTGGGTGCTCCAGCGCACCATGTCCGAACAGGGCAAGGATACGCTGGCCGATCGGGTTCTTGGCGGGACCCGCCTCGCGAGCGAACACGACGTCGCTTCACAGACCGCGCGGTATTGTGGCACGAATGCCTTGCGCATTGGGCAGGTACCCGTTCCGCGCCGGATCGAGACCCGCCACTTCGCCTTTCTCGGCACCACCGGCAGCGGCAAGACCACGGCTCTTCGCCAGATGCTCGACGGTATCGAGAGGCGCGGCGAAGCGGCGCTCGTCTATGACACATCGGGCGAGTTTATCGCGCACTATTACAACCCCGCGCGCGGGGACATCATCCTCAATCCCTTCGATGCGCGATGCGCCTTCTGGACGCCGTTCGACGAGATATCGCACCCCGCCGATGCTGACCGGATTGCACGCCAGCTGGTCTCGGAAACCAGCAGTCAGGATGACGATGTCTGGCTGGAAACAAGCCGCATTCTCGTCGCCAACATGATCCGCTCACTCTGGGCGGAAAAGAACTGTAGCCTCGAAGCCTTGCTTGAAGCCTTGCAGGTCAAGGACAAGGAGCAGTTGAAGGAATGGCTGGGCCATACTTCGTCGGCCCGTACCTTTGCCAATGACGCCGACCGCGCAACCGGCAGCGTGCTGTTCATGCTCGCCAAGGCGGCGAACCTGGTCCAGTTCCTGAAGGTCGAAGATGAGGGCGAAGAGCGCTTCGCCTTCCGCGACTTCATCGCCAAGCTGGACAAGTGCGAGGGAGCAAAGCCCTGGATCTTCGTTCCCCGCAAGGAAGACTATTTCGAAGCGTCCAAGCCGCTCATGGCTTGCTGGCTCGAATGCGCAGCAAGTGCGGTGCTGGGTCTGTCGCCCTCGCCAGACCGACGCATCTGGTTCGTGCTCGACGAGCTTGCCGACCTTCCCCGCGTCGAGAACCTGGCGCGCCTTCTGCCCGAGGGTCGCAAGTTCGGCGCGGCGATTGTGCTCACCTTTCAGGCGCTCGGGCAAATGCGCAATCGTTATGGTGCGAACATCGCCGAGGCCATGCTGGCCTGCTGCAACACCAAGCTGTTTCTGCAAACGGTCGATCAGGAAACCCGCAAATGGGCGAGCGAGACCATCGGCCAGTGCGAGGTGGAACTGCGGGTTGCCACTGATACGCTGTCGATCGGCAGCGAAGTGCCGCGAACCACTATCGCGACACAACGGCAATTCCGCCCCGCCGTGCTCGAAAGCGAACTGAGGCTCAGTCCGCATCAGGGCTATCTGCTACTTCCCGATGGCCTGCCGGTTGCGCGCATTGGCCTCACCGCAGATCACATCACCCGCCGTGGCGACCCTCGTCAGCCCGGTTTCGTGCCAGGCGATCCGGCGGGCACACTGTGGAGCCGGGTCAGCGAGATCGCGAAGGGTGCCGAGCCCGACGCGAAACCGGGACCGGTATAGTGGTCGCCTCGGTTTCGGCCCTGTCGAGTGCCGGTCAGGCCGCGAGCTATTACGAAGCCGACGACTACTATGCCGAAGGAGGCATGGCTCCGTCCGAATGGATTGGCGAGGCAGCAGAGAAGCTCGGCCTGTCCGGCGACGTCGATCGCGAGAAGTTTGCTGAACTGCTTGAAGGTCGAATTGCCGGGCAACAGCTTGGCACAACGCGCGATGGCAAGGTCGAACACCGGCCAGGCTGGGATATCACGCTGTCCGCGCCAAAGTCTGTCTCGATCATGGCCGAGGTTGCCGGAGACAAGCGGTTGATCAAGGCTCATGGCGCGGCGGCGAAGGTAGCGCTCGCCCATGTCGAAAAGCAGATGGCGGCAACGCGGATCAGGCAGGGCGGCGAGGTCCGGCGCGAGTCGACCGGCAATCTTGCCATCGCCACCTTCCGCCACGCGACAAGCCGGGCGCAGGACCCACAGCTGCACACTCATGCCGTTGTGATCAACGCCACGCAGGACAAGGAAGGCAACTGGCGCAGTCTGGAGCCGCGCGCCTTCTATCAACTGCAGAAGGAGATCGGCGCGATCTACCGGCAGGAGCTGGCGCACGGCGTTGCAGCGCTGGGTTATCGCATTGAGGCAGGTAAAGACTCGCTGTTTGAGATCGCAGGCGTTCCAGAGAAGGCCATTGATGCGCTGAGCCAGCGCACCACAGCGATCGATGCCCGGCTTGCCGAGCGCGGCACAAGTCGCGCGGCAGCAAGCGCCGCCGAAAAGCAGATCGCTGCGCTCGATACGCGCGAGGCCAAGACCAGTGCGGATCATCGCACCTTACGGGGCGACTGGCGGGTGACTGCCGATTCCAACGGGTTTGACAAGGCGGCTCGAGACAAGCTGATTGCCGAGGCGAGGGAGCGGGTCAAAAGTAGCGAAGCAACCGCCAGCCCGGAATTGCTGGCGAGGCAGGCGGTTGCCTGGGCCGCTGCCAAGCTTTCCGAACGCGAGGCAGTGTTTGCAGCCAGCACGCTGGCCCGCGAAGCCGGGGACTTTGCCTTTGGCAGGACCGGGCACGGTGCAATCAGCGCAGCGATTGCCGAGGCTGGAGAACGCGGCGAGCTGGTTCCGCGCACTTTCCTTGACCGGCGCGGCGCGGAGTTTTCCGGATACACGACGCCTCAAGCCATTGCGACCGAGCGAACCATGTTGCGGCTTGAGGAAGCCGGGCGCAGCATGGCGCAATCGCTCGCCAGTCCGGTGAGCGCAGCGCGAACCGTCGAGCGCGCAGCCCGCCAATCGGCACGATCCGGCTATGCCTGGACCGATGACCAGAAGCGGGCAACAGCAGACCTGCTGACTTCGCCGGATCGTGTCGCTGCCGTCCAGGGCTATGCCGGGACGGCCAAGACCACCACCGTGCTTGCCACCTATGCCCGAGAGGCACGACGGCACGGGCTTGCGGTTGCCGCGCTTGCGCCAACCGCATCGGCGGCGACCGTGCTGGGCGAGGCGTTGGGACTGCGCGGTGATACCGTGGCGCGTCATTTGTTGGCACCCGAGGCAAAGTCGGCGGGCAAGAACGCAGCCTGGATCGTCGATGAAGCCTCGATGCTCTCGGCCCACGACATGGCGAAACTCTTGACCCGTGCCGACAAGGCCGGAGCCCGGCTCGTTCTGGTCGGCGACGTCAAGCAGCTGGGTTCGGTTGGCGCGGGCGCCGCCTTCGCTCAGTTGCAGCAGGCAGGCATGGCGACCGCAAAACTTGCCGAGGTGGTCCGGCAGACCAATGCCGACACCCGCGAAGCAGTGTTGGCCTCAATCGAGGGCCATGCAGGAAAGGCCCTCGCTGCGCTTGAACGTGGCGGCGGACAGGTGATCGAGGGAGCGACGCCTGATGAGCGCCTTGGGGCGATGGCCCGGCAATATCTGGCCTTGTCGCCAGCAGAGCGTGCGCGAACGCTGGTCATCGAGCCATCGCGCGAGGGCCGCGACCGGCTCACCGGCATGATACGCGCAAAACTGACCGAGCGCGGTGAGCTCTCAGCGGAGGCGGTGCGGTTCGATGCTCTGGAGGCGAAGGGCCTCACCCGTGCAGAAGCGCGCGAGGCAGCAAGCTATGCCATCGGCGATGTCGTCCGTTTCAGTCGCGACTATGCCGCCAAAGGCGTGCGGCGAGGCGAAAGCTTTGCGATTGCGGCTATCGATCCCGAACGAGGACGTATTGCTCTGGAATCTCGCGATGGCCGGTCGCTTGACTGGCATCCTAGGCAGTGGGGTGCGGGTAAAGCCGAGGTGTTCGAGCCGAAGCCGATGGAGCTCCGCACCGGCGACCGCGTGCAGTTCATCCGCAACGACCGCGACGCCGGACGGGTCAATGGCCTTGGCGGGTCCGTTACCGGCATCGATTCCGACCGTGGTCAGGCAACCGTAAAGCTCGCCAATGGGCGCGAGCAAAAGCTCGATCTCTCCGATCCTCGCGATACTCATTTGCGCCATGCCTACGTCCAGACCGCATACGCCGCCCAGGGCCAGACCGCCGAGCGCGTCCTGATCCACGCCGATAGCCGTTCCACCAATCTGGTCGACCAGAAGATGCTCTATGTCGCTCTGTCACGCGCCAAGGCCGAGGCTGTGGTTGTCACCGACGACAAGGACCGGCTTGTCCGCGCGATCTACGAACGCGCAGGCAAGAAGCAGACGGCTACTACCGCGAGCACTCCTGAGGCCGGAAAATCAAAAGCGATGGGTGCCGGGTTGGGATGATCGAATAGCCTCGGCAATGGCAGACCACGGCGTCCTTCGTCCTGCCGTTGGAATGAACTGCTCCTCTTCGACAGGCCATACCGGGCGGGATCAACAGTCTGCCCGCTCCATTCGGGCTGAAGCCCTCCCGTGTTGCCTGTTCCGCGTAACCGCTGACCCGCCCGGTCAATCCGGCCCGTCCCTTCATCCGCGTTCCCAACGATTGGACGAAGGATTTTCACCATGGCCAGCACCACAATCGCCAGCATCTACGATACGATCACCAACCAGATCATCGCCGCCCTTGAACGCGGCACCGACAAGTTCTCGCTCCCTTGGCATCGCAGCACCGCGCCGCTTTCGCGCCCCGTTAATGCGGCGACTGGAAAAGCCTATCGCGGCGTCAACGTACTCGCCCTTTGGGCCAGCGCCGAAGCGCAGGACTTCGGGCACGGTCTCTGGGCGACCTATCGCCAGTGGCAGTCACTTGGTGCTCAGGTTCGCAAGGGCGAGAAGGCTTCGCCCATCGTGTTTTACAAGGTCTTCGACGGTCGTGATGACGATCAGGCCGAGGAAAGAGACAGCTCGGCCCGCATCTTCGCGCAGGCCTCGCATGTGTTCAACGCCAGCCAGGTCGAAGGCTATTCCCTGCCCGAAGTGCCGGACGGAGAAAACTTCGACCCAATCCCGCAGGCGGACGCTTTCGTTTCTGCCACCGGTGCGACCGTACGCATCATCGGCGACAGCGCACACTACACTCCCGCGACCGATACCATCACCATGCCGGAACGCGAGCGGTTCTTCGCAACGGCCAGCGGCAGCGCGGCGCAGAACTGGTACGCCACCTTGTTGCACGAGCTCGTCCATTGGTCTGGCGCTGACCACCGCCTGGCGCGGACCTTCGGCAAGCGGTTCGGTGACGATGCCTATGCCATGGAAGAACTAGTGGCCGAGCTTGGTTCAGCCTTCCTTTGCGGCGACCTTGGTCTTTCCACCAGCCCGCGTCCGGATCACGCCAGCTACCTCGCCAGTTGGCTCAAGGTGCTCAAGGCCGACAACCGGGCAATCTTCACCGCCGCGAGCGCGGCGGCC
This sequence comes from Erythrobacter sp. UBA2510, assembly GCA_002341345.1. Lineage (GTDB taxonomy): Bacteria > Pseudomonadota > Alphaproteobacteria > Sphingomonadales > Sphingomonadaceae > Alteraurantiacibacter. Next base: position 15,754 of record DDNW01000203.1, read on the forward strand.
AAGGCTGCTGAATGGTTGGGAGATGAGCGAGATTAATCAGACAACGCGTTGTTGAGCGGCATAGACCCAGCGTGTCTATGGCCCTTCTCTAAACTGCGACGACCGTATCGTAGCCACCAATCTGAGTAAGGCCCTTGTGGCTGTCGATCCCAGTGTAAGCCAATGAAGCATTCTCATAGCGACGGAATGCGAAAACAGCAGCGTTCATCCGTTCGGTATTGAACACTTTGTAGCGCACAAGCAGGTGGAAGTCCTCGATGCTCAGACCTGTTACGGTGCGGAACAGGTCGGGCTCGAGCAGCTCGATTACGTCTTTCAGCGAATTCTCGCGGAAGTCGGTGAGGTACATGAACGCTGGAATTCGGGTGGCAAACTTGATCAGCTTCTCCTGAACCAGCTTACGCTTCGACTTGTACTCCTTCTCCTCCTCGCTCAGTTCCTTCTTTTCGGCCTTGCTAAGCTCCCCGTCCTTGGCCTTCTTCTTGAGTTCCTTGACCTTCTCGCTCTTGTTGATGATCGTTTCGATCACATTGTCTCCAAGGTTGCGCCAACCCTCAATCCGCTCCACCGCCGCCATCGCCTCCGGACTGTCAAGCAGGCGGCGCAGCGTGTCGTTGTCTACGTTGACCAGCATTGCCGATTCCCACTTACGCGCCAAGAGCGTGCCGGTCGTGCCAGCCATCGCGTAATCGAGCACTTCGCCTGCATCCAATTGCCGAAGGATCGCGCCGTCATGCGCGAGCACCGGCAGATAGGACAGCAAATCACGGACCGCGTTTTCCGGGTTCTTTTCGCCAGGCGAGAGATTGGTACCGTATTCGGAAAGCTGACGCAGCGCGCGGGTCGGAGCGAAATCAAAAACGAAACAGACTGGCTTAAGAATCTGCTCTGCGTTCGGATCATCACCCTCTGGGTTCTTGATTGACCACGGCGACTGAACGCGGAACGCTGCTTGGAAGTAGGTCTCCGGCGATTTCAGATTACGCAGCATCAGGATTGAAGACCATTGAGGTACGGTCACACCTGTTGTCAGCTTTCCGCACGATAGAGTGATCGACTTGCTGTCGTGCCCGCCGCCGATCGCCTCTCGCACCGGATCGAGCGCCGCCAACCCTATGCCTGCCGCAGGTCCTGCAGCGACAATAACCTTGTAGTCATGCCAGAACACATTTTGCTTTTCCTCAAGCAGATTAGCCATTGCCTGACAGGCAGCGACGTTGGGCAAGAACCAGAAGGCGTGGTTCAGGTAAGGCAGCAGCCGCGCATTCTCGTACGGGAATGGCGCCTTGGTCCCTGACTTCAATTGTTCCACAGTCTGCGGATTGTACGAGCCGCGAATAATGTTCAGCCACTTCTGCACATCATCCTTGTGTTTGAAGGTAGCTAATACCCCTGTCCCGCTCGCGGAGAAAAACTCATTCAGATCGAACTCGTCGAACTCACCCATGTTGGCGATGGCCGTTAGCTCGTCGGGCATCTGATAGGTAAAGAGGCTGACCATCGGCAAAGCAGCATAGGGATTGCGCTTGCCCGGATGCTCAGTCCCATAAGCCTCCTTCGCACGCTGTTCATCGGTGTAGGTCCAATTGAAAATCTGCTCCTCGATAAACTCCCCGGTCTGTATCTGACGGAACGGAGTGCCAGAGAGGTACAGATAGGCCCGAGTTGTAATCGGCAGGAAGTCTGCTTCCGATTCCAGCGGTTGCTGCAAATCCGCCGCCTTCTCGTTGACCTTTTCGATTTCCTTCTTCGTGGCTGCCGAAAGCAAAGCTTCCGATCTAGCGATCGCCTCCTCTTCGCCCTCGAACAGCTCTTTCGCTGAGTCACGCCAGGCTCCGAAATGGTATTCGTCGAAGATGACAAGGTCCCAGTTGATTTCGTGGATCCACTCGTTCCGGGCCTTGATCGCACCGCCCACCTTGCCAAGCAGATCTTGGAAAGAACCGAAGTAAACGAGAGGCACATCCTTGGGCACCTCCCGCGGATCCCCGCCGGTGTTGCGCGAGAGGTAGCGCCACCCGTCGAAATCGACATGATCTTCAAGATCAGTCCGCCAGGCGTCTTCAACGGCGGGCTTGAACGTTACGACCAGTACGCGCTTCGAGCCCAGTTTCTTCGCTAGCTGGTAGCTGGTGAACGTCTTGCCGAAGCGCATCTTGGCGTTCCACAAGAAGCGCGGGACGGCCTTGGCGTCCTCATCCCACCGTGATTGGTAGTAGGCGTAGGTTTGTTCGACTGCCGCCGCCTGTTCGGCGCGTGGCGGGAAGGTTTCGTGGTGTGTACCGGTGAATACCTGGCCCGTTCGCAGTTCGGTCAGCACTGTGCGAAGGTCTGCGACTGTGCAGCGCATCCATTCGAGTTGCGGATTGTCGAAACCCTTAGCGACTAGCGCGGCACGTACCGCATGGTCGCTGATGACACCGCCGCTTTCCAACGCAGCGCTTTCGTCGAGTTCGATTTTGTAGTTGGTAATGGCTGCAGTTTTGAGCTGCTCCGCCACTCGGGCCTTAACGTCGCGGGTAGTCTGGCCAACCTTCAACAGACCTTCGTGCGCAGCATCGTCAATGGAATAGGCATAGATGCGCGGGTTGGCTTCGGGCTTTGGAGCGAGGATGTCCTCGATCGTCGGCTTACTCACCGCCCGCCTCCATCGGGCGGATCATACGGTCAATAAATGCGACCTCTTCCTCCGTAATTCCATACTTCTGGTATAGTTTCTTGTCTGTCCATTCCTGAGTCCAGTCTTGTTGAGGTACCCAGTGATAAACACCGCGCATGGCGTGCTGGCTAATCTTCCGCAGCGAAACGAGAAACCTTAAGAATGATGTCTGTAGATAACGAGCGGCAATATCCGCCTGTTCTTTAGATTCGAATGGACCCGCGACGATCCAAGTCTGCGTACAAACCGTTCCTGGCTCTGCGATACTTGGTTTTCCAAGAACCATGTCCGGCAGAACGTGCCCTCCGCTATTTCCCGGCCCCGCTTGGGGTGCGAGGACCTTCCAAGAGTCAATGAGATGCGTGTTCTTTTTGATCAAAGAACGCTTGATCGAACCAGTTCGCCTTCCACTATTCGAGCTTGCGTACACCGTAATCTCGTCGCCGGACGGTTCCTTTGTTTTGAAATCTTTGAAATTTGTTGCAAGGCCAAAAGGTGTATCGCCCGTCAAGATATCTTCAAAGCTGGGCTCATTGTGCTTTAGCACCTTCTGCAAAATCTTCGCAGCTCTTGCATCCCTGATAAGGACATCGTTTTCGTCTAGTCTGCGATTGGTTGGACCGATGACCTCTCCGTCACGGATCAGGGTAGTAGCGCAATCACCTTCGTTGTCCCGGTCCCACACAAAATAGCAAACGCCACTCTTCAGATCGACACCGGGAAACACTTGAGCAGAATTCGGATAGTCGACCAGATGGCGGACATGCCGATTAGACAGCATTGTTGCCCGGAAATCGTCCATGCCTCGCCCACCCGCCATCCAACGCGAAGGGATCACCATGCTGATGAAGCGAGGCTCAAGGCGCATCGCTTGCTGGACAAAGAGATGATAAATTGGGGAATCATTCGTCCCGCCGCCACCGCCTGATAACTGATACGGTGGGTTCCCGATTATGACATCAAATTGCATTCCGCCTCCAAACATCTCCGCAAGCCATCCACTCGCCCCATCGGGATGAACAAACGGGTAGGCATAGTTTTCTAATGCCTTCACTCGATCATATGGCTCTTTCCGTGGTGCGCCACATTGGTCGCACTTCGTACCGACCCAGTCATGCTCTGTACGTTCGAACCACACATTCCCATCGCCGCTTTCAAACCCACTCGCGACCGAATGCTCACCCAGCGCATTTTTCGAGCAGTATAGGCTGCGTCGCGCGAGAAGCCCCGTGAGTTGAGTAATGCCGATGCCGAAGACTTGCTCGGTTAGGATATGATCGACGCGAGACTGCAAGTCGGTAATCTCGTCTTCCAAGCCCTTTATCAGCCGAGAGGTTATCTCGCGCAGAAAAACGCCGGATTTTGTGCAGGGATCGAGAAAACGAACTTTGCTGTCCGCCCAGATGTTTGCACCGCCATGACTCGCCGCCCAGCCCTCGGCCAACGTATCGAGCATCCGGTTGGCGAACTCAGGCGGCGTGAAAACCTCGTCGTTCGATAGGTTAGCGATGCATGTAAGGACATCCGGATTGCGTCCCCGAAGGGAAAGAGGAGTCTGTTCGTTCATGCACAGCGGTCCCGGTCACGCGCGGCAAGCTCGGCCACGTTCATCGGCGGATAGTAGCCCATTGGCTTGAAGATCGGATGATCGCCGGGATCGCGAAATAACGGCAATTCAGCTTTGGCCTTGGCCGCCTCGGTCAGTGCATCCAGGCGAAAATCGCGGCGCTGAATTTTGCCTTTTCCAAGGTAACCCCATTCGACAATGACGATCGGATCGCCGCTAGCTCCACGCATCGACCTGGCATCGCCGTGGATCAAGTTCACGGACAGCACTTCAGAACCGGCGCGATAGAGATCGTCGTCCTCGTCCAGATCGAGATAGGCTGCGAACACCTCCAGCATGTTGGCACGGCATTCCGCGATATTGTCCGCTAGCAGTTCAATACCGTAGCAGGATGTCAGGGCAACGAGAGCATATTGCCGCTTTTCAAACGCCGACTTTCCGTATTTCAGTTCAACCGCC
>DDNW01000203.1:20552-26539 GCA_002341345.1 Erythrobacter sp. UBA2510
ATTTCAGTTCAACCGCTGCGAGCTTCCGTTGGAGGATCGGCACGAGGAAATTGCCGCTACCGCAAGCCGGTTCGAGAAAACGAGAATCGATGCGCTCGGTTTCGCCCTTGACTAGATCGAGCATCTTTTCGACCAGCCAGGGTGGCGTGAAAACTTCACCATGGTCGGCGACGCGCTGTTTCGATTTGATGAGGCTGGCAGCGGGTTGCTCGATGGGAGCGGGTAGCGGCAAAGGCAACGCTCGCGGTTTGGGCGCGGGCGGGTTGCTTGGCTGGGCAAAGTCCGCGAGTAGTTCGAGTGACCGCGTCACGTTGGCAGGCGGTGCCGTCGCGCCACTTTCCCAGTCGCGCACCTCAACCAGCGAGACTCCGAATTCCTTCGATACATCAGCAAGCGAAAGCCCAGCAGCAATCCGCCGAGAAGAGAATGACATAAGGTTTTTCGATATCGCGGTCATGATCTGTACAAGGTGATAGGACAGCGTGCGGACGGCGCAAAGTCCGCTTCGCAAAAAATCAGTTTCTGGAACGAGCTGGTTTGACACAATCGTAGCGGCTGCATGTCGTTGAATTCGGCGCTTTACCCCTTGACGAATCCTCTATGGAAACGTCGAAGTTCTACCGAGCATTTGGGGTTTGTCAGAAAGCCCTGCATTTGAAAGGGCATCAATGTACAAGCCAGGAGGCACAATTGCCGCAGCGCTCGAAAAAATTCAGCGCAAGTCCTATGTGCTTCCCGCAATCCAGCGAGAATTTGTGTGGAAGCCTGAGCAGATCGAACGGCTGTTCGACAGTCTTATGCAAGGCTACCCCTTCGGAACGTTCCTGTTCTGGACGGTGAAGCCGGAGACCAGCGGAAACTTCAAATTCTACGATTTCGTGCTGCACTACCATCAACGTGACGCAGCGCATTGCCCCGAACTGCCTACATTGCACGATCAGACTGTCACCGCCGTACTCGACGGTCAGCAGCGCCTGACAGCGCTCAACATTGGGCTGCGAGGCTCCATGGCGATGAAGCTGCCGAGCAAGTGGTGGACCAACCCAGACGCCTTCCCAAAGAAGACGCTTAGGCTCAACCTGCTTGCTTCGCTGGAGCCCGACGAGGACGGGATCGTTTATGATTTCCGTTTTCTCGACGACGCTCAAGTCGAGCGCAGCGAAGAATCGTTTTGGTATAACGTGCCCGACATAATGGCGGTAAACGATGTGACCGACCTCAACGACTGGTTGGTCGATGCTGGGCTTTCGGGCGAGCAGTTCAAGTCGGCCTTCCGGATGCTGACAAAGCTCTACCACGTCGTGAAGACCAACCAGCTGATGTATTACTATGAGGAGGAGGCGCAGGATGTTGAGCGGGTGCTCAACATTTTTATCCGCCTTAATTCCGGTGGCACGGTCCTGTCCTATTCTGACTTGTTGCTCAGCATCGCTGTCGCACAATGGAAGAAGGTAGATGCCCGCTCAGAGATCCACAGCCTGGTTGACGAGATCAACCGGATTGGGACCGGCTTCACTTTGAGCCAAGATTTCGTGTTGAAGGCTGGCCTCATGCTCTCGGACATCGCGAGCGTCGGTTTCAAAGTCGAGAACTTCACCCAGGCCAACATGGAAAAGCTGGAGTCCAACTGGCCGCAAATCCGTGCGGCCTTGGTCCGGACTGTGGAACTGGCTGCAAGCTTTGGCCTCAACGGCCAGACACTGCGGGCGGACAGCGCGCTGCTGCCGATCGCCTATTACCTTTACCACCGCAAAGCACCGGCGAATTATAGTGTCAGCAACCAGTTCTCTGCCGACCGGGAAATAATCCATTCTTGGCTGATCCGATCGCTGCTCAAGGCGTCTGGAATTTGGGGCAGCGGCCTTGATACGCTGCTGACTGCCCTACGCGAGGTGATCCAGCAAAAGGGAGGCGAAGCCTTCCCTGCGCAGGAACTCGAAAAAGTCATGGATGCGCGCGGCAAGTCACTCACGTTCTCGTCTGCAGAAGTCGAAGATATGCTTTCCCTGCAATATGGCGACAAGCGGATGTTCGCCTTGCTTTCGATGCTGTTCCCCTTCGTCAATCTCCGTAACCAGTTCCATATGGACCACGTGTTCCCGATCTCGCGCTTCACCACCGCCAAGCTGCGGAAAGCTGGGGTTGCCGAAGACAGGATTGAGGAGCTTGCACGGATGGCAAATGAACTGCCGAATTTGCAATTACTCGAAGGTACCGCAAACACCGAAAAGCGCGATGCTCTGCCGGCCAAGTGGCTTGCTGCGCATTACCCCAACGCTGGAGACCAAACGCATTATTGTGCGATGCACGATCTCGGCGACGTTCCCGAAACACTTGACGGGTTTGAGGCCTTCCACTCCGAGCGCCGCGAGCGCCTTCGCGAACGGATAGAAAAAGTGCTGGATGTCACGAGAGGTTGAGGCCGTATTCGGCAGAGTATGACAAGCTGAAAGAAACGACTTTGCCCAAGCGCAGCATCACTGATGAAGAGATCGGCCCAATCAAGGCGATGCTCGCGCGCGGCATAAAGAGCAACGACATCCAGTTCTACGACAACAGGCAATACCGCGCGGTCAATTCGGGGCGGAGCACGGGAATTCGCGACCGCAGCAATGGGCCGGATGTTACCTAAGCAGGCGAGAAGCAAACGGCTATGACCGCGAGTACTCCCGAGGTCGGAGAGGCAAAGGCATTGGGTGCCGGTATGGGGTGATCGGCACACTGGGTATGCCGGTCGATTCAGCGTTAGATGAGTGAGCCGCTGGAGGCTTCGGCATCTTCGATGGTAGCCATGAGCATCTTGTAGAGCTTTGACTCGCCTGACGTGCCTGGCGGGAAAGTGGTTATGTTGAAGTCACTATCCTCAAGTTCAACCTTGTCAATAAACTCTTGAAAATCCTCTACTTCCGGTACGAAGTGCCGATTTTCTCCGGCCAGAAGCAGATAGAGCGGCTTCAAAAACCGCATCAGTGCCTTAAGCCCATTCGTTTTGGGAAGGACGTTTCCCTTTCTTTCCAAGTCGTTCCAGGATTCAGGCCAACGATTCTCGACAGCTTTGAACAAATTAAGAACAATCCGCGTGATATCCGTTTCCTTCTCATCGAGAAACATTTGGCGGAAGGGGTGTTTCTTATGCTCCTCATCGGACGGGTTTTCCGGCAACAAGGCTCTTAGGAAGGAATTGCGATCGGACATCGGATCAGAGGAAATCAGGCCAAGAAGTGATTCAACTACTGCAGCTTGAGTCACGGTCTCATTCCTACGCTCTGGGGTCGCGCTACCCAGTCGCTTGATCCTCTCATGGAAGGGACTGTCGCTGAGTTTGTCTAGCGCAACAGCGATATGATGAGCAGACTTCTGCGGGCTACGCTTCTTCTCATAATCAAGAAGATCATACACAAGGCTCCGGTTCACCTTAGTCTGCGCCAGATTGACGGTAGCAAAAATATTCGCCTGAGTTGCTACGTCAGCGCCGACGAAGACCGAGACAGGTACTTCGAACCCTCCGTTGCGCCGAGCGGTCAAACCATCAACTCGATGCTGACCATCAAGGATACTGGCGACCTCAATCAGTGGCACATCATCGGTAGCTTTCAGGGTTAACTTACCGGTCTCTTCGTCCCATTCGGCATTCTCCTCTCGCACGGCCAGGATAACCCCTGTCGGAAACGTCGCATCGTACGACGTTACATACTTCCGCAAATCCTTTGATCTTCCGGGATCGAGTCGTCTCTGAATGCCAATGTACTCATCGAACTCGGTATTATGGAGCCGCCGAACATCGGCCACAGAAATTTCCACCAAATCGCGAGCGCTCATCACCCCGACAAAAAACGTTCCTATAGGTTGTTCAACCGGAATTGCTCGGAAGGATATCTCGGTTCTATTTTCCATACCGGACTAGCCTCCCAGCTCTTCGATTATCTTGTCTGAACCCGCGCTGCTCGGCCCGCTAACTTCGAAAAACGCACGCGATTGATAGAGGGCGTGGAGCCAAAGAGCCGCAGAAAACAGCAAGACTCCGATCACATAACTATTTGCAAATGTGAGATTTTCGATCGCACCGTTCGAATCTTGAATGAACAACGGCATCGCGAACATCACGGCAATGAATGGAAGCAGGATAAGCAGTAACATGAGGTATGGTCGCCGCTTGAAGTTCCCGATCTTCATAATTGCGTAGGCGGTAGAGGAGGCGAGGATCCCAGCTGAATAGACCAACGCATCACCAGGAGAGAAGGTTCTCAGCACTGCTGACAGAGACGATCCGAAGGACGCCTCTTTGTCGCCCAAGGCGTGCATCACCATCATCACCCAGAAAGGTATCTGGGTAATCGCCAGCGTAATCAGCGCTTCCACAATGGCCAACCCGAAGTTCTTCATGCTGCCTTGGCCTTACCCCACCGCCACAAGAAGCTCTTCGATGCTGCCGCGCGCAGAGCTCTTACCCGCGAGTACACTCGAACGTTTGACGAATCGTAGCTCCCCGACGCCCTCATATAGCTCAACCACGGAAGTATGAGCCGCATTTGTAATCAGGACTTTCGCGCCTCGTTTTGACGCCCTCACGACTGCATCCCTGAGCCTGACCTGATCATCCCAGCTGAATATCTTTTCGTTATATTTTAAGAAACCGTTGAGGTTGTGTTTCACTGTGTACGGGGGGTCCACAAATACAAAGTCCCCAGAGATTGCTCGGTCAATGGTTTCCTCAAAATCACAATGCCGTATTTCCGCCTTTGAAAGTGCTTCAGATATCTCTGAAAAACTCTCACTTTCATCTATGACCTTGCTTTTAGTGCCGATTGGCACGTTAAAAAACCCGTTCATGTTGACTCTGTACAGGCCGTTAAAGCAGGTCCGATTCAGATAAAGAAATTGCGCGGCTTTTGCGGCCTCGCAATCATAAATCTTTGCCCTGACTTCATAATAGTGGGATTCACTATGCAATTTTTGATGTTCTTCCAGCAGTCGAACAACTTCCCGATGATTGTCCCTGACTTGTTTGTAGCACTCGATGAGGCGAGCGTTTGAATCCGAGATTAGCGCCGACTGTGGGGAAAGATGGAAAAAGACCGAACCCCCACCAAGGAATGGCTCGATGTAACGACCATTAAATCTGGGTAATGCATCCGAATGGCGTTCGACCAACCAGCGCTTACCCCCCGCCCATTTTAGGAAGGGCTTGGCGGCAGTGCCCCCGATAGATTCACAATTCGCCACCAAATACGACCCCGAAAAGCCTAAAAGGCTAATGACATCATTACAAAATTCAAGCGGTGATATCGAGCTACCCTGTCGGGCGACCTGCTCTATCCGCTGGCGCGGACCGGGCCTGTAGTCCCGGCCCATTCGGTGACGATCAGGAGCAGTTTGAAGCGGAGCGGGAATTCCTGGTGGACGCGCTCTGTCCCGCGTATTCTGCGCTCCTGAGGGCGCGGCATTTCTGAGCTAACCCGCAGGCACTCTTGCCTCTCTCATTGCCGGAGGCCCGCTGGCGCACTGATCGCGCGCGCAGGACCTCCGTCGGCTTCGCGCCGTTGCAAGGGTACCGATATCTTCTGGATCGCCGGGCGATCCCTGGCGGGAACACCAAAGGCTTTGCCCTCTCGTTCCCGAAACCGGAAATAGACGCCCCCGTGTGGCGGGCTTCGCCCGCTGGCCCGCGCCAGGGCATCGATTCCGGTTTTCCCTCACCCTCCCATCCTCGCCGGAAGGCAGGCCGCATGCCGCGTGTCGGATGCGGCTTTCAGCCGAAGGAGGGCAGAAAATGGGTGACCTGATCTTGAACTATCGCGCTTGCGGAGCCGAGTGCCGCGAGGACTGGTTGCGGATGCTGGCGAACGAGAACGGCTTGCCGTTCGGGACAGTGCGTCGGCTTGCCGAGGAGCTGGGCGAGCGGGAGGATTTTGGCGAGCTTGTTCACATCTGCGAATGCGGCGGGAGGGCGGTGCAATGACTGCTGGCACCCTTTCCCAAAGCGAGCG
>DDNW01000193.1:0-8969 GCA_002341345.1 Erythrobacter sp. UBA2510
TTGTCGGCCAGGCCGGCGGCGACGATGTTCTTGGCCACGTAACGGCCGGCGTAGGCCGCGGAACGGTCCACCTTGGACGGGTCCTTGCCGGAGAAGGCGCCGCCGCCGTGGCGGGCCATGCCGCCGTAGGTGTCGACGATGATCTTGCGGCCGGTCAGGCCTGCGTCGCCGTCCGGCCCGCCGATCTCGAACTTACCGGTCGGGTTGATGTGCCAGATCGTGTTCTCGGTCAGGAAGCCGGCGGGCAGGACCTCGGCGACGACCGATTTAACATAGGCTTTGAGCTCTGCATCCTTCTCGCCCTCGTGCCAGCCGGGCTTGTGCTGCGTGGAGACGACGATGGCCGTCGCCTCGACCGGAACGCCATTCTCGAAACGCAGGGTAACCTGGCTCTTCGCATCTGGTTCGAGGAAAGGCGCTGCACCCGAGTGGCGGTCAGCGGCCATGCGGTGCAGGATCTTGTGGCTGTAATCGAGCGTCGCAGGCATCAGGTCGGGCGTCTCGTCGCAGGCGAAACCGAACATGATACCCTGGTCGCCCGCGCCCTCGTCCTTGTTGCCCGCCGCATCGACGCCCTGCGCGATGTCGGTGCTCTGCGCGTGGAGATAGTTTTCGAAGATCAGGTTCTGCCAGTGGAAGCCCGACTGTTCATAGCCGATTTCCTTGACCGTCTGGCGCACCACGCGCTGGATTTCCTCCTGCGCGCCCGGCTCCCAATTGCCTTCGGCGTCAATCATGCCCTTGCCGCGAACCTCGCCCGCCAGCACCACGCGATTGGTCGTCGTCAGTGTCTCGCAGGCGACGCGCGCCTCCGGATCCTTCGACAGGAACAGGTCGACAATGGCGTCGGATATCTGGTCCGAAACCTTGTCCGGGTGCCCTTCAGAGACGCTTTCGGAGGTAAACAGATAGCTCTGGCGGATCATGTGAATATGGGCCCTCTTGGCGCTGAATGACATTCTCGATGCGTGGCTCTACCGCCCGTGCCTGAGCAAGGCAACGCGCGCGAGCGCAAGAAAAACGATGGCCCATCCAAGGACAAGCCAGTTGCCCAGCCGCGCGAAGAGAGTCGGCGGCAAGGCGGGGGGAATCTTCGCGTCGAGCCGCTTCATCTCGTGCATCGGCGCATAGGTGCGCACAACCCCGCGCGCATCGATTATGCCGCTGATCCCGGTGGTGGTGGCGCGCAGAACCGGCAAGCCTTCCTCAACCGCACGCAAGCGAGCCTGCGCGAAATGCTGTGGCGGGCCAGAGGGACCGAACCAGCCGTCATTGCTGGGGTTGAAGATGTAATCGGGACGATTGGCCGGATCGACCAGCTGACCGGAGAAGATCGCCTCATAGCAAATGCCGACCCCGACCTTGCCATAGGGCCCGAGGTCGAGCGTTTGCGGACCGGGGCCGGGCAAAAAGTCGATCGAACCGGGCACGAAGCGGCTCAGCCCGACCGGTTCGAGCAGTCCGCGAAGCGGCAGATACTCGCCGAAAGGTACGAGATGCGCCTTGGCATAGCTGCCGACGATTTCGCCTTTGTCGCTGAGCGCGGTCACCGCATTAAAGGCCCCGGTGGCGCGGGGGTAGCCGGTCTCATCGACGCCGATCTGCAAATCGATCGCGCCGGTCAGCAGCAGTGTGCCGGCCCCCATATCGCCAGCAATCCGGCGGCGCGCATATTCAGGACTGCCGAGCGAGGTCGTGGCGTCGTAATAGCGCTGCGGATAGCCATCGCGCAGATAATCGGCGAGGCCGGATTCGGGCCACAGGACCAGTCTCCGTTCGCCGCGTGACCCAGGCGCAGATAGTTGCGCGAGCCGCGTGTAATTGGCCTCATAAAATTGCGGGTCGTTGACGCGTTCCTGCCTGAGGTCGGGCTGGGCGAGGGTGACGGCGAGCGACCCTTCCTCGGCTTCGCCCGCAGGCCAGAGCATGCCGGCGATCGAGGCCAGTGCCAGCGCACCGCCATGGAGCCAGCGTCGTTCCCGCAGCAGCTCGACCAGAGCTGCCCCAATCAACACTGCCAGACCCGATAGTGCGTAGGTGCCGGTGAATGGCGCGAGTATCGCCAGGCCCGGCCGGTCGAACGGTCCGAGCAGCACCACGCCGAGCGGATTCCACGGATAGCCCGTCATCACCCAGCCGCGCAGCCACTCGGCGATGATCCAACACCCCGCAAAGGCGAGTATCTGAGCCCAGCTTCCTCGCCGCTGCGAGACGAGCCGTGCGCCCAGCGCAGCCAGACCCGGATAAATCCCCAGATAGGCGGCGATCAGCACGACGGCAGGCCAGCCGAGGATCGGCGGAAGGTTCGCCTGAAAGGTGAAGGCCGTCGCGACCCATGCATTGCCGACGGTGAAATGGCCAAGGCCGAACAGCCAGCCGGCGACGAACACGCCCCGCGTTGTCTCGCACCGTTCCAGCAGCAGCACCAGCAGCCCGACGCCAAGCAGAGCCAGCGGCCACAGACCGAGCGGCTGGAAACCGCTTGCGGAAACCGCGCCCAGCACCAGCGCAAGCAGGCGCGGATACCGGCCCAACCGGTTGGTCAGCGAGAGAATGGCATCCATGGCGGGCTCGTGCCTGCTATGTCCGCGAGGGGCAAGGGCCTGCGACCGCCGGGGCCAATTCAGCCTACGGCTTCGAGCTCGTCCTCACCACTGCCATCGTCACGTGGCTGACGCGGTTTGCGTGCCGGAGTGCTGCGTGGCTTGCGGGCACGGCGCGGTTTCTCGGCGACTTCCTCTTCAGCATCGCCGTCATCGTCGTCATCCGCAGCGACGCGGGCGATCGACGGCGGCAGCATATCGGCATCGAGACCGTTTTCTTCTGCCTGCTCGTCATCGTCCTCGTCCTTGCGGCGACGACGCGACTGCTTGGGCTTGCGGTTGTTGCCGCGGGTGAAGGGGTTGTCGCCCTCGTCCGGCTCGCCTTCGCTTCCCTGACGCGCCTGCTGCATATCGGAGCCATCGCCACGACGCGAGCCAGAGCGGCGATCCTGACCGCTCTCGTCCTCATTATCGTCGTCATCGCTGTCATCGTCCTGGTCGCGTTCGGGATCGCGGCGCGATCGCGCCTCGTCCTTTTGCGCCTTGGCCTGCCCGATCAGTTTCGAGGATGCGTTGCGCTTTTCCTGCACTGCATTGAGTTCGGCCACAACCGCACGACGCTCGTCGTCNNATCCTTTTGCGCCTTTATGTCGGCAATAACGCGGAAATAATGATCGGCGAACTGCAGGTAATATTCGGTCTGCACCCGATCGTCGTTGAGCGAGGCCTCATGGGCCAGCTTCTTGTACTTCTCGAGCATCTGCGGGGCATTGCCCCGAGCCCGGTTGTCGATGCGGTTGGACTGGTTACCACCACCGCCTCCACCGCCGCGATTGTTACCGCGGCCGCGCCGACGATTATTATTGCGATTCATGTTCAAGGGAAATTCGCTTCCTCAATCCGGCGGGCAACAGGCCCGGCCACATGACCCCTCAATGCCGACGCAGCTGCTGCGCCGGTCATGATCTCCGATCTGCACTCGCAAAGGGCGCGAAACCGCCGCTTACCGGCAAACTTGTGGAGTCGGACCCGCAGGTAGTGGCCTGACAATCCCGTCCGGGCCGCCTCACCATGGGTCTGATGAAGAGGTAGCTACTCGAAAATCATTTGCCAAGTCCTAATCGCAGCACGCAAACGCGCGGCCTTCCGCCCAGATCGTGCCGAATCTGCACGTCAAAGCCCGTTTCACCGGCTATTTTTTCCACGGCTTCGTGCTGAGTCGCTCCAATCTCGAGCACGGCGACGCCGTTTTTGGCGAGCAGAATGGGCAATTGCGGAATCAACACACGATAATCATCGAGTCCTTCAGGCCCTGCAAACAAGGCCTCGCCGGGCTCGAACTGGCGCACGTCGGGGGCAAGGTCGGCGCCCTCCTCGACATAGGGCGGATTGGCGAGGATCAGATCGAATTGCCCGAGCTGGTCGGTCCAGTCCGGTGTATTCCAGTCGCGGCGGAGGAATTGCGTCCGGCCCGCCAGCCCCAGCGCCTCGCAATTGGTGGCCGCGATGCCCAGAGCGATGGCGCTGGCGTCGATGCCGATGCCGGTCGCCTCCGATTGTTCGGCCAGAAAGGTAAGCAGCAACGTCCCCGGCCCGGTACCGCAATCGAGGACGCGCGCGGCGCGCGGCGCGGCCTCCAGCGCAGCCTCGATAACGCTTTCACTGTCGGCGCGCGGGATCAGCACGCCCGGGGCGACAACGAAGGAGAGACCGAAGAACTCCTGATTGCCGGTGATATAGGCGACGGGTTCATGGCTGGCACGGCGCGCGACCAGTTGTTCGAACCGGTCAGGGGCGGCCTCGCCGAGCTGGTCGCGGCTGGCGAGCAGCACGTCCGAGCGTGATTTGCCAAGCGCATGGGCCAGCAGCAATTCGGCATCGAGCCGCGCGGTGTCGCTGGTCGCTTCGAGGCGTAACGTCGCCTCGCGCAGCGCCTCGGCGATAGTCACCCCCATTGCTCTAATCGGCCAACGCCGCCAGCCGCTTGGCCTCGTCCTCGGCGGCGAGCGCGTCGATCAGTTCGCCCAGTCCCGAGCCAGCGAGGATCTCGTCGAGCTTGTGCAACGTCAGTCCGATGCGGTGGTCGGTCACGCGCCCCTGCGGGAAATTATAGGTGCGAATGCGCTCGGACCGGTCGCCGCTGCCGACCATCGCCTTCCTCGCGGCGGCCTCTTCGCCATGGGCTTCCTCGCGGCGCTTCTCATAGAGCCGCGCACGCAGCACCTTCATCGCCTTGTCGCGATTCTTGTGCTGGCTGCGCTCGTCCTGCATCGCCACGACGATACCGGTCGGCACGTGGGTGATGCGCACCGCAGAGTCGGTGGTGTTGACGTGCTGTCCGCCCGCGCCCGAGCTGCGGTAAATGTCGATGCGCAGATCGTTGTCGTCGATCGTCATGTCGACCTCGGTCGGCTCGGGCAGGACGGCGACGGTGGCCGCGCTGGTATGAATGCGACCTCCGCTTTCGGTTGCCGGAACGCGCTGGACGCGGTGGACACCGCTTTCGTATTTGAGCCGCGCGAACACGCCCGTGCCGGTGACGTTGGCGACGATTTCCTTGAAGCCACCCGCCTCGCCCGCATTCATGCTGACCGGCTCGACCCGCCAGCCGTTTTCCGACGCGAAGCGTTCGTACATGCGGAACAGGTCGCCCGCGAACAGCGCCGCCTCGTCCCCGCCCGTCCCGGCGCGGATTTCGAGCATGGCCGGGCGCTGGTCGGCCTCGTCCTTCGGCAACATGGCGATGGCGAGCCTGTGCTCGGCGTCGGGCAGTTCGGATTTGAGGGTGGCGAGCTCTTCCTCGGCCATGGCCTTCAGTTCGGGGTCGGCGAGCATCTCGGTCAGGCCCGCGATTTCCTCGCGCATGGCCTGCACGCTGGAGGCGGCGCGGGCGACGGGTTCGAGCTCGGCATAGTCGCGGCTGGCCTGAACGAAAGCCTCGCCCTCCAATTCGCCCGAGGCCATGCGCGCCTCGAGCTCGGCGAAGCGGTTGGCGATCTGGCGTAGACGTTCGGGAGGGATGGTCATCGGCAGCACTTGGTCTTTACAGCGCCCAAAGCTCGCCGTCCCAGCCGCGTCCAACGTTTTCCAGCTTCATTGGCTTCCCAAAGCCTTCCACTGCCATTTCAACCGGTCGTATCTCTGCTTCGCCAACCGTTGCTTCGTCAAATTCCATTGGCCTCACCCGGACATGAGCAAGCATCCCCGGTTGCGCTAGGGCATCGGAAATCTGCACCGCGAAGACTGGCTCCAGTTTCTTCGCCTTATCAAACCGTTTCTTTGATGAGCCAGTTGCAACCAACTCAGCTGAGATGCCTTGACGACGAAACTCAGATTGAACCGCCGTAGCGTATTGAAGCGAGTGCGCTTCCTTGCCTTCCCATATCACAACAACCGAAAGCCGCTCTTCCCGTTTCTCCCCGACCAGCATTGCCAGCCGTTCGATCCCGGCCGCCCAGCCGACGGCAGGGGTCGGCTGGCCACCCAGCGATTCCATCAGCCCGTCATAGCGTCCGCCACCGAGGATCGTGCTCTGGCTGCCGAGCGCACTCGCCGCTGCCGAGCCTTCGTCCGGGATGAATTCGAACGCAGTGTGGCGATAATAGTCGAGGCCGCGCACGAGCTTGTCGAGCCGCCGCCACTTGACGCCCGCTGCATCGAGCCCGGAGGTCACCGCGCCGAAGAAATCCTCCGCTTGCGGGGTCAGAAACTCGTCGATCTTCGGCGCATCGGCGACGAAGGCCTGGTCGCGCGGGTCCTTGGAATCGAGAATACGCAGCGGGTTCTTCTCCAGCCGCTCGCGCGAATCCTCGGACAGTTCGTTGCGATAAGCCTGGAAATAGGCGACCAGCGCCACGCGCCAGCTGTCGCGACTGTCGGCGTCGCCCAGCGTGTTGAGCTGCAAGGTCACGCCCGTGATGCCCAGCTCCTTCAGCACCTGATCGGCCATGCACAGCAGCTCGACATCGGCCTGCGGTTCGGCGGCCCCGATAATCTCGGCATCGATCTGATGGAACTGACGATAGCGGCCCTTCTGCGGGCGCTCGTAACGGAACAGCGGGCCATGAGTCGCCACCTTCAGCGGCGCATGCTGCTGCCAGCCATTGGTAAGGTAGGCGCGCGCAATTCCGGCGGTGAACTCGGGCCGCAGGGTCAGGCTCTCGCCGCCGCGATCCTCGAACGAGTACATTTCCTTGGAGACGACATCGGTTGTCTCGCCAATCGCGCGGCTGAACACCTCGGTCCGTTCGAACACCGGCATTTCGGCGCGGCGGAAGCGGTAGAGCTTGCGGACACGCTCGAAGGACTCGACGACGAAAGCGAAGGCCTCGGCCTCCGGCCCGAAAATGTCCTGTGTGCCTCTGATAGCCTGAGGCGTTTTGCTGTTTCCCATGGGGGCTGGCCCTTACGCCGAGGCCCGCGAGCGCGCAATGCCGGCGCGTCCCAATCCGGTACCGGGCCAAGCATTTGTGCCGATTGCCCCTCGCAATACAACGAAAGTCCCGCTAGGCAGCGCCGCGTAGTTGCGGGAGAGGATGCCACTACACTCCCGGTCAGAGGTCATAAGACCCGGGCCGGCAAATCTGGCGAGAGCCGAACAACGGGAAACCGGAGTATCCATGCGTATTGAATTCATTCCGACGGGCGACAATCCGCCCGATAGCCTCAATGTGATCATCGAGGTACCGGTCGGCGGCGAGCCGGTGAAATACGAGTTCGACAAGGAATCGGGCGCGCTGTTCGTCGACCGCATCCTGCATACGCCGATGCGCTATCCGGCCAATTACGGCTTCGTGCCGCACACGTTGTCGCCCGATGGCGACCCGCTTGACGCGATGGTGATCGCGCGCTCGCCTTTCATGGCCGGCTGCGTGGTGCGCGCCCGCCCGATCGGCGTGCTCAATCTGGAAGACGAGCATGGCGGCGACGAAAAGCTGATCTGCGTGCCGATTGATTCGACCTTCCCCTATTACTCAGATGTTGGCGAGCGATCGGACCTTCCGTCCATCGTCTTCCAGCAGATCGAGCACTTCTTCACCCACTACAAGGATCTGGAGAAGGAAAAGTGGGTTCGCGTCGGCGCCTGGGGCGATGCGGCTGAGGCCCGTCAGGTCACGCTCGAAGCGATCGAGCGCTACGAAGCCAACAAGAAGGGGTAATTGATATTTCGCACGTCCGCCCGGGCGCGCTGGAAAATCATTCTACGGGGCGACGGGAATCGAGCAGGTCCTTTTCGCCCGGTTCCATGGCGCGTTCGGCCTCGACCATCTTGGTCACTTCGTCGGTCGGCGTGACATCAGCCTCTTCCGATTGCGAGGAAGATGCAGCCGGCCGCGCCGACACCGAACCCGTCGCCTCGACCGAGCCCTTTGCAGCCTCAGTCGTCATGGGCGCGCTGCGTGGATCGATGCGCAGGCGGTAGATCGGCTCCGGAATGGCAAAACCAGCCTGTTCGAGCGCGTTCTTGACCGCCGGAATGGCGCGGCTCTTGGCCTTGTACCAATCGGTCTTTTCCTGATCGATCCAGCCGAGAAACTTGATCACGATATTGGAATCGCCGACCGCCTCCACCCGCGCCTGCGGCTCAGGCGAATCGAGCACGAAATCGAGGGCACGCAACACATCCACGCCAAGATGGCGCGCTTCCGTCGGATCGTCATCGGCATCAATCCCGATATCGAATTCGAACCGGCGCTGCGGATTGCGCGTAAAGTTCAGGATCACCGCCTTGAACACCTGCGAATTGGGAATGCGCAAGTGGTTCCCATCGAGCGTCATCAGGATGGTCGCGCGGCTGGTCAGGCGAATGACGCGGCCTTCATGGCTGTCGATCACCACCCAGTCGTTGGCGCGGAAGGGCTGGCGAACGCTCAGCATGAGCGAGGCGACATAGTTCTCGACCGTGTCGCGCATGGCGAATCCCAGCGCAATGCCGATGACGCCCGCCCCGCCCAGTACCGCGCCGAGCAAGGTACCCGCTCCCATCATGTCGAGCGCGACGACGATCCCGCCAATCACGAATATGAAGCGCACCGCGCTGGCGATCAGCTCGGCGAGGAAGCTGTTCGGGGTGATCCGCCGCCACAGGCCTGTCAATGAGGCCAGTGCATAACCGATGGCGGCGATGATCAGTGCGACGACCAGCGATACGCCTGCCAAGGGCAGCATCTGGACGAAGGAATCGGCCCGGTCGCGCAGCGCCGAGGTGCCAAGGCCGCCCTCCACCGACAGATCGCGCCGAATCCTGTTCTCGACCGTCACGACACCGCTCACGCGCCCCGCAATGCCCTCCGCCCGGTCGATCGCAGCGACATCAGCGACCGTGCCGGAGAGAGTAACGACGCCCGCCTCGACCTCGACGCCGATATCCGCGAGGCCGGGCAATTCTGAAAAGATGCCGGTGATGCGTGCCGCGATGCGCTCGTC
>DDNW01000193.1:9077-9608 GCA_002341345.1 Erythrobacter sp. UBA2510
GCTCGTCCTCGCCCTCCTGCGTTTCGGTGGCGATGGTCAGAGCCGGAGTCGGAGCCGGAGCCGCGCTCTCTGTCGGCGCGGGGGAATCCAGCGCCTCGCCCAGAATAGCCGCACTGGCAGGGCTCGCCAGCGACAGACCGAGAATGGCGGCGATGATGGCCGGAAATTTCAAAGCGCGCTCAAAATGCCGGTTCCGAGGCGCGACAGACCGGGTGAATCAGCCAAAGAGGCTGGCAATCGCCAGATAGCCGCCGGTCAGCGCCAACGGCAGGCCAAAGGCGAGCACCCACAACACGATGACATCGCGGGTAAAGCGAGGCGCCAGCACCGGATCGTGGGCCTGCTCGTCGCTCAGTTCGGTCCAGCGCGCTTCGAACAGGCGGCAGCCGGGGATCGTGGCGAGAACGAGGACGACCAGCGCAAAATAGGGCAGGAGCGAGCCCGAACCCGATTTGAGCGCAGCCAAGGTCACGAAGATCTGCATCCCGGTATAGGTGAGCAATGCGAAGGCCACATGGTCGCTGATGCGTT
>DDNW01000193.1:9784-10239 GCA_002341345.1 Erythrobacter sp. UBA2510
GCGCCAGTCGCGCGCAGGGGCTGCATCCTGTGCGCTATCCTCTCGTGACACGCGGCGTGTCCCCTGATGGAGAGCCTTGACCATGTGCTTCCCTCCCTTTCTTTATCGAACATATGTTATGCCATCTGCAGGAAGATGCACAAGCCCATTAACCCTGCCAAGCACCGGGGGCTCGCAGGGGGCGCCACGCATGAATCTTGCCAAGTGACCTTTTTTGCCAACAAATCCGTGTTAAAGGTCGCGCGATGAACACGCTCGACGACAATTCCATCGATGAAGAAGCGCTCGCCGAGGCGATGGAGAGCGCGCCTGCCAATGCGGCGCCCGGTCTTCCGCCCGAAGGTGGCCTGGAGGTCGTTTCGATCGCCAAGAGCTATGACAAGCGGGCCGTCCTGTCCGATATCTCGCTCACCGTGGCGAAGGGCGAGGTGCTCGGCCTGCTCGGCCCCAATGGC
>DDNW01000193.1:10341-10720 GCA_002341345.1 Erythrobacter sp. UBA2510
CCAATGGCGCAGGCAAGACGACCTGTTTCTATTCGATCATGGGACTGGTGAAGCCTGACAGCGGCCGCATACTGATGGACGGCGTCGATGTGACGAACCTGCCGATGTATCGCCGCGCGGTACTTGGCCTTGGCTATCTGCCGCAGGAAACCAGCATCTTTCGCGGCATGACGGTAGAGCAAAACATCGCCTGTGTGCTCGAGATGGTCGAGCCCGACAAGGAGGTCCGCAAGGCCGAGCTGGAACGCTTGCTCGAGGAATTTCACATCGGCCGCCTGCGCTCCAGTCCGGCCATGGCGCTGTCAGGCGGCGAACGGCGGCGCTGCGAGATCGCGCGCGCGCTGGCGGCCAAGCCTTCGATCATGCTGCTCGACGAACC
>DDNW01000193.1:10890-12764 GCA_002341345.1 Erythrobacter sp. UBA2510
GGCGTGCTGATCACCGACCACAATGTCCGCGAGACGCTCGACATCGTCGACCGCGCCTGCATTATCTATGGTGGGCAGGTGCTGTTCGCGGGCAGCCCGGAAGACCTCGTGGCCGACGAGAATGTCCGCCGCCTCTATCTGGGGTGACGATTTACGTTATGATTGTCCGGCCTCTTGCGACCGTGTCGCGAGGGGCGGAGGCCGGCGGCCAGAGGCGGCTCCGACCCGCTCCCCCTCCCAACCACCCAGAATTCTACCCTATCGGGTGGTTGGGAGGGGGAGCGGGCTGGCACCGCTGCAAGCGTTGCACCGCAGGGGCAGCGCGGACCATGCACTAATGGCCCTCGGCCCCCGCCTCGACCTCAGGCAAACCCAGTCGCTGGTGATGACGCCGCAGCTGCAGCAGGCGATCAAGCTGCTGTCGCTGTCCAGCCTCGAGATCGAGAGCTTCATCGGCGAAGCGCTGGAAAACAATCCCTTGCTCGATACCGGGTCCGACGCCGGTGAGGCACGCAGCGATGGCGAGAGCAATGCACCCGATGGCGATTCGCTTGCGGCGACCGAGGTGCAAAGCGCCGACGAGCTGATACTGGCGGGTCAGGGAGAGGCCGATGCTCCTCTCGACCTCGACCCCACAACACTGGACCGCGACCACGATACCGGTGAATGGTCTGCCAATAATGCCATAGGTGCCGAACGGCCCGACATTAGCGAGCATGGCGATGCTGCGCCGACACTCGCCGACCACCTCGAAAGCCAGCTCGGCCCGATGGCTGCCGACCCGCGAATTGCTTTCATCGCCCGCTACCTGATCGGATTGCTCGACGAAGCCGGCTATCTGCGCGCAAGCTTGCGCGAAGTGGCCGACGATCTCGACATTGCGCTGGCCGAGGTCGAGGCCGCGCTGGAATTGGTGCAATCGCTCGACCCGACCGGCGTCGGGGCGCGCGATCTTGCCGAATGCCTCGCGCTGCAGGCGAAAGAGGCCGACCGTTACGACCCGTGCATGGAGGTGCTGCTCGCCAATCTCGACGCGCTGGCCAAGGGCGATGTCGCCCGGTTGAAGCGCATTTGCGATGTCGATGACGAAGATTTCGCCGACATGCTCGGCGAATTGCGCGGATACGATCCCAAACCGGGCCTGCGCTTTGGAGGCAGCGTCGCGGGGGTGGTGGTGCCCGACATCCTGCTGGCGCGCGGGCAGGACCGGCAATGGTCGATCCGCCTCAACGAAGCGAGCCTGCCGCGTCTGGTGGTCAACCGGCAATATTATCTCGAATTGCGCGAAGGGGCCTCGGACAAGGCCACAAACAGCTGGCTCAACGAAAAGCTGACCGATGCCAACTGGCTGATCCGCGCACTCGACCAGAGGCAGAAGACAATCCTCAAGGTCGCGCAGGAAATCGTGAAACAGCAGGCGGGGTTCTTCGAGAAGGGGGTCTCGCATCTGCGCCCGCTGACCCTGCGCGAGGTCGCCGCCGCGATCGAGATGCACGAGAGCACGGTCAGCCGCGTGACGAGCAACAAATATCTGGAATGCCAGCGCGGCCTGTTCGAGCTCAAATATTTCTTCACCAGCGGGGTCGGCTCAAGCGATGGCGAAGGAGCCAGCGCAGAGGCGGTCAAAGCACGGATCAAGGCGCTGATCGATGCCGAGGACCCCAAGAAGATCCTCTCGGACGATGCGCTGGTCGATATGCTGAAGGCCGAAGGGTTCGATCTCGCCCGGCGCACCGTCGCCAAATATCGCGAGGCGATCGGCATCGGCTCTTCGGTACAAAGGCGCAGGCAGAAGAAGCTGATGGGGGTTTAGTCAGGCGTACACGTTTGGAACAGGCGCTGTTCGGCGCGCGACGTCAGCGCGCCGCAAGGGC
>DDNW01000193.1:12855-13128 GCA_002341345.1 Erythrobacter sp. UBA2510
CGACGTCAGCGCGCCGCAAGGGCGTCGGTTCAAGCAGCCGTCAGGCGGTAGCCAGACGGAGGCGCCCGCCCGCAGGTGCCACGCAGAGGGAACCGCACCGAGGAGCGCTCGCGCGGATGCGTGAGCGCAAAACGAAAGACCCCCGCGAATACCTTAAAAAAACTGTTACCCGAAAGACTCACTCCGGAATCCACGAAACGTTAAACCACTTGTTAACCTTTTTTAGTGAGAAGTTGCGTGGTTAATTCACGTCAAGTCTCATTACCGGGAACT
>DDNW01000189.1:0-255 GCA_002341345.1 Erythrobacter sp. UBA2510
TTCGACGCCTTCACGCCGGATAATGATCCCTATGGCGAGCGCGATTTCGGTGCGATCTATCAGGACAGCGAAAGTTGCTGGACGACCACGCGACCGGCGCGACCTACCGAAACCGTGTTCTGGAAGATCGATGCTTACGACCGCGACATGCGGTTTGGCAGCGAGGACCCGGCTGATCCGGGTGTCACGCGGCGGGTACTCACGATCATGCTGGCCAGCGAATATTGAGGGGCGGCAGTCCGCGCGCCGCCTGAC
>DDNW01000189.1:390-5582 GCA_002341345.1 Erythrobacter sp. UBA2510
CGCGTTGATCCACAAAGCAGTGCTCGTTGTGCCAATCGAGAAACGCCGGTTCAGGATCGAACCGGATTGCCGAACGCAATGTCGCGTTCTCGAATTGCTGGAAATAGTCGCGCGTCTCGCGGCTCTGGCTTTCGCGCAACTGTCGCGAGACGCGTATGCGCCGATGGCGATCAACCGTGATGAGCCCGCGATCGAAGGCGCGATCGAGTGTCGCAGAAAGCAGCAAGCCATTGGCAGGATTGTGCCGGTTGTCGCTGTCTTTACCCCACGGCTTGATATGGCTTGCCGTGAGCAGGCGCGGATCGGCGATGCCGGTGATGCAACAGGTCTCTTCGTAATTTGCGAGCACCGCGCGTCGGAAGAAGTCCTGGCCGACGCGCTGATTGACGAGCGCCTGTGTGGTGGACTCTCCCTGATAGGGTTCGAACCGGAATTCGCTACGTTTCTCATTGAGGCGCGTTGGCGCGGGTGATGGGTCGAATTGCCCGATCTGTGCAGCCCATAGGTCTTCGGCCCGCGACACGAGACCTGTCCAATCTTGGCCGAATTCCACATAGGTTGCCCGATCCAGCTTGGACGCGCCGTCCAGGCCTTTGCGTCCGCTGTCGGTAATCTTTGGATCAAGGCTGGCGAAATTGGCGAGCTTCATCGCGACGGAGCTGTTCGTGCGCCCGAGCGCTGCGGCAAGCTCCTGGATTTCCGGATTGCCCGAGTGCAGCTTTCCGAACGGCAGCTGGAAATAGAGATACAGCGCAAGCACCGTCTCCTCTTCGCTCCAGCGTTTCCGAGAACTGCCTTCGATTGCCATGGCGAAGGTTTGGGCGAGAGTGATCCAAGGCGCAAGAGTGACGGTTTGGCATGTGTTTGGTCGCCTTTCGATCAGTCGCCTTCGTTCTTGAGCACCCAATTGGCCGAACGCGGACAGCCTTCAATGCCCGGCCCGCGCCAGTTCGCTCCGCTAAACCGTGTTGGACATGAATCCTGCCCTTTGGCCGTGCGGCCTTCCTGTTTGGTGCAACGAGCCACCAGACACGAAAGGAACTCATCATGGCACGCAGCAATACCGCACCCGCTCAAGAGACCAATCCGCCGGACTTCCTCGCCTGGCATGTCGCCAACAAGGGCGACAAAGGCTTCTGGACCCGCATCGGGGCCGCGTGGTTCCACCGGGACCGCGAGGGCCTTTCGCTTCAACTGGAAGTGGTGCCGATCAATGGCCGGATCGTCCTGCGCACGCCGCTGGACGACGAGAAGAAGGAACCGGGCGCTTAGCGCCCGGCCTTCGGGCGGATGGCAAATCCAAGGCCAGGGCAGACAGTCAGCTTGCGAGAGCCTCCTGCGGGGAAGCTTTTTGTCCGCTTGCTAGCCCAAAACCGTCACTTACCTGGCGACCGAAATGGTAGAATGCCTGGGCCCCATAATTGCGAAAGGACGCATCTAGTGAGGCGAACTTCCGTGGCGTTCATTCGTCGGCACCGTAGAGCGGCTTGGGTTGAGCTTGCGTCTGGCTAAGGCATTGGGCACCCTGCAATTATGGGGGGAAAACAAATCGCCACAGCCGCCGATTCGCTTGGTGGGCACTTTAGAGCAGTCGCGCAGATCCCGCGTGCGCATATCGAGCGAATAGCCACTCGTAAGATCACAGGTTTTCTTGGCACCATTGATGATGACGGCGAGTATTATGATCCTGTTCACAAGCAGAACCAGAGTCTCTCCCAGCACATCATTGCCGATTATCATGGCCGGTTCCTGATAGAATTGATTCAGAACGGCCACGACGCGCATGACCGAGAGCGTCGGGATGGTGAGATCGCGATGCTGCTTGCTAGTGATGAAGGGTCAAGCGGAACGCTTTATGTCGCCAACCGAGGCCAGCCTTTCGGACCGAAGAACGTCGACGCGCTCTGTGAGATGGGCCTGTCTAGCAAGCCGCCCGGTGAAGCGGTCGGAAACAAGGGACTCGGCTTCCGTAGCGTTCGCCACGTCACCGACGCACCGCAGATTTTCTCGCGTCTGGCCGAAGGCGGAACCGACGATGGATTCGATGGGTACCGCTTTACTTTCGGACGAGGCGCGGAGCTCGATCCGCTTCTGCCGGATGAGACTACGCGCGCGCTGGCGCGCTCGGACTTACCAGCCTTCTACATCCCTCGCTGGATCGACGAAGTGCCAAGCGCGGCAGTCGACTTTGCGTCTCGCGGGTTCTCAACCGTGATTAGGCTGCCAATCCGCAACGATGCGGCGCTTGAGGTGGTGCGGAATGAGATGGTCGGGTTAGCGAAGGCCGAGGCGCCGATGCTGCTGTTCCTGCGGCGTATTGGTCGCCTCGAAGTCAAGATCGAGGGCGAACGGCTCAAAGACGACGCATTCGCGCTTGAGCTATCTCGACGCGAGGAGCCGCTCTTCGGCACATCGGGCCCGAGTTTGGTTGATCTTGGCGAGAACGGGCGGTTTTGGGTAGCGCGAGCGGATATTTCTGAAGCGGAGATGCAGGCAGCCGTGGCGGAGGGACTCGAGTCCGGGGAACTCCCGCAGAGCTGGAAGGGCTGGAAGGGTACCGGCGAGGTCGCGGCGGCGGTGCCGGTAGGTGAAGACCAGCAGGGCTTCAATCCGCGCCTTTACACTTTCCTTCCCATGGGGCGCGGTGCCACGTCGCCATTCGAAGGACACCTCCACGGTAGCTTCTTCCCGAGCTCGAACCGCGTGAGCCTTGACCCGACGGTCCGTGTCAATTCCTTGGTTTTAGAACACGCGGTTAGGCTGGCATCGCAGACCGCGCGGTGGCTTCAGGAGCACGGCTCGACCGAGAATGCGTCAAGTGTTCCTCTCGTCACCGCCGCGAGAGCAGCAGTGGACTTGTTAATCTGGACTACGCCGACAAGTCTGCTCGCCAGTGGAGACGAGAATGAAGACGACCAGAAGGCTGTCGATCTCGGCAAGGTTATGGCGGCCGAAATCGCGCGTCGCTGGTCTGCTTCCTCGCTTGGCGATGCGGCGTTCATTCCGTGTCTTGGGGATTGGACGGGCGATGCGCTCGCGCGGCCAGAATTCGGCCCAATCATCTGGATGTGTCCAGCAACGGCCAGACGACCAATCGCCGGAGCGTTCTTCTCGTTGGAGGTCATCGCGCGCTTCGGGTGTTCCGCAGAAGTTGCTCCTATTTGGCCGGGGCTTGGGCAACGCCGGACCGATCTGCTTGCAAATTTCCTCCGGCTCCATGCACCAGGGTGCTTTCAAGACCAGTTAACCACCGTAGAACGTGCAGAGATTGTGGAAGGTCTATCCAAGGCGCTGGCTAAAGCGAGAAAGCCTGATTGGAAGAATTGGACGGCCTTCTACCGCGACCTATCTGACTTCATGGGTGGCGATTCTGGCAGTCTGGCCGGGAGAGAGATTTTATTTTGTCAGGATGGCACCCTAAGGGCGATGCGACCTAACCTATCGGCAAAGTCGACCGACGGTGATGGTGCGAAGCGGCGTAGGCGCCGAGGCGCGCGTGATGCATCGGTGTTTTTTCCTCCCCGTCGCGGGGACGCCGAGGAAGGCATCGGCGAGGATTTCTATCCTCCTGCACCGCTCCGCGAGTTCTTTGCGTTTCTTCATGACGCACTCCCCTGGTACGGAGACCTGGCCGCTGCACGCCAGTTCCTCGAGAAAGACTTAGCGACACCGTTTGAGAGCGAGGCTTTGCTCACGCGGATCTCGCAGATCGTCGAACGGGACGCGACGAAGAAGGTCCGAACAGCAGGTCTTCGCTGGGCATTCGCCATCTGGCGCCGTTCCGTCGCCATCAAGCGGCCCGTTGCGCTTTCCGCCGCCTATAGACTGTTTGTCCCGACCATGGATGGCAAGTTCGTTCGAGCCTCGGAGGCCGTCTTCTCGTCTGCTTGGCCAGACCGGACACTCGGCCACCAACTGCAGCGGTTCCTTGAACTTGCGCCAGTAGGTTCGAAGGACATCGACGAAGTGCGTGCACGACGGATCGCGCAGCCCTCCAGCGCAGTGTTCGGGACTAAGTTCACTGAGGAGTGGACCGATTTCCTCACTGGGTTGGGCGTCCAAAGAGGACTGCAACCTCGGTCGGATGAGCTGAAGCACTACGTACCTGCATCGCGCGTTACGAGCTTCAACTTCATGGAGGATCTCGGCCTGCCGGAATCTTTCGGCCCTTTGATCAAGAAGGACATTGCGAGCCGGGCGGGCATTTCCCTTCGGTTGCCGACTTCGACCGACTACGACGTGGGCGCGATTTGGTGGATGCCAGGTCAGGCCGATATCGACGAGTTCAGCGACGACGCCCTTGACGCTTACGCGAGGCTGATCGTCGATTGGGTTGGCCGTGTCGAGCGCAGGCATCTTTGGACCGAGATAAAGCACCGTTACAGCTACCGATCGGACAACCGTGACTGGCCGACCCCGCTCGCGGCATTCCTCCGTTCAGCGGCGTGGATACCGTGCGACGAACCCAGCGGTGACGGCCTGAGGAGACGGCGATGCACAGGTCAACAGGTGTGGCTGTCGAGAAGCACAGATCGCTATCCGCCGTTCCTTCGGCGCCCGTCCTACAAGCTTGTGAGGGCATTGGACCGCGCCTCCGACGGCGCGATCGACAATTTGCGGAAATACGCAGAATTCCGGACCTTCAACGCAAATGACACGCTACTGGAGCAGACCGGCTTCCTGGCCGAGCAATTCGCGGACGGCTGCGTCAGGCGCTTTTACGAACGCGAACTGATGAACATCTATAGCCGCTGCTGGGCACGGCTGGCGGAAGGGTACGGCTCTCCTGACACGGCTGCGCCGATAGGAGAAGCACCTCGCTGGATCATCGTCCGGCGCTCCGGTCAATTGGGTGTCGCGAAGGTCACGGGAAGCGAAGCTGAGACAGTTTACGTCCGCGACAGCGCGGACTCGATTGCGGCAAGCCTGGTTGAGGTCATCGGCGATCCTTTGGTAGACGTCCGAGTAACCGAGCCCGGTCGCTTGGGGGTACTGCTGCAGAAGCTGTATGGAGAGCGCATCCGCCGGACGTCCGAACTCGCCTATGCGATACAGGTCGATGGTGCTCCATTGGCGGAACTGCCGGTCGGACCCAGACTAGTGGATCGGTGCCCATGGCTGCGGCCCATGCTCGCGGTGGCACTTGAGGCATTGGATAGCGTGGACCTGAACCGTTTGCCGGCGGACAGATC
>DDNW01000189.1:5749-7649 GCA_002341345.1 Erythrobacter sp. UBA2510
TTTGCCGGCGGACAGATCGGGAATCGTGCAGGCGCTCGACCGCATCGAGCTTCAATTGCAGGCGAGCGTCAAGTTTCTGCTCGAGGGTCGTGATGTAAGCCCGCCTACAACGCGAGCAGCCTATCAGTTCGAGCGGGTGGAGGGGGAGCCGCTCGTGATCATCGTAGGTCAGGGCGCATTGACTTGGTCGCTTGTGGAGGCAGCTTTGCCCGCCATCGGCGAAGCCATTCAGCACTCCGCCGCGGTGCCCCACATGAAGCTGCTAATCCGGCAGCTATCCTTGGAGGGAGTCGAGGTCGACGACAGACCGATGGGGCATAAAGACCTGCTCCGCCTTTGCCAGGCGCTTGATCTCACTGAGCAGGCCAGCGAATCTGCGAGGGATTCGCTTGGGGAGCGGATCGACCGCCAGCTCCCGTGGTTTAGGGCAGTTGTCTTTCATCTTGGGGGCGATGCAGCACTCGAACGGTGGTCGGAGGGCGAACTCGCGGCGACCGAGGACCGCGCGACCTTAGTGGAACTATTGCGCGCATGCCTTCCTCCCGGCGATACGAAGCCCGAAGAGGTCCAGGAGGCCGTCAAGGTCAGCTTCTCGATTGGGGAGCTGCGCGAAAGGCTAGGACTGGGCTTTGCTGAATTCAACGCGAGCCTATTGGCGATCGGCAGCGAGGCGGATATCGACCCAGAAGGTCACGCTCTTCAGCTTGAATTTTATATCCGAGACAACCGCATCGCTATCGTTGACGCACTGCGCAATATGGTGGCCCCCACGATTCTCAAGTTTCACCCGGATTCGCGCTACAAGGACGCTTTGGAGACACTATCCGGTCTGAAGCCCGATCCAGAATGGCTCATGAGTTACGAGCGGATCCCCGAAGATCTATTGGCAACGCATGTAGCGACGTGGCTGACTGCTACGGGAGCTCCGTCGATAGGTGAGAACCCGAGCGGCCTAGGTGAATTGATTGCGGTACGCGCAGCCAATACGGCGACCCTGCGGCAATTCGCACGGATAGCGCAGCCGCTGGTTCGAGCGTGGGGTATTCAGCGCTCCGTTCATGTTCACGACCTCTGGCATGATGCTGGTCAAGCAGAGATCGAGCTCCGGCGCCATCTCGACGACGCAGGGGCGTTCGACTGCCGCACTTGGAGTGATGCCGAACTTCTAGTCTGGTTTGCGAGGCTAGGCGCATGGCCAGCGAAGATGCCGCAAACTCTGGATCGTATAGAGCTCGACGTTCCCGAAACCGAAATCGAGGCGGAGGCCCAGAAGGCGCGTGAGGAACGTGACCGCCGGAATCGCGAGGCGCGTTCGGTGCATCTCAACGGTGAACTTCGAGATCCGCACGACGTAGATTGGCTGGAGCTGTCGGATGAGATTTCCGAGAACCTGTCGAAAAATCTGCTGAACAGACCGATTGGTAAATTCGCCGATCTCACGCCATTCGAGCCAACACGTATGCGGGGCCTGACGCGAGGGAGCGGCGGAGGCGGTGGAGCGTATAGGGGAGTCCCACAAGAAAAGAAGGACATGATCGGTCGGCTCGGTGAACTGATCGTCTATCACTGGCTCAAGGCGCGGCAGCCCAGTCAGGACATTGATCGTTGCTGGGTATCGGGAAACGCAGTTCCATTCACCGGTCGTGAAGGCGAAGATGGCCTCGGTTATGACTTCTGTATCGCCTTCAACAAGCAAACTTGGTACATAGAGGTGAAGGCGAGCACCGAGGATCCATGTCAGTTTGAGCTCGGAGAAACCGAGGTCCGGCGGGCGCGCGATGTTGCGAGATCGAGATCGGCCGATCGCTATGTGATCGCATATGTCGCGAACGTAGGCCAAACCGGCTCAACAACGATCGACATCTTGCCCAATCCGTTTGGGCCGTGTGTGGACGGCCCT
>DDNW01000043.1:0-5936 GCA_002341345.1 Erythrobacter sp. UBA2510
ATTTCGAAGGGAGCCTGCACGAACTGGCCGACCACCTGAAATCGCGCCAGAGCTTCTCCAACCTGCTGGTCCGCGTCGACCTCGACGATGGCCGCCGCTGGTGGGAACTTTCGGGCACGCCGATGCATGACGAGGTCGGCAAGTTCACCGGCTTTCGCGGGGTCGGCTCGGACGTCACCGAACAGCGCGAATCCAGCGAGAAGATCGCTTACCTCGCCCGCTACGACACGCTGACCGGTCTGCCCAACCGCCTGATGCTGACCGAGGCCCTGGGCGAGGCGCTGCGTTATTCCGACCAGTGGAAATCGCGCTGCGCTTTCCTGATGATCGACCTCGACCGGTTCAAAGCGGTCAACGATTCGCTCGGCCACCAGGTCGGCGATCAGCTGTTGGCGCAGGTCTCCGACCGGCTACGCTCGGTCATGGCCAAGGGCGAGCAATGCGGACGGCTGGGCGGCGACGAATTCGCCGTCGTGATCCGCGATGCCTCCGTGAAAGGGCGGGTCGCGAACCTTGCCGAAGACATCATCGCCGCGCTTTCCGCGCCCTACCGCGTCAACGACAAGACGCTCTATATCGGGGCCAGCGTCGGCTCTGCCATGGGCCCGCGCGACGGCGACACGGTCGAGATGCTGATGCGCAATGCCGACCTCGCGCTCTATCGCGCCAAGGAGGGCGGGCGCGGTACGCATTGCGGCTATATGCCCTCGCTCCATGCCGATGCGGAGGAGCGCCGCTCGCTCGAAACCGCGCTGCGCCATGCGCTGGCAAACAACGAGCTGGAACTGCATTACCAGCCGGTGGTCGATGCCAATAGCGAAGTGATCGTCAGCTTCGAGGCGCTGATGCGCTGGAACAGCAAGGAGCACGGCTTCGTCAGCCCAGGCAAGTTCATCCCGCTGGCCGAGGATACCCGCCTGATCGTGCCCATCGGCGCGTGGGCCCTGCGCGAGGCCTGTGCCGAGGCGGTGCGCTGGCCGGGCCATGTGAAAGTGGCGGTGAACGTCTCGGGCGAGCAATTGTCCGAACCCGGCTTCTCCGAAAGCGTGGTCCGCGCGCTGGCCCAAACCGGCCTGCCCGCGCACCGGCTGGAGATCGAGGTCACCGAAAGCGTCTTCCTGAAGGACGGTCGCATTGCGCGCCAGGTGCTCGAAGAGATCATGGCGCTGGGCTGTTCGATCGCGCTCGACGATTTCGGTACCGGCTATTCCTCGCTCGGCTACCTGCGAACGCTGCGCTTCTCGACCATCAAGGTCGACCGCAGCTTCGTGCAGGGCGCGGCGCAGGACAGCCCGGAAAGCATCGCGATCATCCGCGCGGTCGTCGCCATGGCGCAAAGCCTTGGTATGGCGACCACGGCGGAAGGGGTCGAGAACAAGACCGAAGCGGCAATGGTGCGCGAGATGGGCTGCACCAAGATCCAGGGCTATTATTACGGGCGCCCGATGCCCGTTGCCGAGGCCCGCGCGCTGGTCAATCGCAAGGCACGGGCGGCCTGATTTGTGTTCCGAACCCGCATCCGCGGGTCCGTCCTCGGTGCTGATCCCTCCGTCCTGACGGACTGCGGGGCACCTGCGGGCGCGCGTTCGCGCTTGCGGCCCGCTGGTCGCGGGCCGGATGATCGCTTTACTCAAGCATGATGCGGGTGGCCGGTCGCTCTTTGGCTGCCACGACTTTGCCGCCTCCCGTTAGTCATTCCCGCGTAAGCGGGAACCCAGAAATGTGGAGTTGCGGCTCACTGTTGGGTCCGTGCTGATGTGTGAATGAGAAGGAAACTGGCCGTGTCCGCTAACGACCATATTGCGGGCGTGGGTGAAATGGGTGAGTTTGGGGGATGCGTTGCTACTACGTTTTGATCCACGGGCGATTACGATGGTTCGACGAACCGCCTGAGCGCGATAGAAATACAGTTCAGCCAATTGGCTTGTACTGCCATAGATATGTGCTGGCGTCCGATCCGCAGGCAGCCGCTCTAATGGCAATCAAGAGCGTTCCGGGCAACCTAGATAGTCAAACCGGATGGCTGCGAGATCATGTTGCCGGGTTGGACATGGAAGCCAAAGAAGTCGTGCAGGCATCATTTTTGAAAGCCTTCTTGCCGGTCAATAAGGGCCACACTTTTTACGCGGAAGATTAAGTGCGCCTAACCTAAAATCAGGCGACCGAAAGCGCGCTGAACACACTCTCGAACAGCGCGCGGCCATCGGTCCCGCCATGCGCCGTGTCCACCGCGCGTTCGGGATGCGGCATCATGCCCAGCACATTGCCCGCTGCGTTCAGCACCCCGGCGATGTCGCGGCGCGAGCCATTGACGGCTTCGGCATAGCGGAAGGCCACCCGGCCTTCGCCCTCCAGCCGGTCGAGCGTATCCTCGTCGGCGAAGAAATTGCCGTCATGATGCGCCACCGGGATACGGATCGTCGCACCTTGCTCGTAGCCACCGGTGAACAGGCTCTGGCGGTTCTCGACCTTCAGCGCCACGGTGCGGCAGATGAAGGTCTGCCCGGCATTCCTCATCAGCGCTCCGGGCAGCAGTCCCGCTTCGGTCAGCACCTGAAAGCCGTTGCACACGCCCAGCACCGGTACGCCGCGCCCAGCGGCCTCCTTCACGCCGCGCATGATGGGCGAGTTCGCCGCCATCGCGCCCGAGCGCAGATAGTCGCCGTAGGAAAAGCCGCCGGGCAAGGCGATGAAGTCCAGCCCCTCGGGCAATGCGGCATCGCCGTGCCAGACGCGGATCGGCGCCTTGCCCGATATGTCCTCGATCGCCACCGCCATGTCGCGGTCGCAATTGGAGCCGGGAAAGGTGATGACGGCGGCGCGCATCAGGCGGCCCCGGCGCCTTCGAGCATTTCGATCCGGTAATCCTCGATCACCATGTTGGCGAGCAGCTGACGGCACATGGCGTCGATGCTCTCCTCGCTGGTGCCATCGGCCAGGTCGAGCTCGATCAGGCGACCGACGCGCACATCCTCGACCCCGGCAAAGCCGAGCCCCTCCAGCGCGTGGTGCACGGCGCGACCCTGCGGGTCGAGCACGCCGGGCTTGAGGCTGACATGGATGCGGACCTTCATGGCAATGGCCTTCTGCTGCGGAGTCGGTGATACTTGCGAGGATGCGAGCCTATGCAGAGGACACAGGGCGCAGGCAAGAGGGGCCGGGGCGCTATTCGCCGCTTATGTCCGGCTCAGCCGCCGGGCGCGGCAGGACGATAACCTCCAGCGCCTGGGCCGGGTCGAGATAGCGCACGGCCAGCCCCTGCAATTCCTCCGCCGTCAGCGTCTTCAGCTGCACCTCTCCCGCCAGAAAGCGCGCGATCCGTTCGGGCTGGGTCTGCGCGCGGTCGGCCAGTGCCATCCAGCCGCGATTGGTCTTGAGCGCATTCTCGTAGCGCTCGACATAGGGCTGGCGCGCGCGCAGCAGCAGATCTTCGTTCGCCGGGGCGCTGCGCAGGCTTTCGATGGCGGTCCGCATGGCCTCGCGCGCGGCCTCGACCTGCGAAACGTCGACCGCCGCGCCGACCGCAAACGTGCCCCAACCGGGATAGACGCGCGATTGCTGCGCGCTGACCGACGGGGAGTAGGTCTGGCCCAGTTCCTCGCGCAGCACGTCGATCATTCGCGCACGAACCACGCGTTCGAGCAGTTCCAGCCCTTGCGAGGCGCGGAAGTCCCTATCGTCGCGCGTCGGCCAGAGCAGGCGGACCAGCGCCTGATCCTCCGCCCCGTCGTGATAGAGGACGCGTGGCGTCCGGTCCTGCGTGAAGCTGCGGTCGCGATTGTCGGCATAGGCGCGAAAGGCGTCTTCGCGCGCGGGCAGGGCACCCAGTGTGCTGGCGACCAGTTCGATGGCGCGGTCCTCGTCGAAATCGCCGACCAGCGCCACTTCGATCGCACCGTGCGCCAGCCGGTCGCCGATCGTGTCGCGCAGAAGGGCGAAGTCGAGCGCGAGGAAATCCTCCTCGCCCTGCAGGGTAAAGCGCGGATCGCTATCCGACACGATCCCGCCGATGGCATTGCCCAGCACCGATTCCGGTGTTGCATCCTTGCGGGCGAAGAAATTGGCGATGTTGCGCCGGTATTGTGCCTCGCCCTGCGGCCGGAAACCCGCATCCGAGATCGCGGCTGCAATCACCTGCAATTGCGTTTCGAGATCGGCCGGCACGGTGCTGGCGGCAAGGCGGAAGGTCTCGTCCCCGGCGGAGACATTGTAGCCGAACTGCCGTCCGGCGAGGATCGATTGCAGATCGTCCAGCGTATGTGCGCCAAGCCCGCCCAATGGCAGGGCATCGGTCATCGCGGTGGCGAGCGGGTCGTCGCGCGTATCGAGCATCTGCCCGCCATCGACATTTACCTCGACCAGAATGCGGTCGCGGTCGAGATCGGTGTGCTTGAGGTTCAGCATCACGCCATTGGCGAAGCGTAGCTGGCGGATACCAAGTCCGGCCTCAACGCTGTCGCTGACGACGGTGCCGGGGGCGCCGAAATCCTCATAAGCGAAGGAGGCCAGCGCGATATCGGGATTGGCCACGAGCGGGGCGGCCATGCCGTCCTCCCATGCCGCGCGCAGCGCCGCTTCTCCGCCCTCCGGCGCGGTCCGGCCCTCGAACCGGATCAGCGGATCGTCGAGCGGGATGACTTCCCATTGCAGAGCTTCGAGCACGCTTGCGGGGGTGATGTCGTCTGCCATGGCCTCGAACCGCGCGAGCCCGCTCTCAGGAGTGGTGGGGACCTGGTCGTCGCGCAGGACGGAGATCGCCGCACGCACGAATTCGCGATTGTCACGGGTATCGGCTCCCGCTGCCGCAGCCTCCAGCGAGGAACGTAAATTGGCGACCTGCTCGGCAATCTCGGCCGCGGTAAAGCCGAACTCCATCGCGCGGCGATATTCGGCCTGCGCGGCGGCGAGTCCGCGTTGCCATTCGCCCTCGGCGGCATTGACCATTAGCGTGGTCGTGCGTCCGGCCTTGAAAATGTCGCTCGTGCCGAAAGCTGCGCTGCGAAACGGCGGGTTGTCGAGCCGGGCGATGCGCTGCAAGCGGCGGTTGACGATGCCATAGCCGATCTGGCGCAGCACCCGGTGACGGCGATTGGCGACGGTGTCGTCCTCGGGCTGCCACGGGCCGTGGAGGAGCACGGTCACGCGTTCGGAGAGCGCCGGATCGAGGTAGATGTCGGTCTCGCCCTGGCGGTCGAAGTCGATCGGGCCATAGGCAGACGGGCCGGGATTGGCGGGGTTGTGCCAGTCGGCAAAGCGTTCGGCGATCATCGCCTCGACCATATCGGGATCGAAATCGCCGACCACGATCAGCGCGGAGTTGTCGGGGCGATAAAGCCGCTCATAAAGCGCGCGCAGTCTGTCCGCCGTCGCGGCCTCCAGCGTTGCGGCGGTGCCGATGGGCAGACGGCGGGCCAGGCGCGCCTCGGGGAACTGGAACAGCAGATTGTCGCGCGTGTTCCTGAGCGCGAATGTGTCGCCCACGCGCCGCTCGGACTGGACCACGCCCTTTTCACGCGCGACCGCATCGGGATCGAAGGTCAGCTCGCTCGCGGTCTCGCGCATCAGCATGAGCGCGGTGCCCAGCAGTTCCACATCGTTGCGCGGCAGGTCGAGCTTGTAGAGCGTGGTGTCGAACCCGGTCGAGGCATTGGTGTCCGCGCCGAAGGCGAGCCCCTCGCGCTCGAGCAATTTGACCATCTCCCCCTCTGGCACATTGGTCGAGCCGTTGAAGGCCATGTGCTCGACAAAATGGGCATAGCCCTGTTCGGTGTCCTCCTCGTCGATCGATCCGGCATCGACCCACAACTGGACCATGCCCTGTGCGGCCGGGGTGGCGTTCTGGCGGATGATGTAGCGCATGCCGTTATCGAGCACGCCGAAGCGGTAGCCGGGATCGAGCGGCAGGTCGCTGGCGGCAAAGGGCCACGGGTCGGCGG
>DDNW01000043.1:6035-7182 GCA_002341345.1 Erythrobacter sp. UBA2510
GGCGGGTGCAGCAGGCGAGGCGACCTCGACCGGGGGCATGCGCTCGCCCGGTGCCTGCGCACTGGCATTGGTGAAGGAGGCGAAGGGGAGCGTGAGTGCGGCCAGCACGACCGGCAGGAAACGGAACGACATCGCCCCTATGTGGCGTGTCGTGCCTTAACGGGCAATGGCTGCGGGCTGTTACGCCCGCTAACCCTTCCTACTTCTTCGGCTTGGGCGGGCTGGTGCGCAGGCGCGAGCGGTGCGCCGACATGTCGAGCACTTCGCCCGGCGCATTGTCGTCACCCTGCAGCAGGCCAAGGCGGCGCGCGACCTCCTGATAGGCCTCCTGCTCGCCGCCAAGGTCGCGGCGGAAGCGGTCCTTGTNNGGCGGCATCGACTTCAACAACAACACCGCCTTCGTCAACGATCCGCGCGTGTTCGGTATCTCGGCCCGCGTCAGCTACTGAGCGGGGAAGGAAGACCGACAGAAAAGGGCCGGGGGGAGCGATCCCTCCGGCCCTTTTTCTATGCCAACGCCGCGCCGCCCGGCTTGCGCCGGGTGCGGCTGACCGCGTTACTTCTTGGGCTTGGACGGCGTCCGCAGCCGGCCGCGATGCGCGCTCATGTCGAGCACTTCGCCCGGGCCGCTGTCTTCGTTCTGCAGCAGGCCGAGACGCCGCGCGACTTCCTGATAGGCTTCGCTTTCGCCGCCCATGTCGCGCCGGAAGCGGTCCTTGTCGAGCTTTTCTCCGGTGTTGAAGTCCCACAGGCGGCAATTATCCGGGCTGATCTCGTCGGCCAGGATCACGCGGGTGTAGTCGCCATCGAACACGCGGCCGAATTCGAGCTTGAAGTCGATCAGCCGGATATCGATCGCGGCGAACATGCCGCACATGAAATCGTTGATGCGAATCGCCATGGCGGAGATGTCCTGCATCTCTTCATGGCCAGCCCAGTTGAACGCGGCGATATGCTCTTCGGAGACAAGCGGATCGCCCAGTTCGTCGCTCTTCAGGTAATATTCGATCAGCGTATGCGGCAGCATCTCGCCTTCGTCGATCCCGAAGCGCTTGGCGATAGAGCCCGCGGCGACGTTGCGCACCACGACTTCGAGCGGGATAATCTCGACCTGCCGGACCAGCTGCTCGCGCATGTTGAGGCGGCG
>DDNW01000013.1:0-931 GCA_002341345.1 Erythrobacter sp. UBA2510
AAGGTCGTACACGCCGCGCCTCTGTAGAGGTCGCGGGGCCGTCAGCCGATCAGGTAGACCCGGATCGGCATCCAGATACCCATGACCATCATCATCAGGTTCTCGGTGAGCGAGACGAACCCTAGTGGCACGTTGCTGTCGCCCCCGACGCAGGCGCATTTCAACTCGCGCTTGTCGATGTACACGGCCTTGAAGACCGAAACCGCGCCGACGGTGCCGATGAACAAGGCCACGGGTGCCGACAGCCAGGTGAGCGCCCCGGCGACCATGAGGATACCGGCGAAGGCCTCTCCGAAGGGATAGAGATAGCCGTAGCGCACCCAGCGGCGCGCCAGCAGGTCGTAATTCAGGAACATGGTCGAAAAGCTCTCGACATCCTGAAGCTTCTGCACTGCAAGCAAGCACATCGAGATCGAGACGAACCATTCCAGCGCGCGCAGGCTGAGGATGGTTCCAAAGCTGTACCATGACAGGCCGAGCGCCATCAGAAACGCGACGGCAAAGATCGCGATCACCGGCCGATAGGAGGTGTCCGAGCGCTCGCTTTCCGGCGCGTCGAGGCCGAAATGGACCCGCAGATCGTCGTAGCCGCCAATCCGCTTGTCGCCGATCCAGGTCTGCGGCGTGGTCTCGACCCCGTGCTTTTCCATGAAGGCATCGGTTTCCTCGCGTGTCGTCAGGTGATGA
Organism: Erythrobacter sp. UBA2510; assembly: GCA_002341345.1. Lineage (GTDB taxonomy): Bacteria > Pseudomonadota > Alphaproteobacteria > Sphingomonadales > Sphingomonadaceae > Alteraurantiacibacter. The sequence continues at coordinate 688 of DDNW01000013.1, forward strand.
TCCTCGACCTCGTACCCTTCCCGTTCGAGCAGGTCTTTGGACTTGAGACCATAAGGGCAAAGATGATCCGGCATGACCATCCGGTAGAGTTGGGCTGATTTCGATGCGCCTTTCGGCATGGTGTTTCCTCCAGTTTCTGGTTCAGGCACCGCAACCGTAATATCCGCGATACCCTGCACGCAGACCGGACCCAAGTTCGAGAACGAGATCGGCGTCCTGCATTTCGCCACTATTTGCGTCCAAT
>DDNW01000013.1:1164-1626 GCA_002341345.1 Erythrobacter sp. UBA2510
TCCGCTCGGCGCGCTCAACGCCACTGTCATGCCCTCCGTGCCCCAAGTGCTTCCGGCGTCGCCAGCCTCCAGCCGCACCAGATCGCCGCTGATCTTGGCGAGAGCTACACTCCCACCGTCGATGCGGCCCACCGCCAGCGCAGGCCTGCTTGTGGTGGTGTAGGTGAACGTGCACGCCGCGCCGCCGGGAAACATCTGCGCAATGTCCTCCGTAGTAAGAAATTCGAGGTCGAGAATGGCGATTTCCGGGGTTGATAGCGCCTCGTCAAGGCTCATGATCTGCGTCGGTCCGCTTTCTGACTGTGCCAGACTGTCACCGTTGGCGTCGATATCGTTCACCAGATAACGCATCTCGGCGATTTCCTTGTCCTGCGCATAGATGATCTCATCCGCCAGCTTGCGCACGCGCGGGTCCGAGATATCGGCGCGGCTGGAGGTCATGATCGCGATCGAGTGGTGCGG
>DDNW01000013.1:1810-2616 GCA_002341345.1 Erythrobacter sp. UBA2510
ATCATTGCCCGCATGTAGCTGGTGTCGCCCACCGTCACCTGGCTGCGGACCAGCCAAAGCGAGGCGGCAAAGACCACGGCGGCACCGATGAAGAAGGCGGCGTTAGCCATCTTGCTGGAATACATCGACAGCATGAAGCCCAGCATGATGATCGCCATGGTGGCACCCATCAGGAGAGCCATGTAGGCCCGCGTTTCCGACCAGAACACATGCGTCCAGAGGTAGGTATTGAGATACATCAGACCGAACATGACGACGGTAGATGTGGCGATCATCGCGAAAAAGCGGCCATATGACATGAAGTTGTCCTCTCTCGAAATCGTGAAGTCTAGAGGTGGAACAACTTTCCCGCGCTGGAATGTTCCGAAATAGCTGCAGCCAGTCGCACCTTGTGGGTGGCGCTGCCCGCTGCGGGACGTATCTAAGCCCGCTTAATCCGCTGCCCTGGCGGTCCGGGTCTTATCCTCTTCCATAGCCAGATCTGCGAGAATCGGACAATTAGGCCTGTGATCGCCAGCGCAGGCATCGACAAGGTGCGACAACGTCGCGCGCATCTCGGTCAGTTCTGCGATTTTCCGGTCGATCCGGTCGAGGTGTTCCTCGGCGATCTGCTTGACCTCCGCGCTGGCGCGGTCGGTATCGGCATAGAGTTTCAGCAGGCTCCGGCAGTCCTCGATGGTGAAGCCAAGCGCACGCGCTCGCCCGAGAAACGCCAACTTGTGGACGTCGCTCTGCCGAAAGCTGCGATAACCGTTCGCGCTGCGCAGCGGCTCGACCAGCCCGATGTCCTCGTAGTAGCGGATGGT
>DDNW01000013.1:2827-3273 GCA_002341345.1 Erythrobacter sp. UBA2510
TCGTCCATCGCCGGGCGGACACGGCGCAGGCGCAGCGCGTTCGTCAGTACGAAGACCGAGCTGAGCGCCATTGCCCCAGCCGCCAGCACCGGCGACAGCAGCAGGCCCGACACCGGGTAGAGCAGCCCCGCCGCCACCGGAATGAGGGCCACGTTATAGCCGAAGGCCCAGAACAGGTTCTGGCGGATGTTGCGCATCGTACGCCGCGACACTTCCAGCGCGTTGACCACGCCGCGCAAATCGCCCGACATCAGCACCACATCGGCGGATTCGATGGCGACGTCGGTGCCGGTGCCGATGGCGATGCCCACGTCCGCATGGGCAAGCGCGGGCGCATCGTTGATGCCGTCGCCGACAAAGGCGATGTGCTGGCCCGTGCCGCGCAGATCGTCCAATGCCGCGACCTTGCCATCCGGCAGCACACCCGCGATCACATGGTCGATGCC
>DDNW01000077.1:0-15792 GCA_002341345.1 Erythrobacter sp. UBA2510
ATCCCGGAAAACCTGCTCGAAAGCGAGCTGTTCGGCCATGAAAAAGGCGCGTTTACCGGCGCGATCAAAACTACCGAGGGCAAGATCGAGCTGGCCGATGGCGGCACGCTGTTCCTTGACGAGGTAGGCGATATCCCGCTGCCCTTGCAGGTCAAGCTGCTGCGCTTTTTGCAGGAACGGACCATCGAACGCATTGGCGGGCGCAAGTCGATTGCGGTCGATACGCGCATTGTCTGCGCCACCCATCAGGATCTGGAAGCGATGATCGCCGACGGGCGGTTCCGCGAGGACCTGTTCTACCGCCTTGCCGAGGTGGTAGTACGTATCCCTTCGCTGGCCGAACGTCCGGGCGATACGACGCTGCTCGCCAAGGCCTTCCTCAAGCGCTTTGCAGCCGATATGAATCCACAGGTGACCGGTTTCGCGCCTGACGCCTTGGCCGCCATTGATGGCTGGCCGTGGCCGGGCAATGTACGCGAGCTGGAAAACCGGGTGAAGCGTGCGGTGATCATGGCCGATGCCAAGCTGATCAAAGCCGAGGATCTCGACCTTGGTGAAGAGGAAGAGGCGGGAGCAACGGCACTTAATCTCAAGAGTGCGCGCGAGGAATCGGACCGCAAGATGATCCGACATGCGCTCGCCCGGAGTGAGGGCAATATCTCCAGCACGGCGAAAATGCTCGGGATCAGCCGCCCGACGCTCTATGACCTGCTCAAGCAATACGATTTGCAAACCTAGTTCAGGCGGGGCAGGGGCGCCGTTATGCCCGTGACGCGCATCATTAATTCGTTCGATCCGCTCGTCCGGCTGCTGCTGTTGGCGATCCTGCTTGCCTCTGCGGTGCCGGTCAGCGAAGAGTGGTTCGATACGGCCCGCTTCAGCTCCAATGCCGGGATTTTTCTGCTCTTTCTGCTGAACGGCCTACGGCTGCCGCGCGCCGAGGTGCGCCGGGGCCTGCTCAATCCCAGGTACCTGCTGCCGCTGACCGTCTGGTGTTTCCTCGTTATGGGGATGGCGGGACTGGGCTTGTCCAGGCTGTCGGACAGCTGGCTTCCGGCGGAGATGGCGCTGGGCTTGCTGTTTCTAGGGCTGCTGCCCTCAACCGTGCAGTCGGCGACCGCCTATTCTTCGCTTGCAGGTGGTAATGTCGCAGCATCGGTCGTTGCTGCCGCTGTGCTCAATATCCTCGGTGTGTTCGCGACTGCGCCGCTGCTGGCGCTGCTGGCCGGTACCCAGAGCGTCGAACTGGATATCGATGCGCTGCAACGGATTGCGACGATCCTGATCCTGCCCTTCGTGAGCGGCCAGATTTTGCAGACGCGCCTCGGCCATTACATCAAGGAGCACAAATATCTGGTGACCTGGCTTGATCGCGGGGTGATCGCGCTGGCTGTCTATGTCGCCTTTTCCAGTGCTGTGTCGCAGGGCCTGTGGACGAGCATGGCGATGCACGTCTGGGGCGCGATGCTGGCGCTGATCGCGGCATTTCTGGCGTTCGGCTTTATCGGCGCGTGGCTGGCGGGCGGTTTGCTGAAGCTCGACCGGGGGACACGGATCGCCTTCCTGTTTGCCGGGGGACAGAAGAGCATCGCTATTGGCGCGCCGCTGGCTGCGGTGCTGTTTCCGCCATCAGTGGCCGGGCTGTTGCTGGTGCCGGTGCTGATCTACCATCTGGCGCAGATGATCGTCTCGGCGCGTATTGCCGCAATATTGAAACCGGCCCCGGTCATTCAGCCGGCTCAGTAGCGGCCGTTTCCTTGCCGAACTTGCGCTGGTGACGCACCGACCACCACAGCGACAGTCCGATCAGCGCCGCGCCGATCAGGCCGGTGATCGTCTCCGGAATGTGGAACCGGGCAGAGGCGAGCATGATGCCGCCCAGCACGATGATCGCCCAGAAGGCCCCGTGTTCGAGGTAGAGATATTGCGCCAGCGTGCCCTTGCGCACGAGGTGGATCGTCATCGAACGCACGAACATCGCGCCGATTGACAAGCCGAGCGCAATCACCACCATGTTGTTCGACAGGGCGAAGGCACCGATCACGCCGTCGAAGCTGAAGCTGGCGTCGAGGATGTTGAGATAGAGGAAGCCGCCAAGCCCGCTTCTGACCACCGCGCCTGCCGCCTTCGCCGCCGCATCGCGCATTTCGAGCATGTGACTGATCCCCTCCACCGCGATGAAGGTGACGAGGCCCAGTATGCCCGCAATGAGAAAGGTCAGCGCTTCCTCATCAGGCAGGATGGTCGAAATGCCCCACAAGGTCAGCAAAAGCAGTGCGATCTCGGCGGCAGGCAGGGCGGAAAAGCGGGCGAGGAATTGTTCGACCGAGCGGATCCAGTGCACGTCCTTCTCTTCGTCGAAGAAGAACTTGAGCCCGACCATGGCGAGGAAGGCGCCGCCGAAGCCGGCAATACCGACATGGGCGCTCGACACCAGCCGCTCATATTCCAGAGGGTCGTTCAACGACAGGTTCAGCGCCTGTATCGGCCCGATTCCGGCGGCGATAGCGACGATCGCCAGAGGAAAGACCACGCGCATGCCGAACACGGCAAAGGCAATGCCCCAAGTCAGAAAGCGACGCTGCCAGACCTCGTCCATTTCCTTGAGCACCGAGGCATTGACCACCGCATTGTCGAAACTGAGCGAGATTTCGAGCACGGACAGGACCACGATGATCCACAATATCTCCGCCGTTCCGGCAAGAGTGCCGGTACTGCCCATGCCGTACCAGGCGCCCAGGCCGAGGCAGAAGATCGTGAAGGCAAGCGAGAATTTGTAGAATTGCAGCAGCGTGGCCATGCAGCGTTTCTCTCAGGAAATCAGGGTGGTGTGCGTCTGCTTCAACCAGAGCGCACGGAAGTTGGTGAGGACCGCGTCAGCGCGGTTGGTAGGTCTGGTCAGGGCCGGGGAAGGTCCGTTCGCGGACCTCTTTCGCATAGGTTTCGGCAGTGCGCGAGATCAGCCCGGCAATATCGTCATAGCGTTTGACGAAACGCGGTACGCGCTCGAACATGCCCAGCATATCCTCTGACACCAGCACCTGACCGTCGCACTGGGCAGAGGCGCCGATGCCGATGGTCGGGCAGGAGACTTTCTTCGTCACCTCGATCGCTATCGGTTCGACCACGCCTTCCACCACGATGGCGAAGGCCCCCGCTTCGCATAGCGCGACGGCATCGCCGACGATCTTGTCCGCCTCGACATCGCTGCGCCCGCGCGCCGCGTAGCCGCCCAGCACGTTGACCGCCTGTGGGGTAAGGCCGACATGGCCCATCACCGGAATGCCGCGTCGGGTCAGAAAGGCCACGGTCTCGGCCATCGCCTCGCCGCCTTCCAGCTTTACTGCCGCCGCGCCGCTTTCCTTCATCAGATGCGCCGCCGTGTCGAAAGCGTCTTCGGGCGAGGACTCATAGCTGCCGAATGGCAGGTCGACGACGACCAGCGAATGATAGGACCCGCGCACCACCGCGGCGGCATGGTTGGCCATCATCTCCAGCGTTACCGGAATTGTTGAGGGCAGGCCGTAAATGACCTGACCGAGCGAATCGCCGACGAGCAGCATGTCGCAATGCGGATCGAGCAGTTGCGCCTGGCGGGCTGTGTAGGCCGTCAGCATAACAAGCGGCTCTTCGGTCACGCCATCGACCTTGCGTTGGCGGATCTTGGGGACAGTGAGCCGACGCATGGGGGCCGGGGTCGGATTGGCGCGGCTGGTGGAGGTGTCGAGGTTGAAGGTCGTGGACATGCGGCCTTTCTAGCAGAGACGGCCCTCGACGCGAGCATCGATTCAATGCATCATTGATAAGCTTCGGGACGAATAGGGAATTTTCATGGGGATTTCGGGGACAGGCTCAGTGGCGGGTACCGCGCGCGACGGTTGGTCCTCTCGCACGGCCTTTATCCTCGCCGCGATCGGTTCAGCAGTCGGCTTGGGCAATCTGTGGCGTTTTCCGGCCGAAGCGGGTGCCAATGGAGGTGGTGCATTCGTCGTCTTTTATATCGGTTGTGTCCTGCTGATTGGCCTGCCGATCCTGCTGTCCGAAACGTTGATTGGGCGCCACGGTCAGGCCAGTGCGCCGGAAAGCGTACGCCGCGTGGCCCTGCAATCGAAGGCCTCTCCGGCATGGGGACTACTCGCCGATCTTGGCGTGCTCGGCTCGTTCCTGATTCTGTCTTTCTACTGCGTGGTCGGAGGCTGGGTGCTCTACTACGTCGGCATCTTTGCCGTGGACGTCGTGCAATCCGGCCCCTTCGGCGGCGCTTTTGAAAGCATGAGCGCCGAGGAGATCGAGGCGTTGCTGCCCGACCTCTTCGCCAACGGCCCGCTGATGGTCGGGCTCGATGCGCTGTTTCTGGGCATCACCCTCTATTTCGTCGCCAAGGGGGTGTCGGGCGGCATTGAGTGGGTCGCCAAATGGATGATGCCGGCCTTTTTCGTGCTGCTGGTGGCGATTACCATTTACAGCGCGGTGGGCGGTGCCTTCGAGGAAACCGTAGCCTACCTTTTCACCTTTGAATGGGACAAGTTGACTGGGCCGGTCATGCTCGCGGCATTGGGGCAAGCCTTCTTCTCGCTGTCGCTGGGGCTCGCCTGCATGATAACCTATGGCAGCTATGTCGGGCGTAGCGTGAATCTGGCCGGGACTTCGACGATTGTTGCCGGGGCGGATACGGCGGTGGCGCTAATTGCGGGGCTGTGCCTGTTCCCGATCGTCTTTGCAGCGGGCCTGCCGGCAAATGCCGGTCCCGGCCTGATGTTCCAGACCCTGCCGCATGCCTTCCAGTCGATGCCCGGCGGGCCGCTGGTTGGACTATTGTTCTTCGTCATGGTCGCGGTCGCGGCCCTGACGAGTTCAGTCTCGCTGCTCGAGCCGCCCGTGGCATGGATGATCGATCGCTTCCGGATCGTCCGCCCCGTCAGTACGGGGATCGTTGCGGCGGGCGCCATGGTGCTGGGGGCGCTCTCGGCGTTGTCATTCAATACGATGGGTTGGTTTCACCCGCTCGGCTTCATCCCGCTGTTCGAAGGGCAGGGCATGTTCGATGTGCTGGATGGGCTTACGGCCAAACTTTTCATGCCGATCGGGGCCATCCTGACAGCGATCTTCGTTGGCTGGATCGCCGACCGGAGGCTGGTCGATAGCGAGAACGGTCTGGGCGGTATTCTGCACCTGTTCTGGCTGCTGCTGGTCCGCTTCCTGTGTCCGCTGGCACTGCTCGGCATCCTGATTGCCGGGCTGTTCCCGGACCTGTTCGGCGGTTAGCTCATGGACTGAATTTCCTCGATTGTGTTGCGATCGAAATTAGCTAGATTTCACACTCGCTGACGGTCGTGCGGGAGTGTCCTTCACGAGCAGTGCGGGTCCTCACATCCATGATCTTCGGTCGTATCAAGCCGCTCGACGCCATCCTCGCGACGGCGGAGAAGAAATCGCTGCATCGTTCGCTCGGTGCCTTCCAGTTGACCATGCTCGGCATCGGGGCCGTGATCGGCACCGGTATCTTCGTACTTACCGCAGAGGCGGCCCAAAAGGCTGGCCCCGGCATGATGGTCAGCTTCATCATTGCCGGTTTCGTCTGCAGCGTCGCAGCCCTGTGCTATGCCGAAATGGCGGCGATGGTGCCCGTCTCAGGTTCGGCCTATACCTACAGCTACGCAGTGATGGGCGAGACGGTCGCGTGGATGGTCGGCTGGGCGCTGATCCTCGAGTATGCGATTGCGGCTGGCGCGGTCTCGGTCGGCTGGTCGGGTTATTTCGTCGGCTGGCTGGAGACAAGCTTCGGCATCGACATCCCGCTCAGCCTTGTGCGGGGACCGTTTGACGGCGGAGCGATCAACGTGCCCGCGATGGTGATTGCCATGGTCGTCACAGCGCTGCTGGTGAAGGGCACCAAGGAAAGCGCCACGGTCAATGCGGTGCTGGTGGGCATCAAGATCCTCGCCCTCACTCTTTTCGTGATGCTGGCACTACCGGTTATCAAGGCGGGCCAGTTCGAGCCCTTTGCACCTAACGGCTTTACCGGCATCTCGGCTGCGGCGGCCTCGATCTTCTTCGCCTATGTCGGCTTCGACGCAGTCTCCACGGCAGCCGAGGAGACCCGTAACCCGCAGCGCAACATGCCGATTGGCCTGATCGGCTCCCTCGGCATTTGTACCCTGTTCTACCTACTGGTTGCAGCAGGTGTGATCGGTACAGTCGGAGCACAGCCGGTTTCCGGGCCGGCGGGAGAAGTTCTGTCGCCGGGCACACCCGCTCTGGCTGATGCCTGTGCTGCGATTCAGGAAAACGCCGTCGTCTGCTCCAAGGAGGCGCTGGCATGGACACTGAAGTCGATCGGCTACCCCTTCGTCGGCTGGCTGGTAGGGGCAGCGGCGATCCTGGCCTTGCCCTCGGTAATTTTGATGATGATGTTCGGCCAGACGCGCATCTTTTTCGTGATGAGCCGCGATGGCCTGCTGCCTGAGAAGTTCTCGCAGGTTCACCCCAGGTTCCACACGCCGCATGTGATCACGATCCTGACGGGTATCTTTGTGACGCTGTTTGCCGCTTTCTTCCCGGTCGGCCTGCTGGCCGATGTGTCGAACTCTGGTACCCTGTTTGCCTTTGCCGCGGTTTCGATTGCGGTTCTGGCGCTGCGAAAGAGCGACCCCGCCCGTGTACGTCCGTTTCGTACCCCGATGATCGGGGTTATCGCGCCACTCGCGATCATCGGCTGTGTTTATCTGTTTTTCAGTCTCTCGCTGGTGACGCTCGAACTTTTCTTTGGCTGGGCCGCAGTCGGGCTCGTGGTCTATTATCTCTATGGCTATCGCAACAGCCATGTGGGCCTGGGCAAGGTCGAGGTCCACGAGGAAGACGCCGAGACGCCACCGCAGCCTGTCGCACCATTACCCGGGGTCCATACCCCTGGCGGGAAGGATGCGTAATCCTTCCCGCCTGAGGGGCTGGAACGAAACTCGGGAGCAATTCCCACTGCCGCTCCCATTGCCGCCCGGATTCACACGGCCGTAATTACAATGCGGTCTCGGCATGCTCTTCGCGCGCTTCCTCGCGTACGTCGAAGCCGAGCAGCATCTTCGCATTGTCGATGAAGCCCAGGTCCGAATTCCAGATTTCGGCCTGCCCCAAATCCATTCGCAGCATGATCAGGTTTGGATCGTCCTTGCCGCCCGGGAACCAGGCTTGGACCACCGAACTCCACTGCTTGTCGAGCCGTTCCTTGCTGGTCTCGGTCGAAATGACGCCGGTAAAGCGAGCGAAGATATCGTGGCCCTTCGCCTCGAAGGTGGCGGTTGCCGCACCGCCGCTCGCCAGATGATGATCCTTGCGGGTGAAGAACCAGATCGCGCTGTCGGCATGCTTGTCAAGCTGGGCGGTCATCGGCACCGCACCTTCGGCATGGCCATCGAGCTGGAGAAACACGAAGGGGCTGTCTACCATGGCGGTCCAGAACTTGTGCTTCAGGTCTTTCGTATCGGTCATAAATGGTCTCCTTATGCATACCGAACGAAGGTTGGTGCCATGAAGTTCCGAAGCTTCCGATTACGTGAATACAAAGGGATAGCGCAGGTGAGGCTCCACCTGAATTCCATCAGCACCAAAAAGAAAGACCCCGCCGAAGCGGGGCCTCACTTTGCGACCATCAAGAGATGATCAGCGCCAGACTAGGGGCTGGCGGGGGTTTCGTCGTCTTCGTTCTCTTCAACGAGGAAGACGATCGCGGCAGCGAGAACCGCAAAGCCTAGAACGAGCCAGACTTCGCTGCCGCCGCCGATCTTTTCGCTCGTGCTGACGGGCGATGCGGTGCGGGCGGCGGTATCGGTTGCGGCAGCGGCCGAAACCGACTGACCGGCAACAAGCGCTGCTGCGCCTGCCATCGTAAGAATGTTCTTCATGGCTAACCTCACTTTGTGACTCTGAACCTTCAATCGTTGCCTACCGCAATGCACAAGGGCAGGTCAAGTTCCGCATCTTTGCCTAAATAACCCTTATTACTCGTTAATCCTTGCGATGACGGGGGGGTGGTTGAATGACGCAGGCGATGAAGCGGGGTAAAAAACTGACGAGCCGAAAGACGGGTTCTCTTCTGCTGGCTGTCATTGTGTGGACGGTTGGCGTCTACACCGGCTCCAATGCGTAACCGGCTGACCGGACTGTGCGGATCGGGTCGCGTGCATTTTCTACCGAGATCGCCTTGCGCAGGCGGCGGATATGGACATCGACCGTACGCTCCTCGATCTCGCTGCCGTTACCCCAGACCGCATCGAGCAGCTGGCTGCGCGAGAAGACCCGACGCGGATGCTCCATGAAGAACTTGATCAGGCGATATTCGGTCGGGCCGATCTGCAACTGGCGGCCGCGCCGTTCGACCCGATGAGCGACGGGGTCAAGCCGGATATCGCCCGCCTCGATCGTTTCGCCCGCCAATGCCGGGCGCACCCGGCGCAGGACGGCCGATACGCGGGCAAGCAATTCGCGCGGGGAGAATGGCTTGGTCACATAATCGTCGGCGCCGGTCTCAAGTCCTCGCACCCGGTCGTCCTCGGCCTCGCGCGCGGTCAGCATGATGATCGGCACATGCGCGGTCGCCTTGTCGCGGCGCAGGCGGCGGCAGACCTCAATCCCGCTGATACCCTCGATCATCCAGTCGAGGATGACGAGATCGGGCGCATCCTCGGCCGCCATCATCATCGCCTCTTCGCCATCGGCACTGACGCGCACCTCATAGCCTTCGCTGGCAAAGCGATATTCGAGCAGTTCTGCGAGCGCGATATCATCCTCGACGAGGAGGAGCTTGGGTGCCGACATGGGATTTACCCTTGCGTATTGACTGAAGTGCACATGGTTTCAGTCAGTGGCCATATGTCACTTATGCGACAGTTTTGCGTCAGCGCTCGATATCGTCGGGATAGTGTCCGAGCGCGGAGAAGTGCACCATTTCTGCAACATTGGTGGCGTGGTCGCCGATGCGCTCCAGATTGCGCGCGACGAACAGCAATTGCGCCGCGCTGCTGATCGTGGCCGGGTTCTCGACCATATAGCTGACGAGGTTGCGGAAGATGCTGTCGTAAAAGGCATCGACCTTTTCGTCGCGCACGATAACCTCGCGGGCGACGACGGGGTCGCGCGCGGCATAGGCGGTGAGCACATCGTGGACCATTTCGGCGGCCAGTTCGCCCATGGCAGGCAGCAGGGTCAGCGGTTCGAACCGGCTGCGCCCCTCGATCCGGCCGGTGCGCTTGGCGATGTTCTTGGCATAGTCGCCAATCCGCTCGACTACGCCGCCGATCTTCAGCGCGGCGATGATTTCGCGCAGATCGTCGGCCATCGGCGCGCGCAGGGCGAGCAGGCGCACGGCCATGGCATCGACCTCGGCTTCGAGTGCGTCGAGCTTGCGGTCGCGTTCCACCACGTCGCGCGCCAGCGCCTCGTCGCCATTGACGATGGCTTCGAGCGACTGGGCGATGGCGACCTCGGCCAGCCCGCCCATCTCGGCGATCAGGCCGCGCAGGCGGGTAATGTCTTCGTCGAACGCCTTGACTGTATGCTCAACCATTACCCGTACCTGCCTGTTATGTAATCCTGCGTGCGCTTCTCACGCGGATTAGTGAATATGTCCGATGTGTGTCCATATTCGACGAGGTTTCCGAGGTGGAAAAAGGCGGTGCGCTGCGAGACGCGGGCGGCTTGCTGCATCGAATGGGTGACGATGACGATGGCGTAGCGACCGCGCAATTCGTCGATCAGTTCCTCGATCTTGGCAGTCGCGATGGGGTCGAGCGCGCTGCACGGCTCGTCCATCAGGATTACTTCGGGCTCGACCGCGATGGCGCGGGCAATGCACAGGCGCTGCTGCTGACCGCCCGAGAGCGCCGTACCCGAATCGGCGAGGCGATCCTTCACTTCTTCCCACAGGCCGGCGCGCTGCAGGCTGGTGGCGACGATTTCGTCCAGTTCCGGCTTGCCTTCTGCCAGACCGTGGATGCGCGGCCCGTAGGCGATGTTGTCGTAGATCGACTTGGGGAAGGGGTTGGGTTTCTGGAACACCATGCCGACGCGTGCGCGCAGCTGCACCACATCCATGCCACTGGCGTAGATATCCTCGCCATCGAGCTCGATCGTGCCGGTCACGCGGGCCGAGGCGATCGTGTCGTTCATGCGGTTGAGCGCGCGCAGGAAGGTGGACTTGCCGCAACCCGACGGGCCGATGAAGGCCGTGACATATTCGGTCGGGATGTCGATCGACACCTCGTCGATGGCTTTCTTCTCGCCATAGAAGACCGACACGTCGCGCGCGCGCATCTTCGTGTCGGCTTCGGGTTCCGATTCGGTCTGGGGCACTGTTTGCATCATCGCCGTGAAGGGTAGGGGAGATTTGGTTTCTGTCACCATCTCTTCTCGAACCGGTTGCGCAGATAAATGGCCAGGCCATTCATAAGCAGGAGGAAAACAAGCAGCACGACGATTGCCGCGCTGGTGCGTTCGACGAAGCCACGGTCGATCTCGTCGGACCACAGGAAGATCTGCATCGGCAGGACCGTGGCGTTGTCGGTAAAGCCGGAGGGCGGGGTCGCGACGAAGGCGCGCATACCGATCAGCAGCAGCGGAGCCGTCTCGCCCAGTGCGCGCGCCATGCCGATGATGGTGCCGGTCAGGATGCCTGGCAGGGCTAGCGGCAGGATGTGATGGAACACGACCTGTACGGGCGATGCACCGATGGCCAGGGCGCCGTCACGGATCGATGGCGGGACTGCCTTGATCGCGTTACGCGCGGAAATCACGATCACCGGCATCGTCATCAGCGCCAGCGTCAGGCCGCCGATCAGCGGGGCGGAGCGGTAATTGGGGAAGATCCAGAGGAACACTGCGAGGCCGAGCAGGCCGAAGATGATCGAGGGAACTGCCGCGAGGTTATTGATCGAGACCTCGATAATGTCGGTCCAGCGGTTCCGCGGCGCATATTCCTCAAGGTATAGCGCGGCGAGCACACCGATAGGGAAGGCGAGGCTCAGCGTCACGATCATCGTCAGGATCGAACCCTTGAGTGCGCCCCAGATGCCGACCAGCTGAGGGTCGGTGGCGTCCGAACGGGTCAGGAAGCCGCTGTCGAATTCGTCATGCAACACGCCTTGCTCGGCCAGTTCCCGCGCCAGCGGTTGCAGGGACGCCTGTCCCGCACCGTCATAGGCGGCGGCGAGGTCGTCGCTGGTGGGCAGGGTGAAGGTGTGAGTGCCTTGCAGCAGAGAAGGATTGGTGACGATCTGTTCGGCGACGATCCGCCAGGCCTGCGTATTGATCTGCGCGGCTGCTTCTTCGCCCAGTCTCTGTTCGGCGCTGAAGGTGACGATATCGGCCAGCCCCTGTCCCTCGAGCGAGCGCATCGCCGCGGTCGGCTCCATCGAAGGATCGACAGTCAGGCCCACGCTGGTGAAATCGACCGGCACCTCCATCACCGTGCGCTGGAAGCCGCCGATCCCGTTGACGATCATGTTCGCCAGCAGGAAAATCAGCACCGCGACCGAGAAGATCACCGCGCCCATTCCCAGCGCCTTGAACCGGCGTTCTCGCGCATAGCGACGCTTCAGCCGCTGCTCGAATTCCGGAGTGCGGGTCGGGGCAATGCGTGGGGGGGAGAGGGGCTCACTCATAAGCTTCGCGGAACCTCTTCACGACGCGCAGGGCGATGTAGTTGAGCGCCAGCGTCACCATAAACAGCACGAAGCCCAATGCGAAGGCGGCAAGGGTCGCGGGATGGTCGAAACTGCCCTCGCCGGTCAGCAGGGCGACAATCTGGACAGTCACCGTGGTCATCGCCTCAAGCGGATTGGCCGTCAGATTGGCGGCGGTGGAGGCGGCCATGACGACGATCATCGTCTCACCGATGGCGCGGCTGATGGCGAGCATGACCCCCGCAACGATGCCCGGCAGGGCAGCGGGAATGATGACATTGCGGATCGTCTCGTTCTTGGTCGCGCCCATCGCGAGCGATCCGTCGCTCATCGCGCTGGGGACAGCGGAAATCGAATCATCGGCCATCGAGGAGACGAAGGGAATGATCATCACCCCCATCACGAGGCCGGCGGCGAGCGCACTCTCGCTCGACGGGTTGGAGATGCCCAGCGCCAGTGCGGCATCGCGGATGGCCGGGGCGATCGTCAGCGCGGCGAAATAGCCATAGACCACGGTCGGCACGCCCGCGAGCATCTCCAGCGCGGGCTTGAGCGTCTTGCGCAGGCGCGGATCAGCATATTGGTTGAGGTAGATCGCGCTCATCATGCCGAAGGGGATCGCGACAATCATGGCGATGATCGCGCCGATGAAGAAGGTGCCCCAGAACAGCGGCAACGCGCCATATCGCGTCGGGTCCGGATTGTCCGCCGCGCTCATCGGGTTGGGGGCCCAGTGCAGCCCGGTCAGGAAATCCAGCGGCGAGATCATCCCGAAAAAACGAAACGTCTCGAAAGCGAGGCTGGCGAGGATGCCGATCGTGGTCAGGATCGCCACCAGCGAGGCCACCAGCAAGACCAGCATCACCATCCGGTCGACCTGGGTATGAGCACGGAAATCTGGCTTGATGGTCAGGAAGGCGCGTGCCGCACCCACTGCTGCGATGAGAATCGCGACCACGAAACCGATCAGCCGGTAACGCGAGATGGCCTGTGTGAAAGGTTCGACCAGCGCCTGTGCGGCCGGATTGAACACCGCATTGGCGGCGCCCGTCGCGACGGCGCGGGCCTCGTTCAGGATGACCTGGCGCCGAAAGCCGAACGGCGGCAGATCGTTTGCGGCAGGCTGAGCTAGCACATGTTGCATGACCAGCGCTTCCGAGACCGACTGCCACACGATCACGAAGACCAGCGTGGGAACGACGATCCAAAGCGCCGCGTACCACGCATGATATGTCGGCAGTGAGGCGATGCGTCTGCCCGCTGCCGCGCTGCGGAACATGCGTGCACGGTGCCTGGCCGTCAGCCAGCCCGCCAGTCCCAGTCCGAGGACGAGAAGAAGAAGGCTGCTGACGGTCATTCGATTTGGCTAGGTCCTATTTCAGATCGGTTACGGCAAGCGACGGCAGGTCCGCCGCTGCCGCTGTGCTGGTCGCCATAACATCAGACGGGTTGGGCACCAGTCCAATTGCTGCCAGCGGGCCGCCTGCGCCCCAGGACGCTACCCACTCGTCGATAAAGGCACGCATGCCCTGGATCGCGTCGAGGTGCTGGCCCTTGACGTAGATGAACAGAGGACGCGCTCCGAGATATTCGAAGCTGCTGATGTTCTCATAGGTGGGCTCGACGCCGTTCATGGTCAGCCCATGAACGCGATCGATGTTTTCTTCCAGATAGGAGAAACCGAAAACCCCAACTGCGTCCGGGTTACCCTCGATTTTCTGGACGATCAGATTGTCCTGCTCGCCCTGTTCGACGAATGCGCCATCGGTCCGCACCTCGGTGCAGATCTGCTCGGCACGGTCTTCGTCCTCGGCTTCGATTGCGGCCATCGCCTCATTGGCTTCGCAGCCGGCCTTGAGCACCAGCTCGACCAGCGCATCGCGCGTACCCGAGGTTGCCGGGGGACCATAGACGAGAATCGGCTTGTTCGGCAGCGAGGGGTCGATTTCCGACCAGTTCTTCGCGGTCTGTTCCTCACCATAGGGAGAGGCGGCGATTGCGCGATAGACGATTTCGGGCGTCAGATTCATTTCAAGACCACCGTTGGCGGCAGCGAAGGCGATGCCGTCGAGGCCGACCTGGATTTCGGTAACGCTGTTGACGCCATTGGCGTTGCAGGTCTCCAGCTCGCTCGCCTTCATCCGGCGCGAGGCATTGACGATATCGGGCGTATCCGCACCGACGCCCGCGCAGAACAGCGCGATGCCTGCGCCAGTGCCGGTCGATTCGATCACGGGCGATCCCAGTTCCGGGTTGGAGCGCGCGAAGTTCTCTGCGACCAGCTTGGCGAAGGGGTAGACGGTCGACGAACCGACGATGCGAACGGCATCGCGCTGGCCACCGGCCGAGTCCGAACCGCCACAGGCGGCAAGCGAAAGTGCGGCAATGGCCACGGCGGAGAAACGAAGGCTGTTTTTCATGATTACCTCAATCGGTTTTGAATCTTTAAGGGGGCGCTAGGTAGATAGTGTGACAGTTTCGGGACACGTTCGTGTCTGCGGTTTGTGCCCGGTCACATTTTGCGGGTTGTTATCAGAAATCCACCTGCGCGCGGATCGCGATGGTATCGACATCGTAGGATGCGTCGCCGCCCAGGGTCGGGAAAACCGCATCTTCGTAAGACAGCCGCGCATAATTGAGCATCAGCCGTGTATAAGCAGTCTGGGTCCAGATCAGCGATGCCATATAGCCATCCTGCGTCCCGCCGATGACGGGGCCGTCCGACAGGTCGAGATAATCGTAGCGCAGGTTGATCTGTAGCGCGCCGATTCCGCCATCGCCCAGCGCGTGGGCCGGCTTGACCCGGTCGAACACGCCATTCTTGTAACCGCGGCTGTCGCTGCCGGTGAGGAAATAGCCAATCTCGGCATAGCCGCCGAAGAAATCGGCGTTGGGCAGGGCATCGCTGCGATCGACGTGCTGCCAGAAGGCTTCGCCCACCGCGTGGAATTGTCCAGCGATGATCGCGGCTTCGGCGCCGTATCCGGTTTCCGAGTAAGCGGGCATCGAGCCGGTATCGACGAAGCGCGTCGAGGTGAAATGCGCGAGCGGGCGCTGGCGATAACGCACGGCATCGCCCCCTTCGAGATCGGTGTAATGGACCGAGCCGCCAAGGTGCAGCTGGGCATCGCCAAGCTTGGGCATGTAAACGACCCGGCCGTCGAGGCTGTAGGCCTTGCCCGGCAAGTCCCCGAAATTGTCGCTGAACCCACCGGCCTGCAACAGCAGGTCGCCGGTCTTGTATTGAGCCGACAATCCGAGACGGCGCTCGAAACCAAAGGCATCCGTAAAGGCAGCGCGCTCAATGAACGAGGAGTTCAGGCTGCTGGTCAGCTCTTCCAGCGACTGGAAGGTATTGTGCTGTCCGGCGGTGATGGTGAGACCGCCATTGCCGTAGGTCAGTGTGGCATCGGCTATCTCGGCATCGCCGCCGGCGAAATCCACTTCGAACTTGTAGCCGAAGCCACCTGGGATATCGCCTTGCACGCCGAGTCGCGCCCGGCGCATCTCGCTGCCAAAGCCGTCTTCGACACCGGTGGAGTCAGGCGCGTTGATCGTACCCGCATCGACCTGAAGTCGACCGCGCGGCTTGAACGACCAGCCGCCTTTGCCGGAGATTTCCGGAGCACCCTTCCATGCCACCTCGACGGGCGATTTCGCCGCCTCGGCAGCGACGCTCGCGGCCTGCGCCACCTCGGCTGCCGTGGCGGCGGTCTGGGCGGTCGCGGCTTCGCGTGCCTCCAGCTCTTCGAGCCGTGCGCTCATGCGCTCCATGTCGGCGCGCATGGCTTCGATCTGGCTACGCAGAGCAGCCGTATCAGTGTCCTGCGCGTGAAGCGGTGCGGCCAATCCGCATGTCGCGGCAAGCGCGGTCGAGGCAAGTAATAGTCGGTTCATGACGAATCTGTGACGCTCCTGTGACAACAGGATGGCGCCGCTATGACCTGAATATGACCGTATTGTTACAGTCGCTGAAAAGGCTGTGGATGGTGGGGTGGGCCCAAGGGGCGTTGATGCGTCAGGCTTCGGTCTGCTCGACCATGGGGATCCGTACTGTCACCGTGGTCCCCACTCCGCGCTTGCTGGTAATGTCCAGCCGCCCGCGATGCCGCTCGACGAT
>DDNW01000077.1:15894-18145 GCA_002341345.1 Erythrobacter sp. UBA2510
CGATGCCGCTCGACGATATGCTTGACGATCGCGAGGCCAAGGCCGGTCCCGCCCGCAGCGCGGCTGCGGCCCGGATCGGTCCGGTAGAAGCGGCGGGTGAGGTGCGGGATGTGCTCGGCATCGATGCCATCGCCCCGGTCCTGTACGGTCAGGACAACCATGTCACGCTGGCCATGCTCCATGGACACGGTCACATTTTCGTCCGGGCTGCCGTATTTCATGGCATTGTCGACAAGGTTGCGGACCAGCTGTTCCAGCTGCTTGCGATCGCCGCGCACCAGCATCTCGCCTTCGGGCAGGACGAAGTCGAGCCGATTCAGGCGGTCGGGCCCGGCGCCATCGCGGGCCGCCTGCATGGTCAGCAGGACGAGGTCGATTTTCTCGCGGGGCTGATCGTGCTTTTCCGCCTCGACCCGCGAGAGCGACATCAGATCGTCGACCAGCGATTGCAGGCGCCGCGCCTCGCGCAGGACGGTAGCGTAGAACTTGCGCGTCTGTTCGGGCGGCAGAATCTCTGCTTCGTCCTCCAGCGTTTCCATATAGCCGATGATCGAGGCCAGCGGCGTGCGCAGTTCGTGGCTGGCATTGGCGACGAAATCGGTATGGGCACGGCTGACGTCCGCCTCCGATGTGCGGTTGACCAGCTCGATCAGGCAATAGCGCTCGTCGATGGGCTGGCGGGTCATCTGCCAGTTGCTTCTTGGGCCGGTCAGCCCCTGAATGGTGACGCTGCCGCCACCGCTCCGGGCGAGCAAGTCGACCGCGACCGGATGGCGAAAGGCGACGCGCGCATCCTGCCCGATTATATGGCTGCCGACCGCCTCGCGCGCGGCGGCATTGGCGACGATGATGCGATTGCCGTCGAGCATCAGCATTGGCAGCCTGGAATGTTCGATCAGGTCGCGCATTCCCGAGCGCGTCAGCTGAACGCCGTCCGGTCTCTCTACACGCGGGGGCGGGGGCGGGGGCATGACCAGCCAGAAGGATACGCACCAGACCAGCACGATCATTGCCACCAGCCACGGGTCCGTTCCGGAAAACAGCGCAACCACGCCGGTCACCAGCGCCAGCGCAATAGCTGCATATGGGATCGGAGCGAACTTCACAGACCTGCCCTAACGGGCAAATATGACGTCTGTCACCCGGAAAGGCACCGGAAGTGGGGATAGGCGGGTCGGTAAACGAAAGGTACCAGCTGGTGACCCCTACGGGCACCCGGCTGCCGTGGCAAGGTATTGATTTAACGTCGCTATTTGCCTTTAGTGACGTTTGCATACCATCAGACATGCCATCTGTCCACTAGGATTATGTGGGTTTGAGTGACACCATTCGGGAAGCTTGCGGCGACGTCGTCCAAGTCGAGCAATGGTCGCTGTTGACATCGCCGGAAGGCTGCATCATTTGGCTTGGAGAGCAAGGGGCGAGGGTACGCCTAACGCTCTGGCAATACGGCCTAATGCATCAATGCGGGTCCCACTTAGGCTCAGGACTCATTGATTGAGCCAGAAGATGACGGTTGCGGCGATGCAGATTGCGGACATGAAGGTGTGGGCGCAGCGATCGTAGCGGGTGTGGATGCGGCGCCAGTCCTTGATTTTGCCGAACATATTCTCGACGCGATGACGCTGGCGATAGAGGGCGCGGTCGTGCGGGATCGGGATTTTGCGGTTCGATTTTGACGGGATGCATGGGGTGATGCCACGCTCGATCAGGGCGTGGCGGAACCAGTCAGCGTCATAGCCCCTGTCACCAAGCAGAACCTTGGCTTTGGGGAGCGCATCGACCATCAGCGCTGCGCCCTTGTAATCACTCATCTGGCCTTCGCTCAGCAGCAGGATCAAGGGACGACCCTGGCCATCGCAGACCGCGTGCAGCTTCGAGTTCAACCCGCCCTTGGTGCGTCCGATACGTCGGGGAACAGCCCCTTTTTTAAGAGGCTGGCCGCCGTGCGATGCGCTTTCAGATGGGTGGCATCGATCATCAACTGATCCGGCTTGCCCGCCTGCGCCGCCAAGCCTGCAAAGATCTTGTTGAACACGCCCATCCGGCTCCAACGCACGAACCGGTTGTAGATCGTCTTGGGCGGACCGTACTCGGCAGGCGCATCGCGCCAGCGCAGGCCGTTACGAATTACAAAGATGATGCCGCTAACGATCCGACGATCATCGACCCGCGGAACTCCATGCGACAATGGAAAATATGGCTCAATCCGGCGCATCTGCACCTCCGACAACCAGATCAGATCACTCAT
>DDNW01000077.1:18248-22792 GCA_002341345.1 Erythrobacter sp. UBA2510
CCTTTAATAGGTCCTGAGCCTAGATGCGGCGCTCGTTCCATCGTATCGTAAGCCAATAACTATTGTGTCATAGCCATTCCATCGCTGGATCGCTACTGAGTAATACTGATATCTTTGACGTAATAGCGTGCAATATATGGGAGAAGAATGACCAATATCCTTCGCCTTCAAAAATCCGCTGTGGGATCGATGACTGACGAAGAATTGAATCTCGCTATCATGAGGATCGTGAAAAGTTCACAATGGTCTCTCAGTCGCAAATCGCTTGAGTTGTCGGTCCATGGGCCGGGAAGCGAGCATCATCGTGCCGACCCGGACCTGGCCTCGGTTCTCAGCCAGTTCGAGGGCGGACAGGCATCCTCCGCGCCTTTGTCATTCGCCATCGCGAAAGAGGTTTTCGACCTTTGCCTGGAAGACAATTGGACGGGCATGTTTGTTGCCCGCGAGATTGCCGGTTGGGACGACGAGGAACCTTTGATCCTCGTCCATCTTGATGACCATACCGATATGATGCCGACCTTGTTAGAAAATAACGGACGCACGCTGATAGATCCCGTCACGGGGAACGCATTCGATCCAGCCGCCTCGGCAGACTGGCAAGCGGTCATAGCATCAGGTGCGATAACGATCGGATCATACATCACCGCGCTCTTTCATCTTCCAAGGCCGATGCACGTTCGTCATCTCAACAACTTCTCGACGAGCCATCACGGTCTCTTCCCGGTATTCGCGGTGCAGGACCGGTTCCCGCTTCTTCCCGGGCGAACTTTCGCAGCAATCCGCAAGCGGACGCGCAACGGAGCGGACTGCCTTGGCAGTTATCGGGGCGGACCGAATGCAGCCAGGGTGCTTGCCGATCTCCCTCCGGGGCGCGTGATTGTCCATATCGATCTCGATTACTTCATAAATGATTTCAATGGCAACATCGGCGTTGAACCGCCGAATATCGACGAAGTGCGGGAGCAGGCGTTGCGGCGGATGGATGATTTCTTCCGGGCATTAAAGGGCACGGGGCGCCCGATAGAACGCTGGATTATGGCAACTTCGCCCGGATTCTGCGCGGCCCGACACTGGGAATGGTTGCTGGATCATCTTACTGTGCGGATTGTCGACAATGGTTATGGTCCGGGACGAACGCAGTGAAGCTCCATCTGTTCGCGAACATTGCCGCCGTTCAGCCCCTTCTCGATTGGTTGCAATCGCAATGCGGCATCGGCGCGGATGGGATCGGCCATATGATCCATGCCGACGATGAGCATGTCGCCATGACCGCAAGGTTCCCCAGTGCCCAATTGCAAGCCGCCGGTACGCTTCCCGGCAACATAGCGGCGGATGATGCTATTATCGTTGCGGGAGAAGACATCGCGGCAAAGATTGCGTTTCTGTTCAATCTCGGCCTGACCCACGTATACGATGGAAATTTGGCAATGAAGTGCGAGGATCCCGTGCGCCGATTGCAGTCGGTGGCTCGGCAGACTTTCGTTGGCAGCATCCCTCCCACTCAGTTCGACCCAGGCGCGAGTGATGCCTTGCGTTTTCATCGCGAGGCGATTCGCTCAGGCCAGGTTGGCCGGCACCTGCTGTTCATCGTCAACAGTCTGCCCAAATCTGGATCAATGTGGCTGGCCGGCATGCTTGCGCACGCGATGGGTCTGCAATCAGCGGATCAGATGGTTGTCTCGCACGTTGCGGATATCGAAAGCGACGCCGCCAAGTGGAACGTGCACGGCGCCGTGGTGCTAGTCCGCGACATGCGTGATGTCGTGGTTTCATGGTATCATGACGTACAACGGAACGATCTGCGAAGCGGCTTTGCCGTTCCGCGCTATGCTGATCTCGACTCATTCTATCGCGAATTTTTTCTGGGTACGATGCGATCCTCGGATCGATACTATCGTGGTGACATTCTGAGCTGGGTGGACCGGGCCTGCGCGAGCTATGTTCCCCTCATCCGTTACGAGGATATGCTGGCAGACCCCGCGCGGGCCGTGGGACGCATACTAAATGCCTGGCGGGTTGACCACGGGCCGGAGCAGATCGTCGCGGCCTGTTCGGCCTGGAATGCCGATAGCATGAGGGCAAGCCCGCCGCAGGATGGTGATCGGATCAGTCTGGCCTTCGGCGCAGGGCATTTGCGTCGAGGCGTTAGCGGTGCATGGAAGGATGAATTACCGGCAGCCATTGCTCGCGACATAGAAGTCCGCTTCCGCGATTATCAGGAACGGCTCGGCTATGGTTGAGCGCGGTTATCGGCCGCCGACGCGTAACAGCCGGTAATAGCGATGACGCGTTCCCCCGGCCGCAGGTGTGGACGCTCATGCCAATAGCGCGACCCATATCCGAGAACGATTGTTCCCGTCCGTGTGGGGATAATCATTGTAGCCGATTGGCCGGGCTCGAAGGCGCTTCCGTAGATGCGCAGATTCAACCCGCTGTCCGACGCTTCGGGCATTGAGCTTTCAGCGTTAAGATAGACCAAAATGGTAACTACACAACGATTCGCCGGTTCATCGAGATGTGGGCCGAGGTGGTCGCCGGAGCCGTAAAAGGTGACGCAACTCACCTCCTGGGCAAGCGTAAATGGACGGTCGAACACCGTACTCAGCAGAGTTCGCACTTCGGCGCTCGACAGAAATGTCATCATCTGGCGGCCGCACGAACCTATGCTGGCCCGATAACTCAGAGCCTCCGATTGCTCTGCGTGCTTGGCGTTGGGGAGTGCCCTTTCAGCCTCTTGCCGTAGCTTCTCCAATGCCTCTGGCGCAAATGCCTGTTCCAGATGACCAAAGCCAAGTTTGGATACGTCTCGCCTGAGTCGCTCGACCGCAGACTGTTTCACGTTGAGCCATCGGATGTCCTCCTGAAAAGCAGATTGTGTATTCAGCCCCTTCAATCGACATGCTCCAAATGCTCGGAAATGTCCGCTATCATCGCATCGATCAATGTCTTCACATGTGTCGCGCACTCTATCGTCTCACCGGCGTCGAATCGACCATGTTTAAGCCGCTTGGTGATTTCGAACCCACCTGTGCAAACATCGAAATAATCGCAATTCGTTTCACAATAGCGTGTGCTGACCGCGAAATCGTTGATCATTCTCTCAAGCTTGTCTGACGAAAGCATCTCTGAGAGCGAAAGCTGATTCAGATTACCTAAACCAAACCCGTTGCCATCGCCATAGAGATCGGCAAGCGTATCTACACTGAGGCCAGCGTAGAAAGTGGTAACGTTGCCAAGCGCATCGAGATTGAGCTGGCGTAACGGCGCAGTGCCTTCCGCGACATAGCGGGGGCGATCCTCGCCTTCGGCCGCGAGGATACGACCGAGTGTATGCGAGAAGTTACGAATCTGAAGCTTGTCCTCGCCTTCCTCCCTGCGAGACAGGGTTAACAACCTTCGGAAGAACTCAAAATAGCGATCGCGATCATCAGCGCCGTAGCCGACACCTTCGCCGCCATCCTCTCCGTTGGCGAGCACGTTGAAATGAAAACCGGTGAGTTGTTTCCTTCGCTTGGCAAAAAACTCATAAAAAGCGTCTGGTTGGCTTAGGGTGTCGGCGGTCACGACAGCTATAATATTGTATGGAATTCCGTGGAGTTCCAGCAGATCCATCCCGCGAACCGTTTGAGCATGAGTTCCGCGTCCTCCCCAGTTGGTACGATGACGGTCGTGCAAGTCCGCAGGTCCGTCGCAACTCACGCCGAGGTCGAGATGGTGCCTATGGCGCGCGAAAAATTCGCACCACGCCTTGTCGATGAGAACACCGTTGGTCTGAAAATCGAAGTGCAGACGCGGCGCGCCCGATCCGCCTTCCTGAGCCAAGCGCATAAGCCGGCTGATCGCTTCTTCGTAATATTCTGGAGGCAGGGTTAAGGGTTCGCCAGAATGCCACACGATTGTCAGCTCGGCCGAAAGAAGCCTGCCATCGCGCAACTGACAAAAGAGGCGTTCGATAAGTTCGAACGGCATTACCTGTTTCGATCTTCGGCTGGTCGCGCTCAGATCACAATAATGACAGTTCAGGTTACAAAAGGGCGTGCCTTGAAGAACCAGAAGTTCGACCGGTCGCAAGGAAGATTGCATGACCTTGTTCGACTGCATGGGGAACAGGCGGTCCTTGGCTAAGAGCTCATCCCAAGGACCAAATACGCCCTGAATCAAGCAAGATTGCTCCAGGTGGAGTTCGTTTATGTTCCCATGGAAGTAAGTAGGGGGGCGTTAACGACGCGCCCCCCAAGACATAATTTCAGAAACTTAGCGGCGCATTGCCGGACCCCAGCTACGCCGAACGCTTTCGTCGGTCTTGGTGACCGACTGATACGATGCCAGCCGTCCGGTGCGTGCTGCTGCCTGCACTTCGGCGATGCTGGCAAAAACGCTCTTATTCATTCCGATCCCTTTCATGCTGCGGATAAGCATGATTAAACTATCTTCGGCAAGCTCGCAGTCAAGCCGGATTCGTAACAACCGCGAATTGACATGCGAAAATGTGGCGACTGACATGTCCGCGATGCAGGCATTGGCGGCGCGTGCTCACCTAGGTG
>DDNW01000077.1:22880-26033 GCA_002341345.1 Erythrobacter sp. UBA2510
CGTTTTGGAATAGGGGTGGCAGATGTTTGTCGATGCGCGTGATATGTCGATTGGACTGGACCGGGAAGCTGACGTGGCAATCATCGGCGCCGGCGCAGCGGGCATCACGCTAGCGCGAGAGCTTAGCAAAAAATTCGATGTCGTGGTCATAGAGGCAGGGGGGGCTGAAGCTGGTGTCGGCGAGTTGCACAACGGTTTCATTACGTGTGCGGGGCTTCCTTATCCCATCGAGGAAACCCGTCGTAGCGGCTTTGGTGGTTCGACGAGCATTTGGTCAGGATATTGCGCCCTGTTCGACGAAGGCGATTTTTGGGACAATCCCGGGCAACCGCTGGGCGGATGGCTGATTACGCGCGACGAACTGATGCCGTATTACCATGCCGCCTGTGCGTTGCTGAACTTGCCGGATTTCGATTTCAATGCGGCGGAACTCGCCACGCGTGGTGGCATGCGCTACGGTTTTTCCGCCGATTTTGCGATGGATGTCTGGCGCTTCGGGCAACCGACAGCCCGGTTTTCCGAAAAATTCTCCGACGCGGTCAGCACGTCGTCCAGAATCAGAACGCTCACATACGCGACGGCAGTCGATCTCCGCCTTGCTCCTGACGGAAGCAACGTCTCTGAGGTCGTTGTGCGAACGGCGCAAGGTCGGAGTGGTCATATTCGCAGTCGCATCGTCGTCATTGCTGCGGGAGGACTGGAGACGGCGCGGCTGTTGCTGAACGCAGACAGCCAGGTTGCGGGAGGCCTGGGGAATGCCGGCGGCATGGTAGGGCGTTGTTTTATGGAACACCCCCACCTGCCGGTTCCGGGCATTCGAGGAACCCAAGACAAGCGTCTCGCACAGTGGACAACGCGATTTCGTGTTTCGCCCGAGCTGGAGTTTGAATTTCTTCTGGGCATTACTCCGCAAGCCCGTCGTAAGGAGGGGCTGTTGAATGCCCGGGCCCATGCGTTTCATACGCCGCAGATGGAACTTGATGAGCCCGCACGGATAGGGTTGTTTCTTGAGCAGGAGCCCAATCCGGCAAGCCGCTTACGGCTTACTGGAAACCGTGACGCGATCGGGCTTCGTCTTGTCGAGCTCGATTGGCAGTTATCGCCACGCGACTGGCGGAGCTACCGCAGAACTGCACAGAGGATCGGTCTGGAACTGATTCAGGCGGGTCTCGCCATCGGGGAACCCGAACAATTGATCGATGCGATCGATGATAGTTCGGTGCTTCATTCCAACCATCACCTGGGAACTACGCGAATGTCTTCTGACACTCGAACCGGCGTGGTGAATGATCAATGTCGCGTGCATGGCACCGACAATCTTTATGTCATGGGTGGAAGCGTTTTCCCTACTGGCAGTTGGGCCAACCCTACGATGACGGTTTTGGCGTTGACCCTTCGGCTTGCCGCACATCTCAGGCAGTTGTTATCTCATCGGACTGCATTCGCAACAGTATAAAAGGGAAATGCTCAGTGAAAAGAATGGGTTTCTCTCATGTCGGCGTTTCCACGCATGACATGGAAGCGACGATCGCTTTCTATGAAGGATTGCTGGGTTATCCTCGTGTTGTCGACGAAAAAACCGGCATTCGAGAAGGCGGGGTGCTACGGCAAGTTTATTTCGATCTCGGTGAAGGCCAGTTCATCGTTTTTATGGAAGCAAAAGGCGTCGCGGGCATCCCTGAAAGCTATGACACAGGGATTAACGGTGCCCTCGGCACACCCGGCGGCATGTATCATTTTGCTTTCAGAGTGGATACGCTCGCGCAACTGGAAGCTATCCGCTGCCGCCTGGCCGAAGCCGGCACCGACGTTTCGGGGGTGATCGACCTTGAAGCGGCCAAGTCGGTATTCTTGTCTGACCCGAACGGCCTGCAGATCGAACTGTGCTGGCATTTCCGGGAGTTCGACGAAGCCGATTTGAGGCGCACTTCCCAAGCCAGTCTCGCGACCGGGGGGTAACGATGCGATCGGACCGCACGGCGCGTGACGCGGCGACCTTTATGCTATCGCGGCTATCGAACGGAGCTGTCGCAGATTTCCGCGATCGGGAAGGACTGTCCAACGAAATATCAGGCAGGTTCCTCCGTGCCTTGATGCTGGGCCTGCCGGTTGAGGCTCAGCCTAAATCATGCCCGTTACCGGCTGGCTTGCGTATACGCGGTGCCATTATCAGGGGAGCGATCGACTTGCGTGATTGCACCGTGGACGGTGCCAGCCTTCCGACTTTGGCGCTGATGGAATGCCGCTTCGAGCCTGAAGACACGGCAAGCTGCGACCTGCTCGAACAGGATCCTATACCGTCGCTGGATCTCTCTGGCGCGCGTATTGCTTCGCTTTCGCTGGATGGCTCTCGCTTCGGACTGGTGAAGGCGACGGGTTGTATCGTTGATGGCGACGTTGATGTCAGCAACGTCGCTGCCCTTCAGCCTGACCCGGGATCGACTCGTGTCGAGGCCTGCTGCTGGATGAACTTTGCAGGGTGCCGGATCGCGGGAAGGATGTTTGCCCGCGATCTGGACCTGCACGTCCCCAATTGGTCGCAAACGCGCGCTTTCGATCGGCGGCAGCCGCGATATGCCCTGTCACTGGCGGCTGCTACGATCGGTGGTACGGTTGACCTGTCCGGCGGCAAAGTATCGATTGACGGAGGTGTTTCGCTATATCTGGCCAAGATTGGCGGCGACTTGTGGCTGGGGGGATGCAAACTAATCAGCAATGGCGGCGGAGCTCTTTATGCGCAGGGTCTTTGCGTTCGGGCAATTTTTGCAGAACGTTTGCCGTCGCTCAGGGCAAAAGGCATGATCTCGTTCAGCGATGCTCGCATCGAGCATGGGATAAGTTTTCCCGGCGCCTCCATTATCGCCGAGACCAACGGCGACGATGGTAAATTGGGGACTGCGATACGCGCCAACGGTCTGACAACGGGTAGCGATGTGTCGCTGTGCAGGATTGATTGCAGGGGATCGATCCGGCTCGACCGGGCAAGAATAGGCGGCAGCTTGAATCTGGAGGCGGCGCGGCTGAATGGCGAGGGGCGCGATGCCCTCCATGCTCCGGGAGCGAACATTGGAGGCAGCCTTCTTCTCGCCTTTGGGAAAGCGCGTAATGATGACCAGGCGCGCGGATTTCAAGCGGACGGCTGCTTGTGGCTCT
>DDNW01000077.1:26125-30706 GCA_002341345.1 Erythrobacter sp. UBA2510
CGATCGGCGAGCATCTCGATCTGCGCGGCGCATCCTTGAGGGGTTCGCGACCCGATACCGACAACGCTGGTGTCGGTAGCCAGTATGTCAATGCCCTTTCCGCGACAGACCTCACTGTCGGCGACTGTATCTTCCTCGGCGATAGCGAAAATGATAAGCTGAAATTCAAAGCCGAAGGTGCGGTGCGCATCCAGCGCGCCCATATCGCCAAGCATGTCGAAATCGCATGCGCATCAATCACGGGCGGCGTTGCGCCGGCGGGAGCATCCACCGATGACCATGCCCCCAAGGACACGGCGCTGGACCTTGGCTGGACGAGGATCGAAGGCTCGTTGAAGCTTGAACGCAATGAGATTTGCGGCTCAGTCAACCTGACCCACACCAATGTGACGATCCTTTCGGACAAGCTTGATGGCTATCCCTCTGCACGAGCAGACAAGGCTTTTTGCATCGAGATCGATGGATTCGAATATCAAACCTTGCAGTCGCCCGCATTGTTGCTTTCGGCTGAGGCCGGTAGCGCCACGAACTTGTCCGCCAATGAGATTGCCAGGACGAGGCTCGACTGGCTTGAGCGCAGCGGAGGAAACAGGAGAACGCCGCATGACTATGCTGTGCTCGCTCGTGCGCTTCTGCGACAGGCGCTGCCCGATGTGGCGCGCGCGGTGCTGATCCAGCAACAAAGGCTGGACCACCCGTTGACGGACGCGACCTGGCGCCGCCCCGGATCGCTGATCGCAAATGCCCTGATGCGCCTGTTCGGCCTTGCCTTCGGTTTTGGTTTCAGTCCGCGAAGAGCCACGATAACCCTGCTTGTCTGCTGGGGCTTGGGAGCGGCATTTTTCTGGTGGGCCAATCATCGCGAGGCGATGGTGATCGATCAGCAGCCAGTGGCCATCGCAATCGGACGACAGAAGCCGGCCACGATCGAAATCGCCGATCAGCAGACTGTGCTGGGCGAGCGCGCGGCAAGCGATATTCCTTGCCGTGGGCACATGAACGCCGCAGTGTATGCACTGGATGTTTTCATTCCCTTGGTCGACCTTCGTGAGGAATCGAAATGTGATATCGGTCAAGCTGCCGGACGTCAGCTTATGCGAGCAGAAGAAACAACATATCGCCTGCTCAAGACGGCTTATGCCTTGCTAGGCTGGCTGATAATATCGCTCTCGATTCTCACTTATTCGGGTTTTATCGAGCGGAGACGTATAACGGGATCTTGAGGTATGGGAGTGGACTCGTCCTGACGGTCAACCGGTCAGGATAGGAATCATGGTTTTTACGTGAGCATCGATGCGATCCAGCACGGTCCGGGGAATGGTTTTACGCTCTGGCAATGTCCACCAGCGGGCGTCGATGCGCCGCCACGGCTTTGAGGACGGCGGGCGAGGGAAGTCTACACGCTCGCGGTGCGCGGCGACGGCCAGAGCCGCGCTACCGTGATCGCGGGCGGGCTGACCTATGATTGCGCCATCAATCTGCAAAGTGACATTCACAACGCACTCGCGCGGTTCGGCGCGGCGGATTGAAGGGAAACGGAGCGCAGCCATGCGCGCGCAGCGCAGACAAGACGCGGAGCGGATGAAGGCGCGGGCACGCCGGGTCATGGCTCTGTGGAGCCGTGGCCTGTCCGCCGATGTGCCGCCGTCACCGCGCGCCGTCGGCAAGCTCGCATCGACGTACGGGCGCGTGCTGGCTGTGCAGCAGCCGCAAGGATGTCCCACCGAAGCGGGAACGCGGTTTCGATTACGGCGGTCGGGTTACTTAATCAGTTCGGCAATATTGCCGCGAAAATCGGCGGGCATGTCCCGCTGCTCGCAAAGGCGCGCCTCGTGCTCCCATCCTTCGCTGTCCTTGAAAGAAAAGGATCGGCGGTCGGTAATCGTCCATTCAGCGGTCGCCGCCGATGCCAGAAATTCAGCGGGTATCGGCGTAGGCGGCACCCCATAACGGATGTCGCCGCCAACCTGAAGGGTGCGGAAAGTCGTCGGCCCTGTTTGTTCGATCTTCGCAAACTTGGTGAACGAACTGCTCCAATACAGCCCGTCGCGGCGCAGCAGCGCGGCGGTGGCATTCGAGGCGGTCGCGCAAGTCGCGTCCGTGCGGACATAGTAACCGCGATCAAGGGGTAACTCGCTGATCGTTTGCGTTACGGGAGCGGATGTGGGGGCGCCCCCGGCCTCCGCTTCGGCCGCGCCACTACCCGACCACAATGCGAAGGCACCGCCTGTCGCGACAACGCCGACGATGGCCAGTAACCGAATAGGCAAAATGCTCATGTGTTCGCCCCCTATAGATGTATGCAATCGCTACAGCCTCTTGAATGGTTAAAGCAGATGTAGACTGAACGCCAGATGATTGGCGGCGTTGAAGCGCAAAAGCTTCCTCTCGCCAACGCTGCCCGCTTCACTCAAAGTTGCCGGTTCCTTATTCTGATCGTGCATCGCACCGGCTGCTTGGTCTTGGCGGCCTGTTGCTCGCAAGCGTCGATGGCTTCGTGATTGTCGCGACGCAGTTCTGCGGCGTCGGCTATGGACTGCCATGCGTGCGGACTGTCGGCGCGCATGATCCGGGTTCCCGCTTCCCATAGGGTCGGCTCGCGCACGGTGCGCGAGGCGAGGCGTTCGGGCCAATGCCAATCGGTCGGCGCGATACGCGCGACGAAACCGGGAAGCGCCGCCCATAAAAGGCACCCGGCGACGAACCCGCCGCCGCACCACCACCGGCGCGCGCGCTCCTG
The DNA here is from genome assembly GCA_002341345.1 of Erythrobacter sp. UBA2510. Classification (GTDB taxonomy): domain Bacteria; phylum Pseudomonadota; class Alphaproteobacteria; order Sphingomonadales; family Sphingomonadaceae; genus Alteraurantiacibacter. The sequence goes on from DDNW01000077.1 coordinate 28,866, forward strand.
CTGGTCGATAGTGGCGGCGGTGCCGATGATCGCGCGCAAGTCGCGGCGGGTGTCGGCAAGCTCGCGCTTCAACTCGGCAATCGCGGCCTGATCCTCGCGCCGCGCCAGCGCCGCCGCCGCCGTGATGCGCCTCTGGAAGTCCTCCGGCGTCATTTGCAGGGCAGGTGCGCTCTCAAGGGCGATCACCGCCTTCGCCAGCTTGGCAAGCGTGTTGCTGTAGTCGGGTATCTCTATATCGGCTTTCTCGGCCGCGACATGCTCGATAGCGCGGCGGAGCAGCGCCAGTTCGCCCTTAAGCTCGGTGAAGGCCCGTGTCGCCGGGTCCATCGGCGGCGGTGCGTCGGGGAGTGTGCCGGGTAGCTGTATGTCGTCCATGTTGTTCTTCTCCTATCGGCTCATGCCAAGGTCGCGGCCATGATCGAACGGCACGGAGTCCGCCAAATCACTGGCAAGGCTGCGGCCCATATCCACGTCGATGCCCAATTCCTGACGCCGCCCGGACAGCAGCGATTCCACCTGCGCGTCGCGCTCAAGGCTTTTCGCCATCCCGGCCATGTCCTGACCGACGCGCTTCGCGCCCCGGAAATCCCCGTCGCGGCGCAATTCGTCCTGTGCCTGCCGGAGCTGCTGCCAGCCCTCCACAAAGCGGTCGGCGCGGCTGTAGGGATCGGCGCGCAATTCGGCCTCTTGGCTCATCGCCCGCAGCGCGACCTGGCCGCGCCCCTCCGCGGCCTCGTGGACAAGCGCCGGCTGGCGCTGGAAGGCCGCGCCAAGGTCTGCCGATGCGTTGGGCCGGATCGCGTCCAGTGCCTCCCGTGCGCGGTCGAACGCCTCGCGCTGGTGGGGCATGGCGTCGATGCCCTGCGCGCGGGTCTGGTGGATCGCGTCCAAGGCCCGCGCATAACGCTCGACCGCGCCGCGCAAGCCGCCTGCGCGCATCGGCTGCGGGTCGTGATCCCGCTGCTGCTGGCGGGCGGGGTCGCGGTCGGCCTTGGGCATCGTGCCGCTAAGGTCCAGCCCGTCGAAGATGCCGCGCCGGGGTTCGGGTGTGGGCGCTGCCCCGCGATCCTGACCGGCGAGCGAGAGGCGCAAGCCGTCGAAGATCCCGCGCGCCTTCTCGGCCACCGGCCGGACGATTTCCGCGATGCGCTCGCCAAGGCCGATGCCGCGCCGTTCGGCAAACTCCTTGGCCGGATCGGCGCGGGCATAATCGCTCGCCATATCCTTGGCACGCTCGCGCGACAGGACGCCGACAAGGCGGGACTGGTCCTTGAAGTCGTCGCGGCCGTAGTGGAGCGCCATGCCGTCCCGGTGACGGGACATGCCGACATAAGCGCCGTGGCGATCCATACCGGGGGTTGCAAGCATGTGCGCCCGGTCTACGGTCATGCCCTGCGCCTTGTGGATGGTGGCGGCATAGCCGTGATCGACATGGGCATAATCCTTCGTATCGAAGGATACGGAACGCCCGTCATCGGTGTGGACGGCGACATGCTCCGGGCTGACCTTCTCGACCGTGCCTAGCGTGCCGTTCTTCACCTCAAGCCCGCGCTCGTTGCGAAGGAACATGATGCGGTCGCCAGTGGCGAAAGCCCGCGCGCCTCGCTCGGTTTTCACGCGCACATCGTCGCCAAGCTGGCCTGCCGCGTGCATCCGGTCGCGCGCCGCCTCGTTGAGTTCGCGCACCTCGTCATTGGTATGGGTGAGGATGATCCGCGATTGATCCGGGGCGGCGATGCGCTCGCGGTCCCACCGTTCGACAAGATCGGAACGGGCCTGCTCGCGCGTCTCGGCCGCGTGGACCATGCCGCGCTCGGCATAGGCCCGGATCGCTTCGCCGG
>DDNW01000151.1:0-7477 GCA_002341345.1 Erythrobacter sp. UBA2510
GGCAGCAGGACCAGCACCTGCCGGTTCTCTCGCAAGGCCTGCGCAATGGCTTCGCCATAGACTTCTGTCTTGCCCGATCCGGTCACGCCATCGAGCAGGAAGGGCGCGAATTTGCGTTGCTTTACCGCATCGACCAGCCGCGCGGCGACTTCGGCCTGTTCGGGGCTGAGGTCGGGGACGTCGAAATCCGGGTCGGCGCGGTCGAAGGGGCGGTCGCAATCCACCGCCACCGCTTCCAGCACGCCTTGCCCGACCAGCCCGCGCAGCACGCCCTCGCTCACCCCGGACATGCCGGCCAGTTCGCGCATCGTGCCCTGCTCGCCCTCCAGCGCCGCGATGGCGCGTTCGCGCTGCGGGGTCATGCGTTCGGGCATCCCGCCCGTCAGCCGGTACTCGGTAATCGTTGCCGCACCTTTGAGCGCACCGCCCGACGAAATCACCATGCGCGCGACCGAGGCGAGCGGGGCGCAGTAATAGTCAGCGGTCCACTCGATCAGCCGCCGCAACTCGGCGCGAATTGGCGGGACCGGCAGCACTTCGATAATCGGCCGCAGCTTCGCATCGGGAACGGAATCGGCTGGCAGGAACTCTTCTTCCCAAACGATCCCGACGATCCGGCGGGGCCCCAGCGGCGCCATCACGACCGATCCGTGTTCAGCCTGCATTCCGGCAGGCACGGCATAGTCGAGCGGGCCGAGCGCGGCATTGAAGACGAGAAGGCGAATACGGGCGCGCGACATACGCCCCATATGGGTGCCGTGATGCGGCACCGGCAAGCAGAGGATGGCCGATATGAACGAATTGATTTTCACCAAGCCAGTCGGCGCTCTTTCGCGCCGGTCGCTGCTCGGCGCGGCGCTGGCCTCCGGCGCGCTGGCGCTTTCCGGTTGTGCGGGGGGCTATGGCTGGAGCCTGACCGATGCGGTGCGCCGCCTGCTCTATTTGTCGAGCGAGCGCGCTTTCGCCCGGCTGCTGGTCGATGGCGGCTATTGGGATGAGGCGGTGGCCTCGCTCGGCCTCGATGCCTTTCTCGGCAATCGTGGCGATATTCTCGGCCAGATCCTGACCTCGAACCTGTTCAAGGACCGGCTCGAATATGCCTTTGCCGGGATCGCCGTCGACGCTGCCGAGCGCGCCGCCCCGATCGTCACCGATGCGGTACGGGTGATCGGAATCGACAATGCTATCGCGCTGGTCAATGGCGGGCCGACCGCCGCGACCGGCTTCCTGCGCGGGTCGATGGGCGAAACCCTGGTCGAGGCGATGGTGCCCGAGATCGGCGATGCGCTGCGTCTCTCGCGCGAGCCGCTGGTGGGCGAACTGCTCGCCTCGTTGACCGGCGTGAACGTGGCCGGCGTCGCCAATGGCTTTGCGGATGAGGTCGACGACGTGATCTGGCGCGAGATCGGCAACGAGGAAGCCGCCATCCGCGCCAATCCCCGCGCCACTAACGATGCACTGATTATCGGTGTGTTCGGGGCGGCTTCAGCGCTCTGATCTACAATTTCCACGTAGCGGAAACGACCGGCACGTGGCTGTAGCGGTCGGGCGCGTTTTCGCGCGGGTAATAGTTGCCCCGATAGGCAAGGCTTGCATCCAGATGGGGCGACAGCTTTCGCTTCAGGGCGATCTCGCCCCGCCACTGGTCCATCCGTGCCTTTCCGTTCGGGACCTCGCTCCTGAGGATGTAGAGCGCCTCCACCGAACCGGCGATCTGTGTAGCCGTGTCCAGTTTCCAGCCGAGCTGCACGCGCTGGCGCAGGCGGAATTGCGGGCGATCCCCACCCGAGAAGAACCGCTCCTCCAGCCGCGTACGAATCGATAACGGCCCGGCCACGAGGTTGAGCTGCTGGTGTGGGCGAATTTCCTGCGCATGGGCCGATTTAACGAGGGTCATTCCGCCGTTCACCGTGACGCCCTCGGCGAGTTCGGCTTCTGCCGATGCGCGCAGCAGCAATTGGTCGTCACCCTCGCGAATGCGCGGGCTGATCTCGAAGATAGCGGTCGCCGCCTCGCCCAGCGGCACGTTGGCGGCGATGGACAGCCAGAGCTGCGTATCCTCATCCGCCGCATGGGCGGGCGTCGCGAAGAAGGTGAGGACGGCAAGTGGCGCGAACCACATAGCGGTTGTGCGAGGCATCGCGCTTCCTATAGGTGGACTTCGCCTGTGTGGCGCTAAAGAAAATTCTATGGCCGACGAATCTCCCCTTGATGCCTTACGCCAGGCGCTGACGAGCACGGCGCGCGCCATCGCCCATGAGGCGGAGGCCGAGGTCGGCTGGACGGCCGACGCGCCCAGTCTGAAGGGCAAGGCGATCCGTGTGCCGATGCCCGGGCGCAAGCTGCCGCCCGATCAGGTGCGGCTGGCACGCGGTTTTGCCGACAGTTTCGCATTGCGACTGCGCCATCACGATCCCCGGCTGCACAAATCCGCGATGCCCTCCGAGCCACTTGGACAGGCGTCTTACGAGGCGATCGAGCAGGCCCGTTACGAGGCGCTGGGCGAAAACGCTTATTCCGGGGTGCGCGAGAATATCGCGGCCAAGGTCGCGACCGCGACCGCAGCCGACCCGATTTCGCGTGCGAGCGACGCAAGCGAGGTGCCCATTTCCACCGCGCTTGGCCTGCTGGTGCGGGAGAAGCTGACCGGCGAGCCTGCGCCCGAGCAAGCCCGTGCCGGGCTCGACCTCTTGCGCGCCCGGCTGGAAAGCCAGATCGGCGACGATCTCGACAAGCTGGCCGCGCGGATCGACGACCAGCAGGCGTTTCAGGCACTGTCGCTCGACATGCTGCGGCATCTCGACCTCGTAAAGGCCGATCCCGACGACGCACTGCCCGAAAGTGGCGACGACGAGGAAGAAGATACCGGCGACGAAAATACCGGCGAAGAAGAGGAAGAAAGCGACTCCTCCGACGAAAACCGTTCGAGCGATGCCGCTGGCGAGGCTGGCGAAGGCGAGAGCGAGGACGCAACCGACGGCGACGAAAGTACGACCGAAGGCGGTTCCGACACCGAGATGACCGATGGCGATGCCGGTGACGATGGCGAAGAGGGCATGATGCCCGTGCGCCCCAACCGCCGCTGGACCGACCTGCCGATCGATTTCGAATACAAGGCCTATACCAAGCTCTACGACGAGGTGATCGAGGCGCGCGAGTTATGCGATGCCGAGGAGCTGGACCGGCTTCGCGCCTACCTCGACAGCCAGCTCGCCGGCCTGCAGAGCGTCGTCACCCGCCTTGCCAACCGTTTGCAGCGCAAGCTGATGGCGCAGCAGAACCGCAGCTGGGAATTCGATCAGGAAGACGGCGTGATCGATGCCGCTCGGCTGGCCCGCGTGGTCGTGAGCCCGGGCACCGCGCTGTCCTACAAGATCGAGAAGGAGGTCGACTTCAAGGACACGGTCGTCACGCTGCTGATCGACAATTCGGGTTCGATGCGTGGGCGACCGATCTCGATGGCAGCGATCAGCGCCGACATCCTTGCGCGTACGCTGGAGCGTTGCGCGGTGAAGGTCGAGGTGCTCGGCTTCACCACCCGCGCCTGGAAGGGCGGACAGTCGCGCGAGAAATGGCTCGCCGACGGGCGGCCCGCCAATCCCGGACGGCTCAATGACCTGCGGCACATCGTCTACAAGAAGGCGGATGAGCCGATGCGCCGCGCGCGCAAGAACCTCGGCCTGATGATGCGCGAGGGGTTGCTCAAGGAAAATATCGATGGCGAGGCACTGTTATGGGCACATGATCGGCTGCTCGCCCGCCGCGAAGACCGCCGCATTCTGATGGTCATCTCCGACGGCGCGCCGGTCGACGATTCGACGCTGAGCGTGAATAATGCCGGTTACCTCGAAGGGCATCTGCGGCAGGTGATCGACTGGATCGAGAAGAAATCGCCGGTGCAGCTGGTGGCGATCGGTATCGGCCATGACGTGACCCGCTATTACAAGCGCGCGGTGACGATCATGGATGTGGAGCAACTCGGCGGCACGATTATCGAACAGCTGGCGGGCCTGTTTGAAGGGGAAGGTAAATGAATGTTTCGCAGGCTGTCGAAACGCGCCGCTCTGTCCGGGCGTTTCTCGACAAGCCGGTTGATATGGCAATCGTGCGCCGGGTCCTCGACCTTGCGCGTCTCGCGCCGTCCGGGTGTAATTTCCAGCCATGGCGCGCGACTGTCCTCTCCGGTAAGAAGCTGCGCGAGTTGCAGGATGCCATGGCCGCGAGCAAGCCGCAGGACCCGATTGAATATTCGTGGTCCGAACCCGAACAGTCGCCCGAACATCTGCAGCGACTCAAGGAACTAGGCGGTATCATGTATAATGCGATGGGTATCGAGCGCGGGGACAAGTCTGCGCGTGAGGAATTTGCGCGGCAGAACATCTATTCCTTCGATGCGCCGGTCGTGATGATGGTTCATTTCGAACGTTTCATGGGGCCGCCGCAATGGTCCGATGTCGGAATGTGGCTGCAGACGATCATGCTGCTGCTGCGCGAGGAAGGACTCCATTCCTGTCCGCAGGAATGGATGGCCCAGTATGCCCGGCTGATTAAATCGCATATCGGGGTGTCCGACGAGGAGCAGATCCTCTTCTGCGGACTTGCCATCGGATATGGCGACATGGATGCGCCGGTGAACAATTTCTCCCGGCCACGCGTTCCACTGGAAGAACAGGTCAAGTTCATCAGCTGACCGTCCCGCGCAATTCGCACCCTAGTCAGGCGCGGCGATCAGCGGCTGCTTGACCAGTCGTGCGCATGGGGCCAATCGGTCGCGCATGACCGCGCTCACGCTCTTCAATTCGCTGACCCGCAAGCTCGAACATTTCGAGCCCGTCCACCCGCATGAGGCGCGCGTCTATTCCTGCGGGCCGACCGTCTACAATTATCCGCATATCGGCAATATGCGCGCCTATGTCTTCGCTGACCTGCTTGGCCGGACGCTGAGCTGGAAGGGCTACCAGCTCACCCACGTCATCAACATCACCGATGTCGGCCACCTGACGGACGACGCCGATCAGGGCGAGGACAAGATGGAGAAGATGGCGGCGGAACGCGCGCAGTCGATCTGGGACATCGCGAAGCACTATACCGAGGCATACTGGGCCGATGTGAAGGCGCTCAACATCCGCCAGCCTGCGCAATGGTCGATCGCCACCGACTATATCGACGACATGCTGGAGTTCGCGAAGAGCATTGCCGACAAGCATTGCTACCAGCTCGACAGCGGCCTCTATTTCGACGTTTCGACGGTCGAAGATTACGGGCGGCTGGCCCGCGCCGTGACCGACGAGGGCGAGGGGCGAATCGAGGCGGTAGCGGGCAAGCGCAACGCCGCGGACTTCGCGATCTGGCGCGCGACCCCGCCGGGCGAAAAGCGGCAGATGGAATGGGACAGTCCGTGGGGGAAGGGGGCGCCCGGCTGGCATCTGGAATGCTCTGTCATGAGCGGCAAGCTGCTCGGCTTCCCCTTCGACATCCACACTGGCGGGATCGACCACCGCGAGATTCACCACCCCAACGAGATCGCACAGAACCAGGCCTTCTGCGGTTGCGGCGGGCTATCCAGCGCCGCCAATTCGGGTGCGCGTATCTGGATGCACAACAACTTCCTCGTCGAACGTAGCGGCAAGATGAGCAAGTCCAGTGGCGAGTTCCTCCGCCTGCAATTGCTGATCGACAAGGGTTATTCGCCCTTGGCTTACCGGATGATGTGTTGCCAAGCGCATTATCGCAGCGAGCTGGAATTCAGCTGGGACGGATTGGGCGCGGCGCTGACAAGGCTCAAGCGCATGCTGATCGCGGTCGAGCGGCTGAAAGATCGCGCTGAGGGGCCGGTCCGCGAACCCAAGGGCGGGTGGACGCTGGACGAGGCGCATCACCATGTCGGCGGGGCGCTTCTGCCCTTGGTTGCGCAGTTCGATGCGGCGATGAGCGACGACCTGAATTCCCCGCAGGCGCTGACCGTGCTGGAAGAGGCGCTGGCGCTGAAAAAGATCGACCCCGTCCACAAGCTGGAACTGGTGGCGGCGATGGATGCGGTGCTCGGTCTCGGCCTGCTGACGACGACCCGCGCCGATCTGCGCGTGCGCCCCAAGGGCATCGCGATCACCGAGGCCGAGATCGAGGAGGCTCTCACAGCCCGCAAGGAAGCCCGCGCCGCCAAGGATTTCGCCAGGAGCGACGCCTTGCGTGACGAACTCACGGCCAAGGGGGTCGAGGTGATGGACGGCGACCCGCTCGGCTGGGAATGGAAGCTCTAGGAGGGCGGTTCAGAAGGAAAAGGCCGACTGCGAGCCATAACGTGTGTCGGCGCGCGAGAACCAGCAGTTCACCGAAAAGCGCGCATCGGCAAAGGCATCGCCGGGGACCGAAACCGGCAGGACCTCATGTGGGTCGAACGAAGCGAAGGCAACCAGCCGGTTGTGGCGTGGTTCGACCCGCCAGTCCTCGTCACCGCCCAGCGAGTGGAAACAGATCTCGCCACCGGAAAATGCCTTGGGCTCGCGGTGCAGATAAAGCACGCTGCTGAGTATGCGGGTGAAGCTGCCGCACCTTTCCGGCGACCCGGTATAAGTGTCGATATGTTCGGCAAAGAAACAGCCGTCGCGATGTGCTACCAGCTCGATTTCAAGATCGTCGGGAGTGAAACGAGCCACGCCGACCCGGGCCAGCACCGCATCGAAATGACCGAGGATGGCGATGCGAAAGTCACTGTCCAGACGACCCAGCCCGGTCTTGCACCGAAGGGCGTTTCTCTGCTCAGCAGCGACCGCGTGCTCTTCCCGGTAATGCCCGACTGTTGCCGGGCGAAAGTCCTGCTCATGGGCAATCGCGTAGCTGAGCAATGCCTCTGTCAGCGCCACTGGCAGCGCATCGTCGACGATGCCGATCTGAGACGATAACACGCTCTGCAAGCCACAATCCTCCACCCCTGGAGCGGCAGTACGAACTGTCGATGATAGACAAGTTTTCCACAGAGTCATTAACTATGATTTTGGGGGCACATCGGGCGTAATTGGTCCTTTGTGTCACCCCTCTTCCAGCAGCAGGATTTCGCAGCGCACCGCCATGAAGGGCGGCGCGGCGCGATGCTCGACCTCGGTCACTGCGGCGTCGGCGACCAGCTGACCGGGAATCGCGAATTCATGCGTGGGCAGGAAGGCGATGAAGCATTCGCCCGCCTCGACCGCTTCCGCACCCTCGAACACGAGGTCGATCGTGTGCTTCGTGCCGGCAAAGGTAATCGAGGCCCAGGCTTTCTCGACATGCGCTCTGATCTCGGCCTTGCCGCTTGCAAGGTCGCGCAGCGCATCGAGCAGCTTCTCGCCTGGAGAACGCGGGGTTCGGCCCTTGAACTCGATCGGGGGCTCGTTAGCTGCAAAAGTCCTGCAGGCGATGGCGGCGTCAAAAAGCATTATTGGTCTCCCCAAGGAATGATGCGCGGTAGTCGTTCATGAAATGTTCCACCCGTCTTTCC
>DDNW01000151.1:7600-8682 GCA_002341345.1 Erythrobacter sp. UBA2510
AAGCCGCCCGAACTTGGTCGGGGCCATGCCCGTGTGGCGCAGGAAGACTTCGATCTTGCGGATCAGCATTGGTTCCACCCTTTCCCTCTTCAGCCGTGTGATCGGTCCGTGATCTGACAGCGAATCGTCATGGCTTATTGGTCGCTTTCCAAATCCTACTTGTCTAGGAAAAATACTTCATATAGTAGGAAAACCGTAAGCATGATCGGGAACGGGACATGAATCCACGCGACGCACTGGCCAGTCTGGCAAGCGAGAGGGGCAGCAGCCTGGCCGCTCTGTCGCGGATGATAGGCAGAAATACCTCGTATCTTCAGCAATATATTACCAAGGGTAGCCCGCGAAAGCTGGAGGAGGAGGATCGCCGCGTCCTCGCGCAATTCTTCGGCGTGGAGGAGGTGATGCTTGGTGCGCCGGAGGAAAAATACTACATTTCGAATCGCCCCGAATGGGTCGACGTGCCGCGCCTCGCACTCGATGCCTCGGCCGGGCCGGGCGCTGTGGCGGGCGAGGAAGGGGCCTTCGATGCCTTCCGTTTCTCGCGCAAATGGCTGGTCGAACAGGGGCTGGAAGCTGGACAGCTTGCGGCGGTGCGCGTCGTGGGCGATTCGATGGAGCCGTTGCTGCGCGAAGGTGACGAGGTGCTGGTCGATACCACCCCGCGCGCGTTCCGTGACGGCATCTATCTTGTCCGGCTCGACGACAATCTGCTGGTCAAGCGCGTGGCGGGGCAGGGCGGCGGGCGGTTGTCGCTGCTGAGCCAGAACCTCGCCTATCCGCCGATTGCCGTGTCCGCCGAGGATGTCACGCTGGTGGGCAGGGTCGTATGGAAGAGCGGGCGGATCTAGCGAAGGGCTCAGTCCTCACAAGGTGAAGGGTAGAGGTACAGTTTCATACCCTTTTGCTCTGCGCGAATCTCGTCACCGATCTCACACCCGCGCATATCGCTTGGCAGGACTGTTTTTTGCCCGGTGATGCCCTCCGCTGTTTCCGCAATGACAATGTAACCCGGTGTATGCCCCTGGTAGCGGTTCATGCCGACTTTGATCTGGCTTATTGTTGCTTCTACTGGCTCGCCCGGA
>DDNW01000151.1:8843-10913 GCA_002341345.1 Erythrobacter sp. UBA2510
GGTTGAGCGGGTCTCGCCAGATAAGGAGCATCGGCAGCGCTAAAATCAGCACTGGCGCGAGATAATGGAGCCGCCACTCATAACGCATCTTCCAGTAAAGACTGCGTATCGGGTTCACTGAGTTCGTTCCGTCATTTCAGATCACTTCAGCTTCAGCTTGAACCCCGTATGCGATGGTTCGAACCCCAGCCGCGCGTAGAAGCGGTGGGCAGCCTCGCGCTTCCGGTCGCTCGTCAGTTGCACGATACCGCAGCGCCGCTCCTCGCACCGTTCAATGGCCCAGCGCATCATCTCTTCGCCGATGCCGAGACCGCGTGCAGCGGCGGAAACGCGCACGCTCTCGATCTGGCCGCGCCATGCGCCGCGCCGCGATACGCCGGGGACGAAGCTGAGCTGAAAACTGCCGACGGGCACCCCCTCGCGTTCCACGATATAGAGCGTGTGGAACGGGTCGGCGCTGACCGCTCGCAGCGCCTCCAGCTGCTCGGCGGCCATATCGGGCGAGGCCGGATCGCGCGTGGCCGCAATTTCGTCTTCTTCGATCAGGCCGTCGATGAAGGGCAGGTCGGCCTCGGTCGCCGCGCGATAGGTGAGGGTGGTGCTCATGGCCAAGCGATAGACTTGCAAGCTGCGCCAGTCACCGCCATTTGATGCGCATGTCGACGACTACTGCTTCAAGCCCGTCCCCGATCCGCGCCGGGATCGTCCCTGTCACGCCCTTCCAGCAGAATTGCTCGCTGGTTTGGTGCACCAGGACCATGCGCGGCGTGCTGATCGATCCGGGCGGCGAGCTCGACAAGCTCAAGCAGGCGGTCGCCAATGCCGGGGTGACACTGGGGAAAATTCTCCTCACCCACGGTCATGCCGACCATTGCGGTCAGGCGGGTATGCTGGCCGCGGAGCTGGGCCTGCCGATCGAGGGGCCGCACGAGGCCGATCGCTTCTGGATCAGCAAGCTGGCCGAGGACGGCCCGCGTTTCGGTATGCATTGCGAAGTGTTCGAGCCGACGCGATGGCTGAAGGACGGCGATACGGTCAGCTTCGGCGAGGTCGAGATGGAGGTGATCCATTGCCCCGGCCACACGCCCGGCCATGTCGTGTTCTTCCACCGCCCGACCAAATTCGCCTTTGTCGGCGATGTGCTGTTCCAGGGCAGCATCGGGCGCACCGATTTCCCGATGAGCAACCATGCCGACCTGATCAATGCGATCACCCATAAGCTGTGGCCGCTGGGCAATGACATCACTTTCGTACCGGGGCACGGGCCGACCAGCACCTTTGGGCGGGAGCGGCAGACGAACCCCTTCGTGTCCGACGCCGCCATCGCGCGGGGCTGACGGCATTGCGGGGGCAAGGCCAAACCCCGCTTGCTTCCCCGCGTAATTCCTATATAGGGCGCGCCTTCGCCACACCCCTGGCTGCTTTCTCCCGTGCGCTTGCGCGGGACGGATGCTTCGCCTAGGGCGGCTCGCAACAACGCATTACGCATTTTTGAGGAACAGGTGCCGAGATGGCAGTCCCCAAGAGAAAAGTATCGCCGCATCGTCGCGGCAACCGTCGGGCGCACGATTCGCTGAAGGTCGAAGCATTCCACGAATGCTCGAACTGCGGTGAGCTCAAGCGCCCTCACAACCTGTGCCCGCATTGCGGCCATTACAATGGGCGTGAAATCGTCTCTGTTGGCCTCTAAGGGTCCGCCCGCGGCACCTGCCGAGATAAAGGACATTAGCGCATGAGCCTGCCGCGTATCGCGATTGATGCGATGGGCGGCGACCATGGCGTGCGCGTGATGGTATCGGGCGCCGCCCTGGCGCGCCGCCGGCACGATCAATTCAAATTCCTGCTGGTCGGGGACGAGACGCGGATCAAGGCCGCTCTCGACGATCACCCGAACATGCGTGACGCCAGCGAAATCCTCCATTGCGAGGATTCGGTCGATGGCGACGAAAAGCCCACGCAGGCGCTGCGCCGGGCCAAGACCACCAGCATGGGGCTGGCGATCAATGCGGTGAAGAGCGGTGCATGTGGCGCAGCCGTCAGCGGAGGCAATACCGGCGCGTTGATGGCGAT
>DDNW01000151.1:11066-11256 GCA_002341345.1 Erythrobacter sp. UBA2510
ATACCGGCGCGTTGATGGCGATGAGCAAGGTGGCGTTGCGTACCATGCCCGGCATCGACAGGCCTGCCCTTGCCGCGCTGATCCCGACGCTGGGCGATAACGACGCGATCATGCTCGACCTGGGCGCCAATACCGAGGCAGACGCGCACAACCTCGTCCAGTTTGCGATCATGGGCGCGGCCTATTCGCG
>DDNW01000150.1:0-5421 GCA_002341345.1 Erythrobacter sp. UBA2510
CGCTGACCGGCAAGGGGCTCGACCAGATGCTGGCCGAGGCTTTCAAGCTGCGCGAGGCATGGAGCACGCGCGTGCCCACGGCCCTGCTCAATCGCTGGTTCGACCAGGCGCTGGCCGCCAATCCGCCCCCTGCCCCCGGCGGCAAGCGGATCAAATTGCGCTACATCACCCAATCCAGCTCGCGCCCGCCGCGCTTCGTGGTGTTCGGCACGCGATTGAGCGAGCTCCCTTCAAGTTACGAGCGATATCTGCTAAACGGAATCAGGCGCGATCTGGGTTTCGGCTCGGTTCCGGTGCGGCTCACGCTGAAAAGCCCGAAAAACCCGTTCGGCTGACGACAGAACAGCGCCTCGTTTCGCAAGCGTGCAGCAATAGCGCGCTAACCGAAGACTCGCCCGTCCGTTTCACTCAGCGGATTTGCGAGGGGAGAAGACCGATGCACCCATATCGACTCGAATATGCGTCGCTGGACCCGGCTGACGAGCAGCCACAATGTTTCGAAGTGCCGAGCATTTCCGCCGCGCTGGTCGTGGCCGAAATCAACGCGACCGGTCGCCCTGCGGAGGTCTGGGAAGGTAATCGGCGCATTGCCCGGCTCGAACGCCAGGACGGCGCGCGTGGCAGCTATTGGCGGGTAAGCGCCCCCAGCTAATCAGGTCAGCCGGGGCGGGTCGCTCAGTCGCCCCCGCCCTCGCCCGCAGCACTGCTGTTGAGCTGGATATAATTTGCCAGACCGACGCGTTCGATCAGCTCGAACTGGGTTTCGAGGAAGTCGACATGCTCTTCCTCGCTTTCGAGGATGCGCTCGAAAATCTCGCGGCTGACATAGTCGCGGACCTTTTCGCAATGTTCGATCGCGTCCTTCAGCAACGGGATCGCTTCCATCTCCAGCGCCAGATCGGCCTTGAGGATCTCCTCGACGCTTTCGCCGACCTTCAGCTTGTGGATCGCCTGGAAGTTCGGCAGCCCGTCGAGATAAAGTACCCGATCGGCGAGGATGTCGGCATGCTTCATCTCGTCGATCGATTCGTGCCGTTCGTATTCGGCGAGCTTGGTTACGCCCCAATTGGCGAGCACGCGATAATGCAGCCAGTACTGGTTGATCGCGGTCAGTTCATTGGTGAGCGCCTTGTTCAGGAACTCGATGACCTTGTCGTCGCCCTTCATATGCCGCCTCCGCTGCAGTTAATGTCCCTATAGTGGGCGCACCCCGACACGCTTGGCAAGGGCGAGGCGGGGTTCAAAGCGGGGGTGAAGTTAAAAAATTTGCCCTCTTGCAAATGAGAGGCAAGAGGCACTCAACGGCGTGGCTGTCAGGCGGCGACGCTGGTTGCGCTGCTCAGTTCGCGCTCTTCGAAGATCAGCGCTTCTGCATCGTCGAGGCACTGGCGACAATCGGGGCGCTTGCCGAGCGTAGCGTACACCTGCTCGGCATCACCGCCGCAGCGACGCGCGGCCAGCCGCAACTCGCTTTCACGGATAGCATTGCAAATGCAGACATACATGGCGCGTTGGTGATTCCCTATCGATATGCACGCAAGCTAATGCGAATGGATTGCATTAGCAAGGGTAATTGCGAGGCATTCGCACCTTTTGGTGCTATTTTTTCAGTGGTAACCACCGCCAATAGGTCAGGCACCGCCATGCCCATTCCAGCGGGCCGTGCCGCCAGCGGGCCAGAACGAGGCGCGAGAGCTTGAACATCAGCGCCCAAACCAGCGCGATGGCCGGCACCATGCCCGTGCGATCGAGCGTCCCGTACAATCCACCCGCCCAGCCCTGAAAGATCAGCATCAGCACGAGCGAGGCCCCGATGTAATTGGTAAAGGCCATGCGCCCCATCACGGCCAGCCGCTCGGCCAGCCAGCTATCCGTCGCGCTCTGCGCCCAGCGCGCCAGCAGCAGCATCGCGCCAGTGACGAAGGGCAGGTTGAACAGCATCGAGAACCCGAAAAAAGCCAGTTGGGTGGCAAAGGGCTGGAAGCCGCCTTGCATGACGTGCCAGCCCGCCGCGAAATTGAGCCCCAGCCCCAGCGCCACGCCCGCCCAGGCAACCAGCGCAATGCGCGAACTAACGAGCTCGCCCGAAAACAGGCCCAGACGGTAGAGGCCCATGCCGATCAGCATCAGCGGAATGGTCTCGTAGAAATTGACCAGCAGGCCCCAATAGAGTCGGCTGCCCTCCTCCGAGATCCGCCAGTGCAGGATGTCGGCATAGCTGCCCCCCCGATATATGGCCGCCTGCCGCGCGGCATCGGCGATCTGCCCTTCCCACCAAATTCGCAAGGGTTCGATATCGGCGCCCGGCAGATACATGCTGCCGCCACCCTCCACCAACGCGGCGGGGGCATAATCGACGATCCGCAGCAGCGCCCCGGCCACGCCCCACATCAGCCCCATCGTCAGCAGCGAGCGCCCCGGCATGCCCAGCGCCAGCAGCGCGCAGAGACCGGCGGTGGCATAGGCGAACAATATGTCGCCCTCGAATAGCAGCGTGAAATGCGCCAGGCCGAACAGCGCCAGCCAGAACAGGCGACGAAGTTGCCGGAAGGTTGCAGCACGTTCCGAACCCTCGCCCTCGGCGGCACGTTCCGCAAACAGCACCAGCCCCGCCCCGAACAACATCGCGAACAGCGCCCGGGCCTTGCCGTCAATGAGCGTGAACTGGAGCAGCCAGAACCATGCATCGCCCGGCTCAACCCCGCCGCCGAGCGCCGGGGGCCAGTAATAAGCGAGGTTGGGCTGCGCAAAGGCATTCACATTGGCGACGACGATGCCCAGCAGCGCGATCCCGCGCACGATATCCAGCGCCGCAATCCGCTGCCCGCGCGCGATCGGCGCCGGATCATTTTGTTCAGGCTGCCTGCTCACTACCCCTCGCTTACCCCCTGAAGCAGGCCGCGCAAGCAGCTGTGCAAATTAACCCGATATAAACGGTAGTCTGCGAAGCCCCCGGTACGAAGACTTTAATAACAGCGAATTTTACAGGTCCAGCTGGATAAGGGGTATCAGCGTTGCGCGTCTTGGCTTTGGCATCGCAGAAGGGTGGTTCAGGTAAGACCACGATGGCCGGTCATCTGGCCGTTCAGGCTCAGCGCGCAGGCGCCGGGCCCGTCGTTCTTATCGATATCGACCCGCAGGGTTCACTCGCCGACTGGTGGAACGAGCGCGAGGACGAATATCCCGCTTTCGCCCAGACGACGGTCGCGCGGCTCGCGAACGACCTGGCGATTCTTCGCCAGCAGGGCTTCAAGCTCGCGGTGATCGACACGCCGCCTGCGATCACCATGGCGATCCAGTCGGTGATCTCGGTTGCCGAGCTGATCGTCGTACCGACCCGTCCCAGCCCGCACGATCTGCGCGCCGTGGGCGCCACCGTCGATCTGTGCGAACGCGCGGGCAAGCCGCTGATTTTCGTGGTCAATGCCGCTACCCCCAAGGCGAAGATCACCTCGGAAGCCGCCGTCGCGCTGTCGCAGCATGGCACCGTCGCCCCGATCACCATTCACCACCGCACGGATTTCGCCGCGTCGATGATCGATGGCCGTACGGTCATGGAAGTCGAGCCCGAAGGTCGCAGCGCGCAGGAAGTCATCGCGCTCTGGCATTATATTGCCGACCGCCTGGAAAAGAACTTCCGTCGCACCGTTTTCGCCGCGCCGGGCTCGCATGTCGCGAGCAACCGCGCCGGCCATGCGCAGCAGGGCGGCTTCGGTCGCCGCGTCGCACAGTAAGGGTGGAGGGCATTATGGCCGACACCAAGCCTGTCGCCTCACTCGGTCCGCTGCTGCTCGCCCGCAAGGGCGGTGCCAAGCCCGCCATGCGCGCTGCCATCGGTCCCGATGCGCGCTGCAACGGCGTGACCGACGATTTCGAGGACATGAGCAACAGCCAGTCGCTGCTCGGCTGGAACGACCTTGGCGAGGATGCGGAAGAGGCCGTGATCCTGCCCGGACCCGGACACCGCGACCACGCGCCAACGCAGCAGCGAATCGCCAATGACCGCGCCGGCAAGGAGCGTCGTCGCGCCGTGGAGCAGGGCCGCCGCGCCGCCTTCACGCTGCGCCTCGATGCCGAGCGTCACCTGCGCCTGAAACTTGCAGGCACGATTCGCGGGGAAAGCGCCCAGCAGATCGTCACCGAGGCGCTCGACCGCCTGCTTGCCGACATTCCGGAACTCGATGCCCTTGCCGCCCAGATCGGCAAGAACGGTTCCAGCAAGGCCTGAGGGGAATAGAAATGAACTCGATCAACCGTCACTCGCGCCTGATGAGCTTTGCCGCCACCACGGCCATGGCAGGGGCGCTGCTTTCAGGCTGCGCCGCGACCGGTTCGGGCTCGGCCAATGTCGCCGCCGCTTCGGCGGAAACGGCCATTGCCAAGGGCCAGGCCTCAAAGGCCATTACCTTCGCCGAAAGCGCGATCGAGGCCGAACCGCGCAATGCGTCCTACCGCGCCACGGCGGGCAATGCCTATCTCGAGGCAGGCCGCTTCTCCTCTGCCGCGACCGCCTATAACGAAGCCATCGAACTGGGCGACAACAGCGCGCGTACCGCGCTGTCGCTGGCGCTGGCCTATACCGGTGCTGCGCGCTTCGACGAGGCCGTCTCGGTCCTCAATGCCAACCAGGGCACAATCGCGACCGCCGACCTCGGCCTCGCCTATGCCTTGGCCGGTCAGCCCGAGCGTGCCGTGCACGTGCTCGGCAACGAGATACGCGGCGGCGGCAACACCGCCAAGGTACGTCAGAACCTCGCTTACTCCTATGCGCTGGCCGGTCGCTGGCGCGAAGCCCGGCTGATGGCCGAACAGGATGTGCCAGCAGGCGAACTGGATGTGCGCATGGAGGAATGGGCCCAGCTCACCCACCCGCTCGCGTTCCAGACCCGGGTTGCCTCGTTGCTCGACATTCCGACCGGACAACCCGATGCCGGCATGCCGACCTATCTGGCACTGGCCAATTATCCCGAACAGCCGCTCTTCGCCTCTGCTGAAGAGCGTCCGGCGGTCACTGATACGCCGGTGGTCCGCGTCGCCCTGCCCGCCAGTACGGAGGAGCTTCCCGCCAAGGTCGAGGGCCCCGTCGCCGCGCCGCTCGTGGCCGTTGCGGAAACGCCTGCTCCGGCTCCCGCAAAGGCGGCCGCGCCGGTCCGTCAGGACACAATGCAGTTCGTCAGCAAGCCGGTGGTGCAGGCACTGCCCGCCAGCAATGCCGCGGCGACGCGTAGCGCGCGTGCCAACAAGCCTGCGTCACAGCCCGCTGCGGCTCCGCAGCGCGCTGCCGCAACCGATCTGGCGGTGACCGATCCCACGCACCTCGTGCAGCTGGGCAGCTTCACCAGCGAGGCCGGTGCCAGGCGCGCCTGGAACATCTACCTGAGCCGCTATCCCGAGCTCGCCCGCCACGAAATGGTCATCACC
>DDNW01000150.1:5543-11610 GCA_002341345.1 Erythrobacter sp. UBA2510
CCGCCACGAAATGGTCATCACCGAGGCAGTGGTGCGCGGCAAGCGCTACTGGCGCGTGTCGGCTGGCGGCTATAGCGAAGGCACCGCCAAGACGATGTGCAACCGCGTACAGTCGAGCGGCAACGGCGGCTGCATCACCTGGGCGGCGGCCAGCCCGCTGCCCGGCGCGGTTGAGCGCAACGTGCATCTCGCACGTCGCTAAAAGCTAATAAATCAGGGGTTTTCCCCGAAGGCGGCTGCTTCCACACCCGGAGGCGGCCGCCTTTCTATTTGTATCTTCACCTGACGCTGACTGGCTGCGCCGGGATTTTGTTCATGGTGGAGCGAGTAATGTCGGGTTCGAGAACCGGCGCACGGCGTACTTTCGGTACGTGAGCACCGGAAGCGCAGACCACGGCGTTTCGCGGCCCGCCATGGGCGCAATCCCGACGCATGTTTAAAGCTCTACCGCTACCCCGCCCTTCCACAGGGCAGTGACGCGACCTTCCACAGGCTGTTTGTCGAACGGCGTATTGCCTGCCGCAGCGGTCATTTTGGCACTGCTCACCACCCACGGGCGCACCGGATCGACCAGCGCTATGTCCGCTTCGTAACCGCTTTCGAGCAGACCCGCCTTGACGCCGAGCAGCCGGGCCGGAGCGCTCGCGAGCAGGTCGAAGGCGCGGGGCATGTCGATCACGCCGTCGCGCACCAGCGTCAGCACCATCGGCAGCAGCGTCTCGGCCCCGGCCATGCCCGGTGCGGCGTCGATGAAAGGCAGATTCTTGTCCTCCGGCCCGCGCGGATCGTGGCCCGAGGAAACGACATCGATCGTCCCATCGCCAATCGCGTCGACCACGGCCAGCCGGTCCTCCTCGCGCCTCAAGGGCGGCGAAAGCCGCGCGAAGGTCCGGTAGCCGCCCAGCGCGAGGTCGGAGAGCATGAAATGGGCCGGCGTCACACCCGCCGTGATCTTCAACCCGCGCGCCTTGGCCGCGCGCACCAGATCGAGTCCTGCGCGGGTCGTGACCTGGCGGAAATGCAGCCGCGCGCCCGCCAGCTCGGCCAGTGCCAGGTCGCGCGCAATCGCCAGCGCCTCCGCCTCGGCAGGCGCAGACGGCAGGCCGAGCCGCGTCGCCATCTCCCCCGCGCTGGCCGCCGCGCGGCCCGCCAGCCCGCCATCCTCGGCATGGGAGACGACCGTCAGGTCGAGCATTGCCGCATATTGTAGCAGCCGCAGCATCACGCCGCTGTCGGCGATCCAGTCGCGCCCGGTCGCGACCGCCTTGGCCCCGGCCTCGCGCATCAGCGCCAATTCGGCGAGTTGCTGGCCCTCCAGCCCGACCGTAGCGGCGGCAAAGGGATGAACCCAGAAATCAGGCTTGCCGCTCTGCGCAACGAAGCGCACACGCGAAGGCAGGTCGAGCGGCGGCGAGCGGTCGGGCATCAACCCCGCGCGCGTAATCCCGCCGAAATGGAACGCCGGCTTGTCGACATCGAACACGCCCAGATCGACGAGTCCGGGGACGACCAGCGCCCCGCGCGCATCAACGATTGCATCGCCATCCTGTGGCTGTTCGCCAAGGCTGACAATCTCGCCCTCGGCA
Organism: Erythrobacter sp. UBA2510; assembly: GCA_002341345.1. Taxonomy (GTDB): domain Bacteria; phylum Pseudomonadota; class Alphaproteobacteria; order Sphingomonadales; family Sphingomonadaceae; genus Alteraurantiacibacter. Next base: position 7,130 of record DDNW01000150.1, read on the forward strand.
AACCGCAAATTGCCCTCGGCAACGCCGCTCGCGGTGACCAGCTTGCCGCCGGTAATGGTGACGGGCCGCAATTGCTTCACACCCATTCTCCATCTGCCCAGCCGGGGACGCCGCGCGTCCGACGCGTCAGCACGTCAAGGCAAGCCATGCGCAGGGCCACGCCCATCTCGACCTGAGCGGTAATGATAGAGCGACCGGCAAGGTCGGCGACATTGGAATCGATCTCAACGCCCCGGTTCATCGGGCCAGGATGCATGACGATGGCATCCTCGCCCGCCAATGCCAGCCGCTCTGCCGTCAGCCCGTAAAGGTGGCGATATTCGCGTGGGCTAGGGATGAACTGACCATCCATCCGCTCGTTCTGGAGGCGCAGCATCATCACCACGTCGGCGCCTGCCAGCGCGGCATCGAAATCGGTGAAAGGTTGGGCCCCCAGCGCCTCGATCCCGGCGGGCATCAGCGCAGGCGGCGCGCAGACCCTCACGCTTGCCCCCAGCGCCGTGAGGGAGAGGATGTTCGAGCGGGCCACCCGGCTGTGCAGGATATCGCCGCAGATCGTCACCACAAGGCCGGTAAAATCGTCCGCCGCCATGCCCCGTTCGCGCAGTTTGTAGCGCAGCGCCAGCGCATCGAGCAGCGCCTGGGTCGGGTGTTCATGGCTGCCGTCCCCGGCATTGAGGACCGGGCAATCGACCTTGCTCGCGATCAGCCCGACCGCCCCGCTGCTGGCATGGCGGATGACGATCGCATCGGCGCGCATGGCATTGAGCGTTACCGCCGTGTCGATCAGCGTCTCGCCCTTCTTCACGCTGGAGGTCGCGGCATGCATATTGACCACGTCCGCGCCCAGCCGCTTGCCCGCGATCTCGAAGCTGAGTAGTGTACGGGTCGAGTTTTCGAAGAAGGCGTTGATGATCGTCAGGCCGGAGAGCAGGTCGACATGCTTCTTGGCCTGCCGGTTCAGCGCTACCCATTGTTCCGCCTCGTCGAGCAGATAGAGGATCTCGTGCCGCTCCAGCGCCCCGATCGCGATCAGGTCGCGATGCGCGAAGGCACGTGCACCCACGGGGTAGCGGCCTGTTGGCATGGCCCCTGTCGATTGGTCTGGCGTCGATGTCATTAAAGCCAAGCGCATAGTGGAGCCGCTGTATCCGCTCAAGCAGTTTCCTTGCCCCTTCCCCCGCAATATCTTGCGACAAAACGGCGCTGGCGCGTCGGGGCCCCATTGCCTAGATAAAGGCGAAGGGCAGCAACCGGGATTTCGTGAATGAGTTTTGCAGGCAAGGTGTGGCGACTGCTGGTCGGCATAAAGGACGCGCTGGCGCTGCTGTTCCTGCTGGTGTTCTTCGCCGCGCTGTTCGCGCTGCTCAGTTCCCGCCCCAGCCCCGGCATGGTGCACAAGGGCGCGCTCCTGCTGGCACTCGATGGCGTGGTGGTGGAGGAGACGAGCCAGGTCGATCCGTTCAGCGTGCTGCTGTCCGGCAGCCTGCCGATGCGCGAATATGCCGCGCGCGATCTCGTCCATGCGATCGACGAGGCAGCGAGTGACGAGCGGATCGAGGCCATTGCGCTCGACCTCAGCACCTTCGTCGGCGGCGGGCAGGTGCACATGGCTGCGATCGGCGATGCGCTCGACCGGTTCCGCGCGGCGGACAAGCCGGTTTATGCCTATGCCATCGCCTATACCGACGACACACTGATGCTGGCCGCCCATGCCGACGAAGTATGGGTCGACCCGATGGGCGGTGCGCTGATCCGCGGTCCGGGCGGGCACACACTCTATTACGGCGATGCGCTGCAACGCTTCGGGATCAAGGCCAAGGTCTACCGCGCTGGCGAGTACAAGAGCTTTGCCGAACCCTATACGCGCGGCTCCATGTCGGACGAGGCACGCGCCAATCTCACCCCGCTCTACCAGTCGCTGTGGGAAGAGTGGCAGGCGCATGTGAAGAAGGCGCGCCCGCAGGCCGATATCGATCTCGTTACCGGTTCGCTGGACGACTGGATCGCGGCGAGCGACGGCAATCTGGCACAGGCGGCAGTCGATGCCGGGATCGCCGATACGATCGGCACGCGCGAGGACTTCGGCGCCCGCGTGGCCGAAGAGGTGGGCAAGGACCAGTTCGAGGACATGCCAGGCAGCTTTGCCCACACTGCGCTCGACCCGTGGCTGGCCGAGGTCGCACCGACAGGCGATGCGGGCAGCGCCTTCGGCAGCGGGGCAAAGCGCATCGGCGTAATCACCGTTGCCGGGACAATCCAGGATGGCCAGCAGGGCCCCGGAGAAGCAGGCGCAGCACGCATCTCCGACCTGCTCGACGATGCGCTGGACGATGATCTGGCCGCACTGGTGGTGCGCGTCGATTCGCCGGGTGGCACGGTCAGCGGCTCGGAAGCGATCCGCCGGGCGCTGGCACGGCACAAGGAAAAGGGCATCCCCATCGCGATCTCGATGGGCAATGTCGCGGCCAGCGGCGGTTACTGGATCGCAACGACGGGGGACCGCATCTTTGCCGAGCCCGAAACGATCACCGGCTCGATCGGCGTGATCGCCATTGTCCCCACCTTCGAGGACCTGCTCGCCGAATATGACGTGCATTCGGACGGCATCCGGACAACTCCGCTCTCGGGCCAGCCCGACATTCTCGGCGGCTTCAATGCCGAGACCGAGACGCTGCTGCAGGCGAGCGTCGATGCGCAATATTCGCGCTTCCTGAACATCGTCAGCACCGCGCGGGGGATGACCAAGGAGCGCGCCGACGAACTGGCGCAGGGGCAGGTCTGGGACGGCGGGACCGCCCGCCAGATCGGGCTGGTCGACCAGTTCGGCGATCTCGACGCCGCGCTCGCATGGGCGGCGGGTCAGGCGGGTCTGAAAGAGGGCGAATGGCAGCCGAAGTTTCTGGGCCAAGACAAGCCTGAAAGTTTCGCCAGCATGGTCGCCGCCATGTTCACCGACGAGCCCGAAAGCGAAGCGCGCAGCGCGTCGCCGCGTGATCTGGTCGCCTTCACCACCTTGCGCGAGAGCGCATTGACCGGGCGGCTGCTGGCCGATGTCGAGGCGCTGTTTGCGGTCCGCGGCGGGCAGGCGCGTTGTCTGGATTGTGCCACCTTGGACTATTCGGCGCCCAAGGCGCAGGATCGCGGGCTTATGGCTGCGCTGGGGGCCCTTCTGTCACGCTAGGGCCTGCTTGATCCGGGGTCACCGAAAGACTTGCCAGCCGGGATCGCGCGTGGCAAAGGCGCGCGCCTGCCGCGAGGCCTCATCAGGGCCCGGACAACCGGCGGGCGCGTAGCTCAGTGGTAGAGCACACCCTTCACACGGGTGGGGTCGCAAGTTCAATCCTTGCCGCGCCCACCATCTTTTCAATGACTTAGATGGTCAGCCTGCGCGCTGTGTCTAATTTGTGGCGAAAGCGGACAAGAAAAGGGCCGCAGTCACTCGACCACGGCCCCGCTCGACTGCCTCGCGGCGTTGAATTCAGTGCTTAGACCGGGACTCCCGGCTTCCGCTCAAAACCTCGCGTCACCAGAACTGCGCCACTGTCTGCGGATCGTACCTCTTCGCTGTTAGTGCGAAAGCTAGTCTGCAGATTGGAAATACCAAGGTTCCAGCGCTTGTCAGTGAAGAGACAGTAATCGAGTGACTGCACCGACAACATCGGCACGTCGTCCCGCATCTGCTCGATCTCAGTATCCGGATCGGGCTCTTTGCCATCGTGTTCATCGCCGCCGGGGTCGGCTATCGGACAGCCTGCACTGGCGTCATAGGCGGCGTACGAGCGCATATCGGGCTCTGCCTCATCCAATCCCCGATCCGCGCTGTCTTCCTCGTCATCCTCGTGGCCTTGAGCGATGTTCGGGCCGTTTCTCTGGCCGCCGCGCATCTGGTCCCATTCAATCCAAGCATTCTCGCCAGCATCAGCGACGATGCAGCCGGGACCGTATTCGATGCCGGGGGGCAAGGTGACAAAATCGTCTTCCGCTCGGGTGACTTCAGCATCAGGATCGCCGTCAATCGCATTGGCGAGGTCCAGCGCCACCTCGATAAAGCTGGCTAGCTGGTCGCGATTGAAGCGTGCGAGGATGTTGAGGACTGCCGGAAGCGGGGGAAAGCCCACAGGCAAGGTGACAGGGGCAGAGTTCGCCCCTAATTGGTTTTTAGCCATGATCGACCTCCTTGGGATCGGTTGTGGTTAGAGCCGGGTTGGAAGCAGCAACTTCCACTCGGCTCGCAGTTCTGGTACCAAACTAAAATGAGCGATGCAAGTTCTGGTACCAAAAGAAGCGCCCGCCCCGGACAAAGTGGTGTGTCGATTCATGTCCGTCTTCAGCCGGATGACCTATCTGACCTAGATACGTGGATCGCTGCACAGGACGACAATCCTAGCCGACCGGAAGCAGTACGCAGGTTGGTGCAATGGGGGCTGAAGGCGACAGTCTTGAAAAGTTGAAGGGTCGGCGACGAACCGCTCGTCGCC
>DDNW01000150.1:11718-15651 GCA_002341345.1 Erythrobacter sp. UBA2510
TCGCAAATCGTGGAAATCAAAGCCATCTCGCTCATTTATGCCGCGAGAGGAGCCCACGATGGAATACGAGATATTCGACCAGCCGCAGGTAGCCTACATTCCGGAGCGGCACGCTCTAGATGGCAATTCGCCGGAGCGAGATTGCGAAATCGAGGACCGTCAGGCTCACTGAACCCATCACACAGGCAAGCAACGGTCTTAGTGCGACGAACACATCCGGCGTTATGCTGAACTGTTGGAAGCGCGGAGAGAGGTTTCGCGACAAAATGGCGCAAAACCAGCCAGCACACCAATAGGAGGTAGGCCGCAGGGAGTAGCGCGCGAGATTGCCGATGAAACCGGCATTAGCGTCCGCACCGTGCAGCGCGCCCTCAATCCAAAGCCCGCTCCAGAACCGAAGCCGCCGATGGCCGATCACGATGTGGTCACCGTGCAATTCAATTCATTGATGGCGGCATGGAACCGTGCAGGGCGTGAGGCCCGACACCTACGCCTGATCGACCAGACCAACTTGGAAGCTGCGACGAAAAGTGCAGCGAGGGCAAAACATGTTGCGGAGTCGATGGTGAGCATGAGAGCCTCCGAGTCATTGAGGCGTTCATATGTTCAAATATTGGTTCGCGTAGGAAAGCGGAATCTGGAATGTCCGCTAACTACTCATTTGCTGACTTTGTTCACCCCGCCTGGCTGACCACCCAATGGAGTGAAGGGGGGGGGGGCAGCAGACTCCCGATTGCCAGACGCGGCGGGGAATCTGCTGCCAAGGCGGTAGAAGTGCTTCAATGCTCCGTGTTGTCAGGCAACGTGAGGTAATTGCCGTGCACCTCCACGCCCAAGGCGAGCATCTTGTCGATACCCCGTTCGATCATCGGCTCGCGATTGGCAAACTTGCCCATGTTCGCCTCGGCACGGTCGAAATAGCGCTCGATCACGATGCGGATGGCTGCGCGGGTTTCAACGTCCTTTGCGAGGTTCATTTGCGCTGCTCCAGCTTGTCGAGCCGTGCCATGATCTCGGCAAACGTGCGGTCGCTGGCCTTGGCCATATCGACATCGTTGAGAACCCGCGCGTAGTTCGTAGGCCCCATCTTGCGGATATCCTCGTATGTTTTCAGGTCGCGTTCGATCTCGTCGGCGGTTTTCACCAATGCCGAGCTGACAGGCCCAAGGTCGTTGTCGGCCTTCACGCCGAGCGGGGGGCTGTCGAGCCGCACCACGCGATGCGCCTGCTTTGTCGTCGCCAGTTCCGGGATACGCACGACGCGCCCGCGCGGGCTTGTCTGCCGGGCGTAATGTTTTACCTGGTCGATGGTTGCCGATGCACACGCCGGAACGCTCACCAAGCTGAGTTCCAGCAATTGCCAGCTCTTGAACCTCATGCCGCCGGTGGTCATCGGTTCGGCGTCGAGCGGCCTAAACCCGATTGATACCGCCGCGCGCAACTTTTCGCGGACCATCTCCCAAGCATCATCGCACATCGATTTGAGCGCGCCCGGTTGCGTAATCTTGGCAATTTTAGCGGTGAACCTTACTCCCTCGCTTGAGGGTGTGACGCTCTCAACTATTCCGACAGCGCGGGCATGATCGTGGTCGAGCAATAAGTTTATGGTGCCCTTCGCGGGCTGGAGACCCATTGGCTCGACCACGTCACCGACCCGGTCAACTTCAGGGCGCGAGGCCCAACCGGAAATCCGACGCTCTTCGCGGTCCAGTTCTTTGATCGTGAGGAAGGAATAGGCGCGCATCAGCTTGCCGCCTCGCTATTCATCAGCAGCACTGCGCCATCGCGCTCGACGCGCCAGTTCTCATGCAACAGGGCAGCGACGGCCACGCAATTGGCCTGAAACATCGACACCTGCGAGCTGCCAGTGCTGGTGGTGCCATCCTGCGTCGGATTATCGACCATTTCGATTGTGCCCGCTTCGGTCGATTTAATGCGCGCCGCGCTGTCATCGCTCGTGCGCACAATCCCGCTCGGGTCGATCAGTACGATTTGCGGATTGCCGTTGCCATCGACAGGCAGCGCATTGGACAGGATCACAGGCAACTTGCCCGCACGGCCACCAGTGCGAAGGTCGAGGTCGCGGAAATAATTCTCCGGCAGTGTCAGCGCCAATTGCGGATTCATGACCAGATAGGATTTGGTGAGGTCGCCAGTGAAGCCCACCATGCCCAAGGTCAGGTCGTCGCCATCGGTGTAAACAAACGTGGAGTGCGGCGCATCATACGTGACGCTCGCAGGCTGTTCTCCTGCCACGCCAGCATTGGAAGGGTCGATAAAGGCCGTGTCGATCGCTTCGGCCACGGCGCGCACAAGGTCGGCCTGAATAACGCCTTCGGCATCGGGCGATTCGAAAAGCTCCTGCGTTTGAACCGCCATCGCAGCCACCTTCAGCAGGCGCAGCGTCTTGCGTTCGTATGCCTGCGCGCCCGCCGGCATTGGCTTGCCTTCCTGCACCCATGCTCCGGCCGCACCAGTCGTCTGCACAAGATACGGCGTGTTGAACGGAACGCGGCGCAATCCCTCCAGCTTGCCGATGATCGTCTGCGCGCGCACCAATTCGATGAATTCCGTGATCGCAGCGCCGTAGTCCGAGAAAAGCGGACTCCCCCAACTCTCCGTGGTGGCTGCTGCAACAGCTGCTTTGATCGCCTTCGCAGCTGTGGAATTTTCGCCCCAGCGCCGTTCGGCAATCTCCTGCGCAGGCCCAAGCGCGTCGGGCGAACCCGCCATCGCCATCGCCATTTTCGTAAAAGTAAGAGTGTGCATTTTTAGTCCCGGTTTTCTGATACTGCCGGGACACAAAGCACGGGCGCGAGTGCTGCGCGTGGTAGGTTGTACGGTATTTTACGGCATTTTACGGGATTACCGGGCGAGAAATTCGGCTAGCCCACGGCGCGGATAGGCCCACCTGCTGCCTCGCTGGTAGCAGGGAATGGCGCGCTCGCCGTCCCGGTCCTTCTCCATAAACGAAACCGACTTGCCCAGAAGCTGCGCGGCTTCGGTGGTGCCCACGGTTTCCTCCCAGCTCCAGGCAATTCCTAATTCCTTCGCTTGTCGGCGAAGATAGTTCTCGGCAGCGTCGGCGTTCGGGGCGGCGTAGTGGCCAGTTCCGTTGCAGTAAGGGCAATGTGGTTTCATGGTCGGCCTCCCGGCGATCAAAACTTTGATTAGGTTTTCAAACAGCAGGCGGTGGCGGGTCGGAATTCAAACAGCAGAAAATTATTTCCCTATGGCGCTCAAGCCGCCACGCGCTCTTTTTGCGACAGTCGATTTGCGAAGGCCCCCGCATTACGGATCCCCGAATTCCCGCATCGCCCATGGAGAAGGCGGATCGCCGAAATGTTCGCGGGCGATGTAGCGGTCGTGCTCCGTTCGTTCGTCCCAAGCTTGCAGGATTTGCGATTGATATCGGTGCCAATCCGCCCGCATGGTGACAAGCACCGCCGCTTGCACTTCCGAAGACTTGTGGTGCCAAATTCCGTCGCCGTATGGCGCGAGATAGCCTTCGCCGTTGAACAGGCACGTGCCCGGGCCAAAGAGTAATTCCTCCAACTTCATTTCGTCCAACTTGCGGGACTTATCCACGCGGCGCTTGATCGGCATCGGCGACCTCCAGTTCCATGCGCAGCTGCTGCGCGAGCTGATAGGATTGTTCGCCCATCGTCCCTGTCGGGTATGGGCAATCTTGTGCGGCATCGAATGGGGAAAGCTGCCAGGGCTTCAGGCCCAGCAGCGTGCGCACCTCCGACTCGTCGCCAGTTCGCCATGCCAGCACCGCTTCCGGCGTGATGGGGTGCGGCCTTGCCTTGGAGCGTCGTTTCTTAACTGGCATCGCCCGCCCTCCGATTTGAGTGCAGCGCAGGCGGTCGCGACGTTTCGCTCAATGCGCCCGCGTCCAGGTCCAGCTCGCGCACCAGTCGGGCAAATGCC
>DDNW01000150.1:15726-18317 GCA_002341345.1 Erythrobacter sp. UBA2510
GCCAGTCGGGCAAATGCCACGCGCGCGTCTCGTTCATGGGCAACGCAAGGGTGCGCCCGTATCACGCCGCGCTCATCCGTGAATGTCAGCCCGCCATGATCGGCCAGCGCCTGCCTCGCTTGCTGCATCCTGTCCCAAGCCTCGCAGGCGGATTGCAGGAGGCGCAAGTGATGTGGCTCAAGCGAATAGTCGCGCAGCACATCGGCCCACCATTGTGCGGCATCAGGCGATAGGTGCGCAGGCGGTTGCGGGAGGTTAGGCAGGGTCATGCTGGCCTCCTTCGCGCGCCCGGAACGAATCGGGGCAAGGCGTATGCTTTTCAGCCTCCACGACCGCCAGAAAAGCCTCCGCGTCACTATTTGCAGCTACCCCCGCCCGCCTTTCTAGGCAGCCCGTCACGTCGACGAGCAAGCCGTGCAGCGGGCACCGCACTGTCTCACTCTCGCCATCCCAAACTGCAGTCAGATCGAATCCGTTGTGCGGACAGGTCGGTCGGTCGTTCTTTACAATCGCGGGTTGTGGCTCACCTTTCGGGGTGATGGGCTTGACGTCCCAGAACTCATCACGCGCAGGCACGTCCCATTCGATGCGATGCACGCGGCAGGTCAGTATTCGATATTCGCACGGGACCGATATTTCCGCGCGAAACTGATCTAGCAAGTTTTGGAGGCGCGGGACGTTGGCGGGCACAGTCACTGAAAGCGCATATTTCATCCAATCGTTATGGCGGGACAGGCTCATCACAGCCATCTTCGGGTTAAGCCCATGCTCCTTATGAAGCTTGGCGCTCTCCGCCCAATTGGCAGCCAGAATGTCCATCTGTTCGTCGGTCAGGAAGCGCGGATCGATATGATAGTGCGGCCCGCTAGGGGCCAGCTCCCGGTTGCCACGGAAGTTATCAATCATGGCTTTGGTCCAGACGGGCCACCAGTCCAGAGTGCTGCAATACACCTGTCGAATGCACGGGACTTGATATTTGTGCCCACGTTCCGGCCAGCCATCTAATTCGTCAACCTTGGGTATCTCGTCGGTCATTGTAATCTCCTGTTCTGCCTTCGCGGCGATCAATGGTGGGGGGGTGTTGGCGTTTGATTGTTGGAGACGCGGACGGCGTAGTGTGGACAAGAAAAGTCGTACGCCATATCCCGGTTCGTTCCGCGCGAGGTAACGCCAGCGAGCGCGTGAATACATCGAATCGTCAGGCATTGGGCACCTCGCCTTCAACTGTGACGAAGGCAACGTGCTTGGACAGCAGCAGGTCGATGTACCCACTTGCGAGATGACGTTTCCAAAAGACCTGATGGTCGCTGCCCATGCGGACGTTCCAACCTTCGTGATCGTGCCACACGACAATTTCGCGGGCCGGGCGGATAGGTAGGACTTCAGCCATGAGCGTCTCCATGCGCGGACGCGGGCGGCCCATCAGGGGCCGCGCCCGCACTCCCGTAGGTAGGGGTGTGTGAGGGCGCACTCGGCGCGCCTTGTGGGTGGACGTCAGCGCAACTGTCAGCGCAGGGGTCAGCGCGGACGTCAGCGCAATTTTCGATGATGCCTTCGCGGTCCTTTCGACCGACGTTGCAAACCACTCCACGCTCGATGGCATTGATGCGGAAAAGCCGCTCCATCGCGTTCTCCAGACGCGGCATTCGCAGACCCTTAGCCTCCGCCATTTTCTCGAAGATGCGCGGTGCGTAGGTTCGACTGGATGGGCTTTCTGAGACCGGGCGTTCCTGTGCGTTTCGTGCCCTCAGGCAGCGCAGGAATATCTCATTGTCACCGCTGGCCTGAACGGTTTTGGCTATCTCCCGTGAAATGTCTTTCGGCAGATCGCTTTCCAGCCACAGCGCGAAGTCATGCCAGCGATATCTGATTTCCTCGTCAGGCCGCGCGTAATTGGCCTTATCGACGCGCAGGACGCGGGCATCAGGGTCGAACTCGTCGGCGCGCTCAATCACCAATTGCGAGCGAACGGCATTCAGCCATGCCGTCGATCCTGAATAGGAATCGCCCTTTTTGTTCGGATGGCCGATCAGCACCACGGTTACGCCGAGCGAGTAGAGCAAATTCACAAACGCGGTAACCTGCACGCGGTCATTCTCATTTCCAGCGAAGAGGTGCGCCACGTTGTCGAGCACGAGGAAGTCAGCGCTGGTGGCCTCCAGAGTAGCCTTCAGACGCTGGAATGCGGGCGCGGGTTTGATTTTGCCATCAGCATCGAAGGTGGCCAGTTCGTTGTTTAACTCCCCTCGAAGACTTGAGAGAAACATCTTGTCGACCAGTGAGGCGGGATCGACATTGAGTGCTTGGCAGAAATGAAATTGCATCCATTCCAGCCGCGCAAAATCGTCCTCTGCCGTGACGTAAAGGGATGGTCCCGGAGTGATGTCGACGCCGAGAAATGTGCGGCCAGCAGCACGGCAAACTACGGCCTGGTGCATCGCAGTGGATTTGTTGAGCCCGCCTCCACCCGTGAGGATTGTGACCTCACCTTTCGGAATGCGACCCGACCACAGAAACTCTTTAGGTGTCGGTGAGGAATTTTGCCATGCCGACAGGTCAGCAAGCGGCAGAACTTCACGGCGCAGGGAGGT
>DDNW01000150.1:18396-41405 GCA_002341345.1 Erythrobacter sp. UBA2510
CACGCCAAGTCCTCACGAGTGCCGGACCAGTCCATGATATCGCCCTTTTCGGGCAGACCGGGCAGCCGCACGATGACGGGATTGCCCCCGGCATCAGCGACCAAATCTGCGGCATCGGCAGCCTGTTTTTCCCCCGGATCGTCATTGTCGGGCAGGATGATAACTGTCCGGTTCCGGACATATTCGGCGAAGCGTTTCGACCAATCCTTGTGAGAAGTGGCCAGCAGGCCCCACGAGGCTAGCTTGTCCGCCTTTTTTTCGCCCTCAGCCATATAAAGCACTGCATCCGGCGCGGCTGCCGTTAGTTCTGGCAGGCGATAGGGGATAGCCTCCGCGCCACCACGTCCTGCGCGCCAGCGGTCACCGCTGAAATGCTCAAACTGGTATTTCGCGTTCGCCCGATCGACGCGGGTTTTTGCATAGGCTAGGCGGCTATTCTGGTCGCGGTACAAATACCGCTCCGGCTCGGCTCGGCCATGACCATTTGGACGGAATTCCGGAATGAGGCCAGCTTTCCGCAGGCGCTCCATTTCGGCTTTCCATGCATCGACGCCATCTGCGTGGCAGTTCAGGACCACGCCCTCAGGCTTGTCCGGCGCATCCTTGATCGACACGCTACGGTCGGCCTTGCTGTGGCCATTGCCGGGGTATGTTCCATAGCCGCCGTGCCAGCTTCCGCCCATTTGGCGAGTGATGGATTCCGCAAGGCTCATATCGAGCGCCTCCGCCGGTCACACAGGCCATCGAGCCAATCCCGCTGCTTCTCGCTCGGTCGGCGCATCTGCGTGGCCATCTGTTTGAGGAATTCCAGCTCATGCTCGCGCCATTGAACATCTGATGCGAGGCAAGTTCGCGCGTCACGCTGGTGACTTGGCGAAGGGCGAGCTGGATCAGGAAGGGCCCGATAGCTCGGCTCTGACAGCTGCCTGCCGATGTCGACCCATCCCATTTCGCGGGCACGCAGGAATTCGGTCGCCTTCAGCGCAGCAGCGGCGCGTTCGCCGACCTGGTCGCTGCCGAGCAAACCGAGAAGTTTTGAGAAGCGCACCGCATCTCGCGGGTCCAGCGCGCTCATTTTCGCGCCTCCCGTTCGAGTGCATCCGCCTCAGCCATCGCGGCATCGGCGCGTCGCTTCATTTCCTTTTGTGCCGCCCAGAACTCGGCATCCGTCAAATCACGATAGAACCGAAAGGCCGGGTGGGCGTGGAAGGGCGGATCGGGTGGGATGGTGTCCAACCAATTACAGAAGGCGCTAACTCGATGTTCGCGGACGTTACCCATGGTGCGCCTCCCACTTCATGAGGAAAGCAAGCCTTTGACGGGCTGCCAGGGGTGCCACGAGAAGTGGACGTGGTTGGCGGGGTGTGGTAGAGCGTAACTGTTCGCCGCAATGAACAGCGCCGCTCCCCATGGGGCGGCGTTTCTGCATCAGGCGACCTCCCCAAAGATACGTCTAGCCTCAGCCACCGGGACAAGTTGCCGACCGCGAACTTTTGCGGTCTTCAATTCCCCGTCGCGGATCATCCGATATACGGTTGGCCTCGACAATCGCGCGGCGTTGGCAAATTCGTTGATCGAATATGCAAGCCGCTCCATCGGTTCTTCTTCTGCGATAGTCATTTTGCACCACCTTTCGCTTGGTGGCACACCATGTATCGGTAGAGTTCAGAGCAATCACCACGCGGAACGTGCAAGCATTGTGGGGGTATTTGCCGGTACGGCTAAGCCTTACCTTTTCTTAGGTATTGGAGGACGGTTTCAATATCCACTCGGTCGGCAACGCCCAGCTCACTGCAAATAAACTCTGCGGCCTCGCCTCGCATATCATCGGTGGCACCATGTGTGCTGATATGGTTTTGTCGACAAATATCCTTCCATTCATCAACGAAGCGCCCAGTCTTCCCGGCGATTTGCGTGGCCAATCCCTTTGGCGCGCCCGGCCCTCGCGGTGAGCCCTCAAAACCACCTTCAAGATAAAATGCGAGCGTTTCGCGGTCGTCGGCTTTCAAGGGCACATTGGATCGCAATAATGCAGGTATTGCAGCGGGGTTGCCCCGCCTAGCCTGGATCACTGCAAACAGCATGGGTGCATCGCGTTCAACACGGGCAAAATGGTCGCTGACCCGCCTATCCAGCCCGTCGTGCATTCTGCGCCATTGGTCCTTGAGGCCTTCGCCAATATCGCGCCAATCGGTCACTTTGCCAGCCTCGCCAAAGCATCTGCCGCAACTTGACTGGTCAACTTGTAATAAGTGGCCTCCAACATCGCGACGCTAGTCCCCGCCAGCTTAGCGAGAGCATTGGGCGGCACACCAGCATCGGCAAGATCGGTCAGCACAGCATGGCGAATGTCGTATGCCTCGACATCATGAGCGCGAAGCAATTCCGCCCAATCGTGGCGCGTCCACTGCTTGCCATCCGACTGAGTGAATATCCACGCGGCAGGTGTCTTGCTCTTGCATTGGGCAGCAATGAAATCCCGCGCCGGTCCCGACAGCGGAATTGCTCTACCGGCCCCGGCCTTGTCCCTTGGAATCGTCAGCACGCCCGATCGCCTATCGAAGTCCCTCACGCGCAAGAAAGCCAGCGCACCGGGTCTGATAGGCAACATGGTGAGCGCCTTCACCAACGGCGTCAGCTTGGCGAGCTTCTTGCGGTCGCTCTGGGACAGATAATCCCGTTTCCTCTCTTCGGGCTTCACCGACGCCCTGGGGGCAGGCTTAAGGGCCTCCTGCCACGCTGCCTCTGTTCCGGGCCTCCCCGGCTCCTTGACGGCCCCAAGCGCCGCACGCAAAGGCACCATCGCCCTGTTGATGGTCGAGGGCTTGCCGGTAAGTCGGGAGCGCCAGTCGCGCAGGTGATGGCGGCGCAGCTTGTCGAGCCTGACCATGCCAATGGGATCGTTGAAGACCAACCGATCGAGCGTGGCCTTGTCGTTGCCCCTGGCCTCATAGGCTCGGCAGGCGTCGGCGACGGTTTCCAGCTTCACATCGGGCAGGCCGCCGGTTTCGACTTCGACAGCGAATGCTTCGGCATCGCGCTTGGCCGCAGCGAACATTTCGCTGCCCGGCAAAGTGCCGTAATCACCAAGGCTCTTATCGCGGTATTTGCCGGTCAGATCATCGCGCGCGCGCGCGATCCATGTTCCCGGCCCTTCGCCCGTCGCCGGAGGTCGATAGCCGACAAATACGCCCTGTCGTAGCCTGTGGAAGTGCGGACGCTTGCCCGGCAGGGGCTTTAATTTCCCGCGCTCTCCAACTTTAGTCAGGTCAGTCATTGCGCCATGAACCGTGTCTAACAATGTTAATGCGTGTCTAATACATGGTGAGACGTTCAGACGCAAGCGGGCGCATTTTACGGATAGAAAAGTGGCTCAAGGTGTTTCAGGCTTAGTCCGCAAACCACCCTTCACACGGGTGGGGTCGCAGGTTCAATCCCTGCCGCGCCCACCATTTCCTGAGCACCGCCGATACGATACTGCGCTATTCGCCTGCGTAGCCGTGGCCCATCAGCGCCTTTCCCGGTCGTGCGCCGGTATGCTCGCCGCCATCGACCACCAGGACGCCATTGACCAGCACGCGCGGATTGGTGCCGAAGGTGCGCGGATGGGGGAAGCCGCGCGTCTGCAGGTTGAGCGCCCCGGCATCGCTGGAGATCGCCGTCCACGGCTGCACCATCACCGCCTGTACGTTTTCTTCGGACATGGCATGGAAAACGCCGCCGATATTGCCCCCTGCCTCGGCCATCAGGTCGACCACGGTATCGACCGGATCGGCATCGCCGCGCAATGCGGCGATGTCGGCCAGACGCATATTGAGATACGGCTCGTGCGCGGGCGTCGACGAACGCGCATAGACGATGCCCTCGGCCCCGCCATGTTCGTGCATCCACGCCTTGAAGTCGGCATCCTGTTTGATCCGGGCCTGTACGGTCGGGTCCAGCAACATCGCGGCAAAGGCTTCCGGCCCGTCCTCGCGCGCCCAAACCGGGAAAAAGGCACTCCAGCCGTGATTCATCGCGGTATAGGGATATTCGTTGACGGTGACATCGATACCCTCGGCCCGCGCCTGATCGATGCGGTCGATATAATGCTGCTGCAAATGCCAGTTGTCGCGTCCGCGGATCTTGTAGTGGAAGATGTGAACCGGGACCTGCGCCTCTCGCGCAAGGCGGAAGGTGAAGTCGAGCTCCTTGTCCTGCTCGAACCCCTCGCTGCCGATATGGGTGGTAACATTGCCGCCAAAGTCGTGGACGACCTTGGCGAGTTCGATCACCTCGTCAGGCCAGCGCGGACCGCCGCTTTCGAAGCGCAGCACCATGCCCCAGGCGCCCTCTTTCATAGAGCGGGCCATAAGCGCCTTCATCTGGTTGAGTTCTTCAGACGTAGCCGGTTCGGTCGCATAGCCCTTCACCACCCGGCGGATTTGCAGGAAAGAGGCATGCGAGATGGCATTCATAGAGATGCCCTTCTCCGCGAGCCGGTCCCAATATTGGGTGAAGTTCGCCCAGTCGACGATGAAACCGTCGTCCTCTTCATCCGGAAAGCCATCGCGCGGTGCCACGGTCGTGCTTTCGCCCAGCACGTCGAGCGTGACGCCCTGGCGTACCTTGCTCTCGGCGTTGCCATCGGCGAGCAGCGGCATGTCGGAATGGGTGTGCAGGTCGATGAAGCCGGGCGCAACCACCATGCCGGTGGCATCGATCACCCGATCGGCGGTGGCGCCGGGCAGGATGCCGATCGCGGCGATGGTTCCGTCCAGCACCGCGACTTTGCCCGAATACCAGGGATTGCCGGTGCCATCGACGATCCGACCACCCTCGATCAACACGTCGTAATGCTCGGGCTCGTCAGCCAGCACCGCATGCGGAGCTGCCAATGCCAGAATCACCGCGGGCAGCACGCGCCGCAGCATTTGCCAACCGTCTAAAAGCATCATCGCCAGGATCTCCCATCCACGGCGCGCCATCGCCATGATGACGCGTCCGAGAGCCTCTCCCAAGCGAATCGATTTATTGCGGTTCAGCGTCTTTATGCAGCCAAAGTGCGGGCGAGCAAAGCCGTCAGGTCCAGCGCTAATTCTGCCATCCCTGCACGATTGCCTCGGGCGAGCGATGCGTCACCATCGGGCCGGTTCCGGCAAAATACCGGATCAGCAGAAAGCCGATGATCAGCACGAAAGTGACTTGCAGCACGAACTTCATGGCGCGCGCATATATCACCACCCGGCGAATCCGACAAAGCACTCTTGCGGGTAGGATACGCCACTAGCGGTTTGCGGCGTGGCGGCGCTGCTGGGTGGCAATGTCAAAGGTGCGGACATATTCGCCCAATTCGCCCAGCACCCGCTCGGGGCTGAGACCGAATTCCTCAAGGCTGTACTGGTGCACCTTGCGCTTCAGACTGGATGTGCGTTCCTGATATTTTTCCATCGCGGGCATGGCAGGCCCCATGTCGAGATCGAGGAACTGATAGACCCGTTCCATAGAGCCGCACCAGTCGCGCTCCATGTCCTCGAACTGAATATCGATCATCCGTTCGTCCGGGATCGCGCGGCGCGCCGCCATCATCCGCTCGATCTGAAGGCGTGTCTTGCGCAGCCATTCCTCGCCGACCCGCTGCGGATCGACATGGTCGGAATAGATGATCGTCTGGTTCCACGCGAGCGAGGCGGCGCTGCCCACCACCTGACACGGATCGCGATGGGTGAAGATCACCCGCGCATCGGGGAAGACGCGCAGCAGTGCCGGCAGGTCGAACATGTGCTGCGGGGTCTTCAGTAGCCACGGTTTCAATGAACTGGTCTGCTGGCTCCAGCCGACCAGCCGCAGCAGCTTGGCCGTATAGCGATAGGCGCCGTCAGCGTCCTGCGTCTCGCACCATGCGCTGTAGGATGGCACCCACCATTGCGCATCGTGCTTCATGCCCCAGAAACTGCGCACGAACAGGCCCAGCTCTTCCTCGGGCTGCATGGGACCGGTCGGATGGATCGTCAGCGTGCGCGGATTGGCAAGCCGCGCGACGTGCATGATCCGTGACGCCAGATCGATCCGCGGATCGCGCGCGCCATGCCGGAAATCGGGATAGGGGACGGGGCTGATCGTCTCGAAGCTGCGCAAATGGGTAAAGCGATGATCGGCCGCGAGCAGCCGGTGCATGCGCGTGGTTCCCGAACGCATCGGGCCGACCACGATCACCGGGTGCGGCAGCGGACGGGCGAGGATTTCGGGGTGACGGTCGAACCATTGCTCGGCCCATAGGCGGTCGTGCAACACCTTGCGGATCTGCGCATGCGCTGCCCATTGTCCGCCTTCATTCAATTGTGCCTCTTCCCGCAGCGACTGGAGCAGCCGGGCAAAGGGCTCCATGAACCAAGGATCGCCGAAATCCTTAAGCCCGGTATCGGCCCGCGCTTCTGCCAGCAGCGGTTCGACCTCCAGCTGCGGCGCCTGCATCAGCCCGGCATGGCGCGCCAGCTTCACGCCATTGCTCACCAGATCGACAAACCGGGTCCGGCGCGGCGGTGTCAGAATATCCTCAGGCAATTACAACCCCTTTCAGGCCCCGCTAAGTTCGCTCATTGGCCAACCAATAGCTGCACAATGTCCTGCGCCAAGCTACGCGCGGAAGCCCAGCCCGTTCCCACTGGACAATGCCACACGCGCACAGGCATAGGCCGCGCCATGCACGATCTTCGTATCATTCGCGAAAACCCAGAAGTCTTCGATTCCGGCCTTGCCCGGCGCGGGGTCGAACCCATTGCCCGGCGCATCGTGGAAATGGACGCCGCGCGGCGCGGGCTGGAAACCCGGCTACAGGAAATGCAGGCGCGCCGGAACGAGGCGTCCAAGGCGATCGGCCAGGCGATGGGTCAGGGCGACAAGGACAGTGCCGAGGCGCTCAAGGCCGAGGTCGCCGGGATCAAGGCCGACATGCCCGCGCTGGAGGAGGATGAGCGCAAGGCTGCGGCTGCGCTGGGCGATCTGCTGGCGGTGCTTCCCAATATCCCCGCCGACGACGTGCCCGAAGGCGCGGACGAGGCCGCCAATGTCGAGGTCAGCCGCTGGGGCACTCCGCGCGACTTCGCCTTCACGGCGCAGGAACATGCCGATCTCGGCCCGACGCTGGGGATGGATTTCGAGACCGGCGCGGCGATGTCCGGCGCACGCTTCACTTTCCTGAAGGGTCAGATGGCGCGGCTGCACCGCGCGCTCGGCCAGTTCATGCTCGACCTGCATACGGGCGCGAACGGCTATACCGAGTGCAACCCGCCGGTGCTGGTGCGCGACGAGGCCTTGTTCGGCACCGGGCAACTGCCGAAGTTCGCTGATGACCTGTTCAAGACCACAGACGATCGCTGGCTCATCCCCACCGCCGAAGTCAGCCTGACCAATTCGGTGCGCGAGGCGATCATCGACGATCTCTCCGCCCCCATCCGGCTGACCGCGCTGACCCCGTGCTTCCGCTCCGAGGCGGGCGCGGCGGGCCGCGACACGCGCGGCTTCATCCGCCAGCACCAGTTCGAGAAGGTCGAACTGGTCAGTATCTGCCGCCCGGAGGAGTGGGAAGCCGAACACGCGCACATGATCGCCTCGGCCGAGATGGTGCTCGAAAAACTCGACCTGCCCTATCGCAAGATGCTGCTGTGCGCAGGCGACATGGGCGCGACCGCGAAGAAGACCTTCGACCTCGAAGTCTGGCTGCCGGGACAGGGTGCGTATCGCGAAATCAGCTCGATCAGCTGGTGCGGCGACTATCAGGCGCGGCGCATGAACGCCCGTTACCGGCCCGAGGATGCCAAGGGCACGCGCTTCGTCCATACGCTCAACGGATCGGGCCTGGCCGTGGGCCGAACGCTGGTGGCCGTACTGGAAAACTTCCAGCAGGAAGATGGTTCTGTAATCGTCCCGACCGCGCTTGCCCCCTATATGGGCGGACTAGAGAAACTGGAGCCTGCTGCCTGATGCGTATCCTGCTGACCAATGACGACGGCATCCATGCCCCGGGCTTTGCCGTGCTCGAAAGAATCGCGGCCAAGCTGTCCGACGATGTCTGGGTCTGTGCCCCGTCTGAGGAGCAATCGGGCGCGGGCCATTCGCTGACCTTGCACCAGCCGATCCGCCTGCAGGAACATGGCGAGCGGCGCTTTGCCGTTACGGGCACGCCGACCGACGCTGTCAATTTTGCGCTGCGCAAACTGTTGCTCGATCAGCGTCCCGATCTCGTCCTGTCGGGCGTCAATGCGGGCGAGAACCTCGGTGACGACATCACCTATTCGGGCACTGCATCTGCAGCGATGGAGGCGGCGCTGGCAGGCATCCCGGCGATCGCGCTTAGTCAGGCATTTCGCAACAGAGGGCACCGCTTCGATGCGACGGAAGGCTGGGCCGCACGCGTGCTCGCCCCACTTGTCGCATTGGCAAAAGACCATGCTCTGGCCCGCCGGACACTGGTCAACGTCAACTTTCCCGCGGTTCCAGCCGAGGAAGTCAAGGGCATCCGCGTAGTCCGGCAGGGCTTTCACGATTATTCGCGCGGTAGCCTGGTCGAAGGGACCGATCCGCGCGGCAAGCGATATTACTGGTTCGGCCTGCAAAGCTTCGAGCATACGCTCGACCACGGTACCGATCTGGAGGCTGTGGCCGAGGGCTATGTCTCGGTCACTCCGCTGCAACTCGACCTGACCCATTACCCCGCGATCGACCAATTGGCCGGAGCCTTCGCTTCGTGAGCAAGCCTGCGCGACCGCCCCGCCGTTCGCGCACGACCAGCTTCACGCCGCTGCGCCGCGCGGTGCACGTACCCGTCTGGGGCGATCTGGGCATCCGTGTGCTGCTGGCGCTGGGGCTGGTCTTTCTCGTCGTGCTGATTCACTGGGCCGACCGCGACGGACTGGTCGACAACCATGACGGCCATGTCAGTTTCCTCGACGTGGTCTATTTCACCATGATCTCGATCACGACGACGGGGTTTGGCGACATCGCCCCGATCAGCGACAAATCGCGCCTTGTCGAAGCGGTTATCGTCACCCCTATTCGTTTCGCGGTGATCTTCATTTTCGTCGGAACCGCCTATAATTTCATCATCAGGCGCAGCTGGGAGAAGTTTCGCATGAAGCGCATACAGGAACAGCTTTCCGGCCATATCGTCGTCCTCGGCTTCGGGGTCTCCGGCTCCGAGGCAGTCAACGAACTGATCGAACGCGGCACCAACCCGCGCGAAATCGTGGTGATGGACAATAGCGAGGAGCGGCTGGAGCATGCCGAGAAACTCGGCTGCAACGTCATTCAGGCCGATGCCAGCCGCGACGAGGCGCTGATGGCGGTCCGCATCGCCGAAGCGCAGACCGTACTCGTCTCCGCCGGACGCGACGACGCCTCGATCCTGATCGTGTTGACCGTGCGCCATCTGGCCCCCGATGTCCCGATCAGCGTGGTGGTACGCGCCGAGGACAACGAACTACTCGCGCGGCAGGCGGGCGCGGACAATGTCATCAACCCGGTGCGCTTCACCGGCCTGCTGCTGGCGGGCTCCGCACAGGGCGCGCATATTGCCGACTACCTCGCCGACCTTGCCTCGGTCTCGGGCCGGGTCCAGCTGATCGAGCGCCCCGTCCTGCCCGAAGAGGTTGGCAAGCCGCTGTCCGAGATTACGACCGGCGGCAAGGGTCTGCGCATCTATCGCAATGGCGGCGCGCATGGTTTCTGGGAGCACGAGGCCAAGACGATGCGCGAAGGCGATATCGTGGTCGAGATCAGGCCGACCGACGTTCCGGTAGAGGACGGCGAGTTCTCCTCGCAGGCCTGATCTCTGTTTCAGTGTGACTGATACAGGTGCGGCACCGGCCCGCTCCCGCGCAAGTGGTGGGAGTTCTAATCCATCAGCGCGTAGATAATGCCCATGGCCGTGCATCCGACGACGAAATAGCCCGCATCGATCGCGAACAGCTTTCCCGGACGCATCTGGTAGAGGTAATTGATGCCCAGCGCAGGCGCCATGATCGCTGCGCCGAATCCGAAGGCGATCATCAGCTTGGCCAGGTCGGACGGATAGGTGCGCGCATAGGTGTGCGCGAGCATCAGCGAGACCAGCATCTCGAACGCGAAAGCCAGCCCCATGATCAGCCAGATCGGGTTCTGCCCCGGCCTTGGCCCCGCCTTGATATCTTCCTCGGTAATCCCGATCATCTCGCGCCAGGCCTTGCCGAATAACGGCCCGTACCAGATCGCCCCGATCAGGAAGAAGGCCAGCGTCGCAAGCAGCACCTTCAGAAAACTGATATCGCCCATAACCGGTCTCCTGTTGCACCCGTATCGCAGCACCTAGCCTATTCGTCCCGGCAGGTGTAGGGGCGCGGCAATCATGGCATCGCAAATACCCGAACAGAAGCGCGTCGGCATGGTCAGCCTCGGCTGTCCCAAGGCGCTGGTCGATTCCGAGCGCATCCTTACCCGGCTGCGCGCCGACGGCTATGCGATGAGCCCGGACTATGCCGGGGCCGACGTGGTGCTGGTCAACACCTGCGGCTTTCTCGATTCCGCGAAGGAGGAGAGCCTCGAGGCAATCGGCGAAGCCATTGCCGAGAACGGCCGCGTGATCGTGACCGGCTGCATGGGTGAGGAGGCGGAGGTGATCCGTGCCCGCTTCCCGCAGGTGCTGGCCGTTACCGGCGCGCATCAATACGAGGATGTGGTCGAGGCAGTGCACGAAGCCGCCCCGCCCAGCCAGGGTCCGTTTATCGACCTCGTGCCACAGCCAGATGTAAAATTGACGCCCCGGCACTATTCCTATCTGAAGATTTCGGAGGGCTGCAACCATTCCTGCGCGTTCTGCATCATCCCGCAATTGCGCGGAAAACTCGCCAGCCGCCGGATCGACGCGGTGCTGCGCGAGGCGGAAAAGCTGGTCGCGGCGGGCACGAAGGAGCTGCTGGTCATCAGCCAGGACACCTCGGCCTATGGCGTCGATACCAGGCATGAGAGCCGCGAGTGGAAGGGGCACCCGGTCCGCGCCCACATGACCGACCTCGCCCGCGAACTGGGCCAGCTGCGCACGGCAGAGGGCGCGCCGCCATGGGTGCGGTTGCACTATGTCTACCCCTACCCCCACGTCGATGCGGTGATCCCGCTGATGGCCGAGGGTCTGCTGACACCCTATCTCGACATCCCGTTCCAGCATGCGAGCCCGAGCGTGCTCAAGGCGATGAAGCGACCCGCGAACGAGGCCAAGGTGCTCGAACGCATCGCGAAGTGGCGCGAGATCTGCCCGGATATCGCGATCCGCTCCAGCTTCGTGGTCGGCTTCCCCGGCGAGACCGAGGAAGATTTCCAGTATCTGCTGCGCTGGCTGGAAGAGGCGCAGCTCGACCGTGTCGGCGCCTTCCGTTTCGAGCCGGTCGAGGGCGCGGCGGCCAATGCGCTGCCCGGCCCGGTGCCCGAGGCGGTCAAGGAGGAACGCTTTGCCCGCGTGATGGAACTGACCGCGCGGATCAGCGCCGAGAAGCTTTCCGCCAAGGTCGGCCGTACCCTGCCGGTCATCATCGACGAGGTGGGCGAGCCGGACGAGGACGGCGATATCGGCGCCACCGGGCGTTCGCAGGCCGACGCGCCCGAGATCGACGGGCAGGTCTTCCTGCGTGATGTCCCCGCCAGCCTGCAACCTGGCGACATCGTGAGCGCCATGATCGAGGAAGCCGACGAGCACGATCTGTTCGGCGTGATTGCGGGCGACTGAACCTGCGGCAGGTCGTCGTGCAAATTATCGGCGAATAAGCGCAACTTTCACGCCCTTCCCGCGTATGAAGGGGCATGACGCTCAACATCACCACCAGCTTTACCTTCAACCTCCCGCAGACCACCGATGTGCTGCTGCAATATGAGGTTGCGATGATTCCCGAGCAGGGCGTCACCGGCGGCATCTCGACCCTGCCCGCCGCGGTCGACACCGCGCGCGTACCGGCAGAGGACGATATCGGCGAACGGCTGTGGCTGCGCGGGCAAGGCGATATCGCAATCCACTACACCGTCAGTGTGCAGGTCACCCGCATGCTGGCCACGCTGGACGACCTCGCCATGCTCGATACGCACAGACTGCCGGGAGAGGCAGTGCCTTATCTGTTCGATAGCCGGTATTGCCCCGCCACCCGTCTGCAGGGCTTTGTCGAGGACCAGTTCGGCGCGCTTTCCGGCGGCCAAAAGATCGTCGCCATGCGCGACTGGATCGCCGAGCACTTCACCTACACCCCCGGCGCGTCCGGTCCAACCACGACCGCGATCGACACGCTGATCGACCGGCGCGGCGTGTGCCGCGACTATGCCCATGTCATGGTCGCTTTCGCCCGCGCCGCTGCGATCCCGGCCCGCTTTGTCAGCTGCTATGCCCCGAATGTGGAACCGCAGGATTTCCACGCCATTGCCGAAGTCTTCCTCGCCGATCCGACCATTGCGGGCGGCGGCGCATGGCACATGGTCGATGCGACGGGCATGGCCGACCCGGCTGAAACCGCCAAGATAGGGGTCGGGCGCGACGCTGCCGATGTCAGCTTCATGACCGCCTTCGGCCCTGCCACTTTCGGCGACAAGAGCATTGAAGTATCCTGAGTCTGTTTTCGACTTTGGCCCATTAGCGCTTTCAATTCTGCTGCGACGCAGCATAATGGGGCGCGTCGCGATCCGGCGCATGCACCACAAAATGAAGGGGGCGCATGACAGCACAGACAGCCAAGACGCTGCTCCTGTTCGGGGCCACCGGCGACCTGTCGCAGCGTATGCTGCTGCCAAGCCTGGCCGCCTTGTCTGCCGATCAGCTGCTCGACCCCGACCTGCACATCGTGGGCACCGCACGCACTGGCCTGAGCGATGCCGAGTTTCGCAATCTCGCCCGCGCTGCGCTCGAAAAATACCTGCCCGCCGAACGGCGCGGGGGCATGGCCGACTTCCTCAATCGCCTGAGCTATGTCGATTGCGACGTCACCACGCCAGAGGGGTTCGACGATCTGGCCAGGGTCTGTGGCGGGGGCGAGGACCTGGCAATCTTCCTGTCGACCGCGCCCAGCCTGTTCGAACCGACCATTCAGGGTCTCGTCGATGCGGGGCTCACCGGCCACGGGGCGCGGATCAGCCTGGAAAAGCCACTCGGGACCGATCTCGCCAGTTCGCGCGCCATCAACGATGCGGTCGCCCGCGCCTTCCCCGAAGACCGGATCTTCCGGATAGACCATTACCTCGGCAAGGAGACGGTGCAGAACCTGATCGCGCTGCGCTTTGCCAATCTGCTGTTCGAGCCGATCTGGAATTCCAATTATATCGAGCATGTCCAGATCACCGTCGCCGAGACGGTCGGCCTCGAAAGCCGGGTCGATTTCTACGACGGCGCGGGCGCGCTGCGGGACATGGTCCAGAACCACATGCTGCAATTGCTGGCGCTCGTGGCGATGGAACCGCCGAGCCATTTCGACGCCAGCGCGGTACGTGACGAGAAGGTCAAAGTGCTGCGGGCGCTGCGGCCCATCGGCGCGGGCGAGAGTGTAACCGGCCAGTATCGCAGCGGCGCCGTGAACGGGCAGATCGTGCCCGGCTATGACGAGGAACTGGGGCGCGACAGCGACACCGAAACCTTCGTGGCGCTGAAAGCCCATGTCGACAATTGGCGCTGGCGCGGTGTCCCCTTTTACCTGCGCACCGGCAAGCGGCTGCACGAACGCGTGACCGAGATCGTCGTCCAGTTCCGCTGCGTGCCGCACTCGATCTTTACCGGCGCGAAGATGACCGCCAACCGGCTGGTAATCGGCATCCAGCCGAAGGAAAACATCTCGCTTTCACTGATGGCCAAGGTGCCCGGCATCGAGCAGGACGGGATGGTGCTGCGCTCCGTCCCGCTCGACATCGCCATGCCCGATGCCTTCGTCGGCACGCATCGCCGCATCGCCTATGAACGGCTGCTGCTCGACCTCGTCCACGGCGACCAGACCCGCTTCGTGCGGCGTGACGAGGTCGAGGCGCAATGGCAGTGGGTCGATGCGATCCGCGCCACCTGGGCCGCAGAGGGCCTGGCGCCCAAGACCTACAGCGCGGGCAGCTGGGGGCCGAGCGCGGCGATCGCGCTCGCCGAACGCGACGGAGTGAGCTGGCATGAATAGCCTGCACCCAGCCCTTCAGCGCGTTACCGACCGGGTGATCGAGCGTTCGAAGCCGGGCCGCACCGCTTATCTGCAACTAATGGCGGACGAGGCGGACAAGCGCGGCGACCGCAATTCTGCGATGCCCTGCTCCAACCTCGCGCATGGCTTTGC
The DNA here is from genome assembly GCA_002341345.1 of Erythrobacter sp. UBA2510. Taxonomy (GTDB): domain Bacteria; phylum Pseudomonadota; class Alphaproteobacteria; order Sphingomonadales; family Sphingomonadaceae; genus Alteraurantiacibacter. The sequence continues at coordinate 32,685 of DDNW01000150.1, forward strand.
CGCCGCCGGGGAGGACCAGACCGCCATCGCCACGCGCAGCGGTGCGAATATCGGCATCATCAGCGCCTATAACGACACGATCAGCGCGCATCAGCCCTATGGTGCCTATCCGCCGCGCCTGAAGCTCTATGCGCGAGAGGTCGGCGCGACCGCGCAGGTCGCTGGCGCGACGCCGGCGATGTGCGACGGGGTGACGCAGGGCATGGACGGGATGGAGCTGTCGCTGTTCAGCCGCGATGTGATCGCGCTCGCCACCACGGTCGGCCTGTCGCATAACATGTACGACTCCATCGCGCTGCTGGGCATTTGCGACAAGATCGTCCCCGGTCTGCTGATCGGCGCGCTGCGCTTCGGCTGGCTACCCGCTTTGTTCATTCCCTCCGGCCCCATGCCCTCGGGCGTCGCCAACAAGGAAAAGCAGCGCGTCCGCCAGCTTTATGCCGAAGGCAAGGCGACCCGCGCCGAATTGCTCGAAAGCGAGGCGAAAAGTTACCACTCGCCGGGCACCTGCACCTTTTACGGGACGGCCAATTCCAACCAGATGATGATGGAGTTCATGGGCCTGCACATGCCCGGCGCTGCCTTCGTCCAGCCCGGCACGCCGCTGCGGCAGGCGCTCGATCGCGCGGCGATGCACCGGCTGGCGGCAATCACGGCGCTGGGCAAGGATCATCGCCCGCTCGGCCAATGCGTGGACGAGAAGGCGGTGATCAACGCTGCCGTGGGCCTGCTGGCGACGGGCGGATCGACCAACCACGCCATCCATATCCCTGCCTTCGCCCGCGCCGCCGGGATCATTATCGACTGGACCGATCTGGCTGAGCTTTCCGCTTCCGTGCCGATGCTCAGCCGCGTCTATCCCAATGGCTCGGGCGACGTGAACCATTTCCACGCTGCGGGCGGCATCGGCTACGTCATCGGAGAGCTGCTCAAGGCGGGCCTCGTCCATGGCGACATCATGACTGCGGGTGGCACCAGCCTCGCCGATTATGCACGGGAACCGTGGCAGGATGGCGATCAGTTAGCATGGCGCGATATCGGCCCGAGCGGCGATACCGAGATGCTTCGCCCCGCCGCCGACCCGTTCCAGCCCGATGGCGGGATGCGGCTGGTCGAGGGCAATCTGGGCCGCGCCTGTTTCAAGACCAGCGCCGTCGAACAGGCGCGCTGGACGATCGAGGCGCCGTGCAAAGTGTTCTCTGACCAGCACGAGGTGGCCGAAGCCTTCAAGGCAGGCGAACTCGACCGCGATGTGGTGGTCGTCGTTCGTTTCCAGGGGCCGCGCGCCAACGGCATGCCCGAACTGCATGCGCTGACCCCGGTGCTGGGCGTGTTGCAGGATCGTGGTCACAAGGTCGCGCTGGTCACCGACGGGCGTATGTCCGGCGCGAGCGGCAAGGTGCCCGCCGCGATCCATGTCAGCCCGGAGGCACTGGCCGATGCCGCCGGGAATTCCGGCCCGCTGGCCTTTCTGCGCGATGGCGACATCGTGCGTCTCAGCGCCGAGGACGGAACGCTCTCGACCAGCGCCGACCTCAGCTCCCGCAGCCCCGCCCCCGCTCCTGCCGACGCGCCGGGCCTTGGCCGCGAACTCTTTGCGCTGTTCCGGACGGGCGCGGACGAGGCGGAAAAGGGCGGCTCGGCCATGCTCGCAGCCGCCGGTTTGTAATGGAGCTGGTGGCGCTCGATATCGGCGGCACCAATGCCCGCTTTGCCATCGCCACCATCGCTGCGGGCACCGCAATCTCGCTGAGCGAACCGGTGACGCTGGGCACCTCCGACCATGCGAGCCTGCAAACCGCGTGGGAGGCGTTCGAGGCGCGCGTCGGCCGGACACTGCCGCGCGCCGCCGCCGTCGCCATTGCCGGACCCGTCACCGGCCAGACCGTGCGCATGACCAACAATAGCTGGGTCCTCGATACCGGCGCGCTCGACGCGCAGCTCGGCCTCGACGACGTGACGGTGCTCAACGATTTCGCCGCCGTCGCCCATGCGATTGCCAATGTGGACGAGGGATACCTCGCGCATGTTACCGGGCCCGACACCCCGCTACCCGCGACCGGCACTATCAGCGTGGTCGGCCCCGGCACCGGCCTTGGGGTCGCGCAAATCCACCGCACGAGCGGCGGGTATCACGTCCAGGCAACCGAGGGCGGACATATGGATTTCGCGCCTGTCGATACGGTCGACGATGCGGTGCTGGCCCGGCTGCGCAAGGCGCATCGCCGCGTCTCAACCGAGCGGGTCAATTCCGGTCCCGGCATCGCCGCGATCTACGCCGTGCTGGCCGAGATCGAGCAGCGCCCCGCCAAACTGGCAGACGACCGCGCAATCTGGAGCGCCGGACTGGCCGGCCATGACAGCCTCGCTGTCGCCGCCGTCGATCACTTCTGCATGGGCCTTGGCAGCGCCGCGGGTGACTACGCGCTTGCCCATGGCGCTTCCGCCGTGGTTCTCGCCGGAGGGCTGGGCCTGCGCCTGAAAGATCGCCTGCCGCGTTCGGGCTTTGCCGAACGCTTTCGTTTCAAGGGCCGTTACGAGGCGCTGATGGCCTCGCTGCCGGTCAAACTCATCACCTATCCGCAGCCGGGCCTTTATGGCGCGGCTGCCGCCTTTGTCAGGGAACACGACCTGTGAGCGACATAGAACATATCATGCGCATGGCCCCGGTCATTCCGGTGCTGGTCATCGACGACATTCACGACGCGCGCCCCATTGCCGAGGCCCTGGTGGCAGGCGGCCTCAAGGTGCTGGAGGTAACGCTCAGAACCCCCGTCGCGCTCGATGTGATCCGTCGCATGAACCTGGTCCCCGGTGCGATCGTCGGGGCGGGCACCGTGACCAGCAAGAAACAGCTCGAAGAGGCGGTGTCGGCGGGGGCCGAGTTCATCGTCTCGCCGGGTCTCACCGAAAGCGTGGCCGGTGCCGCCGCGCGTGCGGGCGTGCCGTTCCTGCCTGGTGTTTCCGATGCCGGCGACATCATGCGCGGGCTGGAGCTGGGCCTGTCCCACTTCAAGTTCTTTCCCGCCGCCGCCAGCGGAGGCATCCCGGCGTTGAAAGCGCTCGCCGCGCCGTTCTACAAATGCAAGTTCTGCCCGACCGGCGGCATCGGCCCCGACAATGCAGCCGACTGGCTGGCGCTCGACCCGGTGCTGTGCGTGGGCGGCAGCTGGGTCGTGCCCAAGGGTGCCGACACCGAAACCATCCGCAAGCTGGCCGCAGAAGCGAAGGGCCTTGCCGCATGAAGACCGTCCAGGCGCTGACCGACCGCCTTCAGGAAATGCATCGGTTCACCGAGGACACGCCGCTGTTCAATCCCGTGTTTCAATTGTCGCACGACCTGTCGCGCATGCTCGAAGCGGGCGAGCTGACGCTGGACGATTGCGAGGCGATGATCGGCGAGCTCGAATGCGAGGCGCTGGGACGCCGCGCCGACCGGTTGCGTCGCCTCGTTTCGCCGGTGGGCATGGAGGCGAATGCGGTCGCCCTGTCCGAGACCTTTACCGAAGATACATTCACCGATTTCCGCTCGCGCTGGGAAAAGCCGCTCTTGCATGCGGTCTTCACCGCGCATCCGACCTTCCTGCTGACGCCTGCACAGACCGACGCGGTGGCCGAGGCGGCCGAGGCGGTAGAGCATGTGAATCCCGTCTGTGTGATCGGTGAGCGACCCGAGATCACCCTGCTGTACGAACATGACCGGGCCATGCGCGCCATCGGCCATGCGCAGGAAGCGCGCGACGATATCGTCGGCACCGTGCTGACCCATGCGCGGGACACATGGCCGGAGGAATGGAGCGCGCTCGCCCCGCTGCCGTTCCGCTTCGCTAGCTGGGTCGGCTACGACATGGACGGGCGCACCGACATCACCTGGTCGAATTCGATCGGGTTCCGCCTGTCGGAAAAGGCCGAACGGCTGGCCCGTTATGTCATTTCGCTCGAAGCCATCGACGCGGCCCACCCGCTGCTGCGCGAACTGGTCCCGGCGCGCGACTATGCCCGCGAACGCGCCGAGGACTTTGCCGCCGACCTCGCCGACCCCGCTGCCCTGTCGGTGGCCGCCAACCGCCTGACCGCGAAGGACCCGAGGAAGCTGCTCAGCCTCGCCCGGATCATCGCCGCGCTGGAGGACGAGGCCGCCGCCTGCGAGGACGGCGAACGCGCCGTCGCGCTCAAGGTGCTGGCCGCCGCGATGCGCGCCGATGGCCTGGGGATGGGCTGGATCCACTTCCGGGTGAACGCCAAGCAGCTGCACAACGCGATCCGCCGCCGGCTCGACACCGACAAGGGGCTCGACCTGTCGAGCAAGGGCGCGATCGTCCACCTGCGCAAGGCAATCGCAAAGGTGAAACCGCTGACGCCCAATTTCGGCTCGCTCGCGATCGAGGCGAGCACCGCGATCCGCCAGTTTCTCGCCATGGCGCAGATCCTCAAGCATATCGACGCCGACGCGCCGATCCGGATGCTGATTGCCGAATGCGAAGAGCCGACGACGATCCTCGCGGCGCTCTATTTTGCCAAGCTGTTCGGGATTGCCGACAAGGTCGACGTCTCACCCCTGTTCGAGACCGAGAGCGCGCTGGAACATGGCGGGCGCCTGCTCGACGAATTGCTCGGCGAAGAGGTCTATCGCGACTATGCGCGGGTGCGCGGTCATATCTGCATCCAGACTGGCTTTTCCGATGCCGGGCGCTTCGTCGGGCAAATCCCGGCCAGTCTCGCTATCGAGCGACTGCAGGGTCGGCTCGCCGATGCGATGGTCAAGAACGAGATCACCGACGTCGCCGCATTGATCTTCGACACGCATGGCGAGAGCATGGGCCGCGGCGCGCACCCGGATTCGATGTCCGACCGGCTGACCTGGCCGCTCAGTCCGTGGGCCAAGCGGCGCTTCATGCGCGCCGACATTACGCTGGAGCCTGAGGTCAGCTTTCAGGGCGGCGACGGCTATCTGTGGTTTGCGACCGAGCAGCTGGCGCTGGCCACCCTCACCCGCATCGCCTGCCTCAGGCCCGACTGGACCGACCCGGATGCGCCGCGCGATCCGTTCTACCAGCGCACCGACCTCTCCCTCGATTTCTATCGGGCGATCCGCGACTATCAGCACGAACATCTGGAAAGCCGGACCTATGCGCGTGCCGTCACCGCCTTCGGCCTCGGTCTGCTCAACCCCACGGGCAGCCGCGTCAGCCGCCGCCAGTCCGACCTGTCCGCCGACCGCGAGATGAGCCTGCGGCAAATCCGCGCCATCCCGCACAATGCCATTCTCCAGCAACTCGGCTATCCGGTGAACGTGATCGCCGGGATCGGGCAGGCCTGTGAAGGCCAGTACGAGGAAATGGCCGCGCTGCTTTCCGAAAGCCCGCGTGGGCGGCAGCTGATGCGGCTGGCGCGCGCCGCCAATGCCTATGCCAGCGTCAAGACCGTCGCCGCCTATGGCGAGCTGTTCAACTCGGCCTATTGGGCAAGCCGTCCCTATCGCGGTACCGAAACGCACCTGAGCGATGCTTGCGCAGCCTTGAGCGAATATCTGGTCAAGGATGACCGGGTCGGCGTGTTCCGTCGCCTTGCCAGCCGTTTGCGCGTCGATGCGATGAAGTTCCACCGCCTGCTCGATTACCTGCCCGACGAGAACCCGGTGAACGGGCGCGAGGACGTACGGAGATCCATCGGTGCCCTGCAGGCACTGCGCTTGGCCCTGTTCCAGCACATGTTCATCCGCGCCGTCAGTGTGCCGGTGTTCAGCCGCGCCAACGACATCAGCCGCGACGATGTGCTGGAGATGGTCTTTACCCTCCGGATCGACGAGGCGCTGGCCCAGCTGCGCCGCGCCTATCCGGTGTCATTCCCGCAGACGAGCGACTTCGACCTGTCGGAAAAGGCGACCTATCCCGATGTTGGTGACGAGGGCTATGCGGCGATCCGGCGCGATCTGATCGAACCGATCGACCGGGCCTACCAGTTGAGCCTTAGGATCACGACGGCCATCGCCAACACCTTCGGCGCGCATGGATAGGTCTATGCTGGCCTAGCCGGTTCGGCGCGGCGGTTCGGGGCGGAACACCCATTCGTCCTTCTCAACCGTGACGAGTACGCCTGCCAGATTACCGCCCTCGCCCGCTTCCAGCCGCCCCAGCAACCCCGCGATCTCGCTGCCCCGTGCTTCTGCGCCAAAAGAAGACAGCGCCCGGCCCAGCGCAAGCAAGGCGATCATACGTTCGTCCGGCGGCAAGAGCCGCAGGGCAGTACCGTCGCTGCTGGCGTGGTCGCAAAAATAGGCATCAGCGATATTGACCAGCGCAGCATTCGCCTCCGCCAGATGGCCCGCCGAACGCGCCAGTGCCCGCGGGTCGAGCCAGTCCGCATCGGCCAGCGCCTTGCGGATGCGGACCCGGTCGTAGCTGTCGTCCTGATTGCTGGGATCGCTGGCGAAGGCGACGCCCGCGCCCTCGACCAGAGCGCGCAGTTCGGCACGGCGGAAGTCCAGCACCGGCCTGATAACCGGAACCCCAACGCCTGATATCTGCGAGAGCGCCCTAACGCCCGCCAATCCGGCCACCCCGCTGCCCCGGTTGAGCCGCATCAGCAGCGTCTCGGCCTGGTCGTCCGCATGGTGCGCGGTGGCGATGCAAGCCAGCTTTCGGCGCGTCGCCCATGCGCCCAGCGCATCATAACGCGCCTCCCGCGCCTTGGCCTGCACATTGCCCTTAGCCACTTCGACCCGCAAAACCTCGCAGGGAATATCGCGCACCGCGCAAGCGGCTGCCACCAGCGCGCATTCGTCCTTCGCTTCGGGCCTGAGGCCATGATCGACCGTCGCGACTTCGAAACTACCCGGAATGGCGGCATGGGCGAGCAGCAGCATGGCCATCGAATCCGGCCCGCCCGAGACGGCCAGACCGATCTTGCCCCCGTGCGGATTCAGCCGCCGCAGCGCCTCTGCGAAGCGCGCGACCAGCTCCGGCGGCAGGCCGTCAGCTGCAGTCGACGCGGTTCCGGTTGCGGTCATACTGGTCCTTCAGCCGCCCCGTCGCGAGCGCCGGATAGGTATCGCCGAACTCGGCCAGCGCGATGCAGGCGCGGTCGGAATCGCCCAGCGCGATCATCGCCTCGCCCAGATAGAGCAGGCTGTCGGGCGCGCGCGCGCCCTGCGGATCGTCGCGGTAGTTCTCGTAGAAATGCGTCGCCGCCTCGCGCGGCTCCTTGTCGTCGAGATAAGCGCGTCCGAGCAGGTTGCGCCCGTAACTGATCCGCGAATGGTTGGGATATTTCTCGACGAACAGCGCCAGCTGCTGCTGCGCCTCGTCGAGATAGCCGGCCTCCCACAGACGGAAGCCATAGACATATTCGTCATCGCCCGCATCGCCGGAGGCAGGCTTGGCGATGGCCTCGACCCCGGCAACCCGGGCCGGAGTGGGCGCCGTACCGACCGGGGGCAGCTCTTCCCCGGCGTTTTCCTCCGCCTCTTCATCATAGCCGCTGGTCGGGACCGGGATCACGCCCGAAGGCTGGCTATTGGGCTGCTGCGTAGCCGGACGGGCCAAGATTCCCGTGGAACTGGGCGGCGGCGTGGCTGAAGCACCTTGAGCGGGCAGGGTCGATGGCACGCTCGAGGGCCTGTTTGCCGGGCCGCCTGTGCTGCCGCCTTCGAGCAGGGCGATGCGCTGTTCCAGCTGATAGAGCGCGTTCTGGTTGACCTCGGTCGCGGCGGTCAGGCGCGCGATCTCGCCCTCCAGCGCCGTCACCCGCGCCAGCACATCGGTCAGCGCGGTCGAGGACGGTGTGGTCACTGCCGGCTGCTGCTGCGCCGGAGTTTGTGCGGTTATCTCGGGCTCGAAGAAACGCTCGTCGCCGCCGGGGAACACCTTGCGCTGGACCGCGCGCAGCTGCCGCTCGACCTGATCGAGCCGTGCCTCCATGCTGCTTTGCGCCAGCGCCGGGGCAGACGGCACCGCAATCGCCAGCGCCATCGCCGCGATCGGGGCCAGTTTCCGCAGGCTCGGCAGTTTCGCCGTGGATCGAGCCATTTGAGCCATTCCTTTCAACACAATTCCCAAAGCATCGGATGTCATAAGGTGACAGACCGAAGCGCAATAGACGATTAACGGGAAAGCTGCACCGGCAGCGACGGGTAATCCACCGTCCTGCAGATTCCTCCTGTCGCGAATGAGAATACGAAAGCACGCGATTTGCAGCCCGTCAGGGCCCAATGCGCGCCCTAATTCGCCCCGGCGCCGGGTATGGTGTCCGGGTCAAGCGGATCGCGCGGATCGAGCGCGTCGATATTGGGGGCCAGCGACGGCGAAGCTGTCGGTGCTGTCGAAGCTGGCGCAGTGCGCGACGATGACGGACGCGGGCTTGCCATGCTGGTGGTTGGCGTGGGACGAGGTGCAGTGGCGCTGCGCGTGGCAGCGGGAGTGGGAGCCGGTGAACTGGTAGGAGCACTGGTCGTCACGGGCATCGTGCTGGTCGCCGGTTCGGGCGCAGCCACGGCCGACCGCGCCAGCAGCGCCTCGGCCGTTACCGGCACGTCACGCATGACCTGCAATTCATCCGCCAGCTTCGGCACCTGCTGGCCGCCGACGGTGATCGCCAATGCATCGGGCCTTCCGGTCCACAATTGCGGCCCCACCGCATCGGCAGGTACGGTATAGCTTTCGCCCTGCGCCAGTTCCTTTTCCATCAGCCGGTTGCCGTCCGCGGTGTAGAAGCGCACCCAAA
>DDNW01000150.1:41505-55035 GCA_002341345.1 Erythrobacter sp. UBA2510
CGCACCCAAACGCCGTCCTCGGTAGAGGTGAATACTACCGGCCCGCTCGGCGGGGCAGCATCGGCAGTTTCCTGCTCGGCCTGAGCAGCAGCAAGCGCGGCCTGCTCGGCACGCTCCTGCTCGACCAGCGAGGGCAATTCCGCCGCCGGGGAGAACACCGCCCGCGCCGCGAAAAACAGCCCCGCCAGCAACAGAATCACCGCGATGATCGAGAACCACACCAGACCGCCGGAAGGCGCGCGTGCGGAATCGCCGGGCTCGAACTTCTTACCCGCCGGTCCTGCGCGGCCTTCGTCCAGGTCCATCTCATGACGCACCATCGCGGCGACGTCATTCTGATCCAGCCCGACCACCTTGGCGAGGTTGCGCGCAAAGCCGACCGCATAGGTCCGTCCGGCCATACGCGAAAACTCACCGGCCTCGATATGTTCGATCTGGTGCTGGGGAATGCGAGTCTGCGCCGCAACCTGCTCGAGCGTCAGCCCCCTGCGCTCGCGCGCGGCGCGCAATTGCGGGCCCACGCCCGGCGGCGATTCAGGCACTGCGTCCGAATCCTGCGGCGCATCCTGGGAAAAGTCCTCGGGCGGCGTGTTGTTCATGTCCTGTTTCATCGTCGATTGGGCAGCGCCAAAAAGTCAAAGCGAGCGGGTCGGTTAGGCGTGCCGGACTTGCTTGTCACCCGTATGAATGAAGCGCGTGGCCCACAAGTCAAGCCGCAGGGCCGGACTTAAGGCCCGAACTTGCGAATTATTCGATCTCTATGTCGTGTCCCCGCGCCCAATCGCTGAGCGCCTGGCGCAAATTGGCGGGCGGGGATGCCAGCCAGCCGCGCATCGCTTCGCCGATTTCGCGCGTATCGACCTGCCGTACCAGTTCCTTGATCGGGCCGATCGCCGCCGGAGTAATCGAGAGGCGCGTTATGCCCAGACCGATGAGCGCCAGCGCCTCCAGCCGGCGTCCGCCCATCTCGCCGCATACGCCAAGGTCGACATTATGCCCCGTGGTCTCACCATGGCGCGAGACCGTCTCCACCACCCGCGCAAGGAAACGCATGATCGACGGGCTGAGCCAGTCATAGCGCGCCGCCAGCAGCGGGTTCGCCCGGTCGGCGGCGAAGAGAAATTGCGTCAGATCGTTGGTGCCGATGGAGATGAAGGATATCTGCGGCAGCAATTCGTCGAGCATCTCCGCCAGCGCCGGAACTTCCAGCATCACGCCGTAGCGGATCGACTGGGGGAGCGAATGTTTCTGCTTCTTGAGGAAGGCCAACTGGCCTTCAAAAACCTCGCGCGCCTCCAGGAATTCCCACGGTTCGGAGACCATCGGAAACATGACATGAAGGTCCTTGCCCGCCGCCGCCTCCAGCAGCGCGCGTGCCTGGACCTTGAGCAGGCCGTCACGTTCGAGCGAGAGGCGCAGCGCCCGCCAGCCCATCGCCGGGTTCTCGTCATTGTTGGACGCTTCGCTGGAAAGATAGGGCAGCGATTTGTCGCCCCCGACATCGACCGTGCGGAAGATCACCGGCTTGGAGCCCGCAGCCTCGAGCACTTCGCGATAGAGCCGCGTCTGGCGCTCGCGCGCAGGCAATACGGGCGAGACGAGGAACTGGAACTCGGTCCGGAACAGGCCGATCCCGTCGCCCCCGGCCACGGCCACGGTGGCGACATCCTCACGCAGGCCGGCGTTCATCATGATCGTGATGCGCTTGCCGTCGCGGCTGACCGGCTCGACATCGCGAAGCTTGGCATAGGCAGCGCGCTTTTCGCGGCTGCGCGCGAGCCTCGCTTCGAACGCTTCCTCGACGCTGGGTTGCGGGCGCAGCGTCAGGGTGGCTGCGTCGCCATCGACCAGCAGTGTATCGCCTTCACGCACCAGACCGCGCAGATTCCTGAGGCGCCCGATCACCGGCACACCCATCGCGCGCGCCACGATCACCACATGCGCGGTCAGCGAGCCTTCCTCCAGCACCACGGCCTTCAGCCGCCGCCGGTCGTATTCGAGCAGCTCGGCAGGCCCGAGATTTTTCGCGATCAGAACCGCATCGCCGCGCAGGCCCGCGCTGGCCGCCGTGCCCAGCTGGCCCGAGACGATCCGGATCAGCCGGTTGGCGAGATCTTCCAGATCGTGCATCCGGTCGGCGAGCAGCGGGTCGGAAATCTCGCGCATGCGCATACGGGTGCGCTGCTGGACGCGCTCGATCGCGGCCTCGGCGGTCAGGCCGGAATCGATCGCTTCGTTGATGCGCCGAGCCCAGCCTTCGTCATAAGCGAACATCTTGTAGGTCTCGAGCACCTGTTCATGCTCGCCGCCGACGCCGAATTCGGCCTGACCCGTCATCGAATCGATCTGTTCGCGCATCTTGTCAAAGGCGAGAAACACGCGCTGGCGCTCGGCCTCGGTATCCTCGGCCACAGTTTGCTCGATCTGAACGCGCGGCTGGTGGAACACGGCCTGCCCCATGGCGAGGCCCTTGACCAGTTGCAGGCCTTCGATGGTCTGCTGACCGCTCTGCGCTTCTGAACGCTCGCCCAGCGCCTCGTCATCGACGAGCCCGGCGTTATGGATCAGCTCGGCCAGCACCATGGCGACCGTCTGCAGCGCCTCGATCTCGACCTCTTCATAGCGGCGCGGCTCGACATGCTGGACGGTCAGCACGCCGACCGAGCGGGCGCGGCGTACGATGGGGACGCCCGCGAAGGAGTGAAATTTTTCCTCGCCCGTTTCGGGTCGGTACTGGAATTCCGGGTGGGTCGCCGCCTCGTCGAGGTTCAGCGTTTCGATATTCTGGGCGATGGTGCCGGTCAGCCCCTCACCGACGCCCAGCCGGGTGACGTGGACCGCGCTCTGGTTCAGGCCGCGGGTGGCGAACAGTTCGAGCATCCCCTCGCGCAGGAGATAGATCGAACACACCTCGCTCGAGAGCGATTCACCGATGATCTCGACCACCTGGTTGAGCTTGGCCTGCGCATGGCTGCGCGCGGCCATCACCTCGTGCAGGCGGGTCAGGATCGAACGGGCAGCGGCAGCGGCGGTCATTATCCCGAGGACTAGACCATTGTGGCGCGTTTGGGAATGCGGTGACTCGCAAACTCGCAGCTCCGGTCTGCGCCCCCTCCCAGCCTCCCTGTAGGGTAAACTTTGGGAGGTCGGGAGAGGGAGCGGGCTGGCGCCGCGAATGTTTCAGTGAAACTGGAACAGAGTATCAGTGAAGCGCGATCTCTTCCTTGATCTTGAGCTTTTGCTTCTTGAGAAACTGGATCCTTACCATGTCGGGGGCCGGGCGGCTCATTTCGTCCTTGAGGCGGCGATCAAGCCCATCATGCTTGGCCTGAAGGGCGCTGACATGCGAAGTTTCCATGAGTTTCTCCTTAGCGTCGAGCCCGGCAGGGCCAATCCCAACCGGGGGTGGCTGCCCTTCGCAATGGAAGGGGCCGGCGAGCGCTTCGGCATGACGACTCGGCGTCTTGCCATGCCCTCGTGATTGTCATGAAATCACATTAAGCCTAAATCGGCAAACCCGGATTGCGACGGGGCGATTGCATAGCGGGGCGATGTGCAGATAAGGGGCATTGGCCGGTGCGCGCTGGGGCGCAATGGTGGGGTAGAACCCACGGTCTGAGCCGGTGCTGGATAGGGCAAGTCGTTGACCGAAGAGGAAATGCGCAAGCGGCTGGCGACGCTCCGGATCGAGCACCGCGATCTCGACGCGGCCATCGCCGCGCTTACCGAGAAGAGCGGTCCCGACCAGTTGCAGGTCGCGCGGCTGAAAAAACGCAAACTGGTGCTGAAAGATCAGATCGCGGTTTTCGAGGATTACCTCACCCCTGACATCATCGCCTGAAATGGCACAGATCAGGCGGTCCGCGACAATTCGTTCCTCAAAGGGACAACGTCGCCAAAGCGCGCTGCGCCCTCTTCCGGCAGGGCGACGCCGGCGCTAGGCCGGTTGCATGACCAGTCCCGCAAAAGATATCAGCGCCGCCATTGTCGAGGCCCTCTATACCGAGGCACTGGTGCTCGCCGACGAGGCACGCGCCGCCTTCGACCTGCCCACCCCCTATCTGCCGCTGGACGAGAGCGAGGAGCGCGAGCGCGTCGCCATGTCGAGCGAGGCGCTGCGCACCACTACGCGGATGATGCATGCCCTCGCCTGGCTGCTCAACCAGCGCGCCTATTTTGCCGGCGAACTTACCGCGCAACAAGTCGAACGCTACGGTCGCCTGCCTCCCGAACAGCTGAGCCGCGACGACAGTCACCGGGTGTTGCTCGATGACGACGTGGTCGAACTGGCGATGCGGACCGAACATTTCTACGCCCGCGTCGCACGGCTCGATGCGGCGCGCATCGCCTCCGCCAAGCCCACCCATGAGCAGACCGATAACGAGCACCCCGGCGGCGAGATTGGTCGCCTTCAGCGCACGCTGGGTGCCGCTCTGGGCATTTCACTCGGCTAGTTTTTCGACCGCCGCCGCCCAATTGGCGATCCGCTCGGCGCGGGTCGCCTCGTCCATCGCCGGCAGAAAGTCCTGCGCCGCGCCGCTCATCGCCTCGGCTGCCTGCTTCAGATCGGGGTAGAGCCCCGCCCCGGCTGCTGCCAGCATCGCCGCGCCCAGCGCCGTGGTCTCGACGAAATCGGGCCGCGTTACCGTCAGGCCGAGCAGGTCGGCAATGTCCTGCGCCATCCAGTCGTTCGATGACATGCCGCCATCGATCCTGAGGCTCGACCAGGGCGCGCCGTCGGCGGCAAAAGCCGCGGCAAGGTCCACGGTCTGGTGCGCCATCGATTCCAGCGCTGCGCGTACGATATGCGCCTTGCCCGTGTCGAAGCCGAGCCCGGCGATCTTGCCTCGCGCATGGGGCAGCCAGTGCGGGGCGCCGAGGCCCGACAGCGCCGGAACCACCACCACGCCGCCGCTGCTCTCGATCGAACGGGCGAGGTTCTCGCTTTCGGCGGCCGTCTCGATCAGGCCGAGCGTATCGCGCAGATACTGGATCAGCGACCCGGCGACGAACACCGAGCCTTCGAGCGCATAGGTCCGCTGTCCCCCCGCCTGTACCAGCACCGTGCCGAGCAGCCGGTGGTGCAAACGCGGCAGCGCCTCGCCCATATTGGTGAGGACGAAAGCGCCGGTACCATAGGTCGCCTTGGTATCGCCGGGGCTCAGGCAATTTTGCCCGACCGACGCCGCCTGCTGGTCGCCCGCCATGCCGGTAATCGGGATTTCCCCGCCCAGCACGGTTTCCTCGGTCGTGGCGAGCGGCCCATAATTGTCGACCACTTGACCGAGCGCCGACAATGGCACGCCAAACAATTCGCACAGCTCCTCGTCCCACGATCCGCCCGCGAGCGGGAGCAGCAAGGTCCGGCTGGCATTGGCTGCATCGGTGATAAAGCTCTTGCCGCCGCTGAGCTTCCACACCAGCCAGCTCTCGACCGTGCCCAGCGCCAGCGTGCCGCGTGTCGCGGCGTCCTTCACCGCGTCCACATGGTCGAGCAGCCAGCGCATCTTGGTACCGGAGAAGTAGGGATCGAGCAGCAGGCCGGTCTTTTCGCGTACCGCCGCTTCATGCCCCCCGGCCTTGAGCCCGGCGCAGAAATCAGCCGTGCGCCGATCCTGCCACACGATGGCGCGCGTCAGCGGCTCGCCCGTCTCCTTGTCCCACGCGACCACGGTCTCGCGCTGGTTGGTGATGCCGATCGCGGCGATGTTTTCCGGCCCGCCGACATGTTCGATCATCGCCTTGGCGCACGTGAGCGTCTGATCCCAGATTTCATTGGCGTCATGCTCGACCCAACCGGTGCGCGGATAGTGCTGCGTCAGCTCGCGCTGGGCCACACCGCGCGGCGCACCGTCAAGGCCGAACAGCATTGCCCTCGTGCTGGTCGTTCCCTCGTCAAGCACGAGGATCGAGATTTCGCTCATGGCAATCCTTCCTGATTGCCGCCATATGTGCAGACATGGACCGACCCTCGCAACCCCCACACCCTCAACAAGATAACGACTGGCCGACCGGCAAGGTCGAGCGGCTGGAGCCCCTGGTGGCGCGGGTGCTTGCGCCCAACCCCTCGCCCTTCACCTATACCGGCACCCAGACCTATCTGGTGGGTGACGAACGCGGCCTGGTGGTGATCGACCCCGGACCGGAGCAGCCGGATCATCTGGCGGCGCTGGTCGAGGCCATCGGCGAGGCACCGGTCATCGCCATCGCCTGCACGCACACGCATCGCGACCACTCGCCCGCTACCGGCCCACTGGCGGCCAGCACCGGCGCACCGGTGATCGGCTGCGCCACGCTGGTGATCGAGAGCGCCGATAACGAACAAAGACCACAGGTCGAGGCACCCTTCGACAAAAGCTACGCGCCCGATGCAGTGATGAAAGACGGCGACACGATCGAGGGACCGGACTGGCGGCTGACCGCTGTCGCGACGCCGGGTCACACATCGAACCATCTATGTTACGCGCTCGAACCATCGGGCGCACTGTTCACCGGCGACCATGTGATGGGCTGGTCGACCAGCGTCGTCGTGCCGCCGGACGGCGACATGTCTGCCTATATGGACAGCCTCGGCAAGCTCTACGAGCGCGAGGATACGGTCTATTACCCTGCCCATGGTCCGGCAGTCGAAAAGCCCAAACAGCTGGTGCGTGGCATGATCGGCCATCGCCGCCAGCGCGAGCGGCAGATCCTCAAATTGCTTGGCGTTGAGGCACGCCCGGTCGAGGCGCTGGTGCCCGAGATGTACAAGGGCGTCGACAAGCGGCTGTGGCCAGCTGCCGGGCAGAGCGTGCTCGCGCATCTGCTCGATCTGGAAAACCGGCGCGAGGTACGGCGTACAGGGGAGATCTGGGCACTGGCCTGAGAACAGCTTTCGTCGCGAGTCCATCCCGACAAATCCAGTTTCGCGAAGCAAAAACTTATTGTAAATGCGCCCTCGGGACGGGTGCCGCCTGCGGGCGGCTTGAGGGAAAAACGTCATGGCAACACTTGCCGAAAATCCGGGTCCGGGCCGCAGCGCAGAACAATCAGAACGCGCATTTTTCAGAACCATGGCGACAATCATGTGCGCCATCATCGTCGCGGGCTTCTCGGTCAATCTCGCAATGGGTCGTTCGACCTTTGCGGTACCGATCGCCTATCATATCCACGCCTTCGTCTTCTTCGGCTGGGTGGCGCTGTATCTGGCGCAGAACTGGTTGATTGCCGGCAACAACATCGCCCTGCACCGTCGTCTGGGCATGCTTGCCTATGGCTGGGTGCCGCTGATGGTCGTCATGGGCTTCGTCATCATGATCACCGTTATGAAGCGCACCGGAGGTCCGTTCTTCTTCGACCAGAACGAATTCCTGATCAGCAACACGCTCTTGCTCGTCCTGTTCGGCGGCATGACCTACACGGCGCTGCGCGTTCGCCGCCATTCGGGCTGGCACCGACGACTGATGCTGACGGCCATGTCGTTCCTTTCCGGACCGGGGCTGGGGCGGCTGCTGCCCATGCCGCTGATGATGCCCCATGCCTGGCGGATCATGATGGTGATAACGCTGATCTTCCCGGTGGTCGGCATGATCCGCGACAAGGTGAAAACCGGCCGCGTCCACCCGGCATGGTTCTGGGCCGTGGGCGCGATCGTGGCGGGGCAGATTGTCGCCGACCTCATTGCGTACAGCCCCTGGGGCGTGACGCTGACCGAATGGGTCATTGCCGGAACCCCCGGTGCCGAGCGCCCGATGGAAGCCTTCCTGCCGCCCGGCTTCTCGATGTAGCAAGCCCAGCATGGCGAGCGGTGTTTTACCGGAACACCCTCGCCATCGCAGACGTTGTGCCTATATGCGTTGCTGAAGCGCAAAACCACGGGGCCTGACCATGAGTATCGAAACCGCCATTCCGACCGGCACCGATCTGGTCGACGAGATCAACCGATTGCGGAAAGAGCGCAAGGCGGTGATCCTGGCGCATTATTACCAGAAGCCCGAATTGCAGGACATCGCCGATTTCGTCGGCGACAGCCTCGAACTGTCGAAAAAGGCCGCCGATACCGATGCCGAGGTGATCGCCTTTTGCGGGGTCAAGTTCATGGCCGACACGGCCAAGATCCTGAGCCCGGAAAAGATCGTCGTCCTGCCCGATATGGAGGCCGGATGCAGCCTTGAAGACAGCTGTCCGCCCGACAAGTTCCGCGCCTTCCGCGAGGCCCACCCGGACCATATCGCACTGACCTACATCAATTGCTCGACCGAGGTGAAGGCCCTCAGCGATGTCATCGTCACGTCCTCCAGCGCCGAGACGATCCTGCAGCAGATCCCGCGCGACCAGAAGATCATCTTCGGGCCGGACCGCCACCTTGGCGGCTACCTTAACCGCAAGTTCGACCGCGACATGCTGCTGTGGCCGGGTATCTGCATCGTCCACGAGGCCTTCAGCGAGAGCGAACTGCTCAAGCTCAAGGCGCAGAACCCCGATGCACCGATCGCCGCGCACCCGGAATGCCCGCCGCATATTCTCGACCATGCGGACCATGTCGGCTCGACCAGTTCGATCCTGCAATTCGCCAAGACCTTCCCCGGCGACACGCTAATCGTCGCGACCGAGCCGCACATCATCCACCAGATGGAAAAGGCAATTCCCGAGAAGACCTTCATCGGCGCGCCGGGAGCGGACGGCAACTGCAATTGCAATATCTGCCCCTACATGGCGCTCAACACGATGGAGAAGCTCTACCTCGCGCTGCGCGATCTGGAGCCGCGCATCGAGATCGAGGAAAGCCTGCGCCTTGCCGCCAAGTCGAGCCTCGACCGGATGCTGGAAATGGCCAGCGGCACGATCGGGAAAGGCGATCTGGGGCGGGTTTGATGGCCATATTTCTCACTGCAATTTGGGTCGGGTCAGTCATTGCTGGTTGGAACCATGCGTTCTGGTGGCTATTGCTACCTCCAATTTTTTTCGCACTTTATGGGTGGGTGAAACAAAGGGCTATTGTTGGGCGAATTCAGAAACTCGGCTTATCAGGAGACGAGTTCGAGCGAGCGATGCTGATTCCGAACATTCGGCTCGTGCTTTGGAACGGGTTCTTGAATGCCGCCCTGTTCGCTTTTGGATATGGAGCCAGTTTACTTCTCTAGGCATAGAGTGGAAACCGCTTTTTATCGAGTTCATTTAGGAAGGTGACGCGCCTCGTCCCGCAACCAAGTACTCTCTCTGCGCGTTTGAAGCTGCATGACTGCGGAAATCCGCTTTTTCTGGGCACGGCTCAACGCCAATTACTGGTTCCTGCCAGCGACCTTTTCGCTGGCGGCGATGCTGCTGGCGTTCGGCATGATCTGGCTCGACCGGTCGGGTTTCGCCGAATTCCTCAACGATGTGGAATGGCTTATCCCGGCGCGGCCCAAGGGCGCGTCCGACATGCTGACGGTCATGGCCGGATCGATGATCGCGGTCGCCTCCACCGTCTTTTCGATCACTATCGTCGCGGTCAGCTATGCCAGCGGAACCTACGGCCCGCGCCTGCTGACCAATTTCATGAGCGACCGGGGCAACCAGTTCTCGCTCGCCACCTTCATCGGCAGCTTCGTCTATGCGCTGACCGTGCTCAGGGCCGTGCGCGCCGAGGACGAGACGCCCGCCAGCGGGGCCGATGCCGCCGCCACTGCCCTGCCCGGCTTCACCCCGCAATTATCGCTGCTGGTCGCCTATGGATTGATGGCGGTGTCGGTTGCGGTGCTGGTCTTCTTCCTCAACCACATCCCCAATTCGATCCGCATCAACAAGGTGCTGGAGGAGATCGGCAGCCGCCTGCTCGATCAGGTGCGCAAGACTTATCCGCTGGAGGAAAGCTTCAGCGAACCGCGCGAATGCGTGTCCGGCCAGCCGCTGACCGCGTGGGAAACCGGCTATGTCCAGCTGATCGATTTCGAGGAGCTGGAGGACATAGCGCGTGAATGCGGCTGTATCTTCTCGCTTAGCGTGCGCACCGGCGATTTCGTCCACCGGCAATTGCCCCTCATGGAAATCAGCGGCTGCACGCCGACCTACATCGAGGACAGGGTGCGCGCCTGCATGACGCTTGGGCCTACGCGTACGCCCGAGCAGGACCCGCAATTCCTGATCGACGAACTGGCGGAGATCGGGCTGCGCGCACTGTCGCCGGGGATCAACGATCCGTTCACCGCGATTACCGCGATCCACTGGCTGGGCGCTGTCACCGCGGAAATCGGACGGCGGGACCTGCGCAAGGACGTGTGCCGCGACGATAGCGAGGCGTGCCCGATCATCCCGCGCCCCGACACGTTCCAGCACTATCTCGACCGTGGTTTCGGAACGATGCGCAGTGCCGTCGCCACCAGCCCGATCGCCACGCGCATCATGCTCGAGGCACTGGAAAACGCAGCGATCCCGATCGATCACAAGCCGCGCGTCGTTGCCCTGTTCAAGACGGCCGAGCGGCTGGTCGAACAGGCACGGCATTCGCTGGCGGGACCAGACCAGGAGATGGTCGAGGCGCGGTGGGATGAGTTTCGCGAGAAACTGGCCGGGCAGCTTTAAGGGGCAGGTTCGTCGACCTCTGATTGAGGTTCGGGTTCCAGCGCCGATGCAGGCTCCGCCTCGCCCTCGCCAAACGCCTGTTCCATCGCGTCTTCTTCCGGCTCGCCGTCAATTGCGGCGGGCTGAGGCTGCGTCCTGAGCAAAGGCGGCGAGGATTTTAGCTGGTCGGTCGCGATCATCTCATCGCTGACCGTGGGCTCGAACACCTCGCCCGTCGCCACGCCTTCTGCGCTGGTCTCGCCATCGGCGGCATCGTCGCCGCACGCTGCTAGGACCAGCGCGGCGGCCGCGCAAAGGGCATAACGGGCTGCTATCATTCGGTCTTCTCTCCAGCGGCAAGCCCTGCCAGAAAATCAGGGGCGTTGGCCAGCAATGCTTCATCCCACTCACCCGGCGCAAGGCTGATGCCGAGCCGTTCGAGACTGGTCACGCCCCGGTCGGCAATGCCGCAGGGCACGATGCCGGTGAAATGCGACAGGTCGGGCGTCAGATTGACCGCAACCCCGTGCATGCTGACCCAGCGGCGCAGGCGCACACCGATCGCGCCGATCTTGGCCTCTTCGCCATCAATGTCGCGCGTCCAGATGCCGACCCGTTCGCACACGGTCCAGCTTTCGACGCCGAAGCCCGCCAGCGTGGCGATCACCCATTGCTCCAGCCCATGGACATAGGCGCGCACGTCCCTGCCCCGCTGCGACAGGTCGAGCAGCAGGTAGGCGACGCGCTGGCCGGGTCCGTGATAGGTGTAGCGCCCCCCGCGCCCGGTCTCGACCACGTCAAAGCGCGGATCGACCAGTTCGGCCACGTCGGCGCTGGTCCCGGCCGTGTAGACGGGCGGATGTTCGAGCAGCCAGATCAGCTCGGGCGCCTCGCCCGCAGCGATGGCAGCGTTGCGCGCCTCCTGCTCGGCCAGTGCCTCGCGATAGGGCACGGGCGCGTCGGAACGGCGCAGCTCGATCCCTGCGAGCGCATCTGTTTTGGCAAGTTTGACCGGCTGGTTCATCCTCGCGATTGCCTGCCCGCCCCAAAGCCGGTTATCAAGCCCCATCAAGTGAAAGCGCACGTGCGGCGCGAATGATGCGTGGGGAACCGGTAATGAAATTCGACATGAGCCTGGCCTGGAACGAGGCTGTCGCCATGATCCGTGCCAATGCCGAAGTGCTGCTGGTGGTGGCGGGCATCTTCTTTTTCCTGCCCAGTCTGGTGATGACGCTGGCCATGCCCGCGATGGGGCAGATGGCCGCATTCGATCCGGAAAACCTGCAGGCGATCAGCGCCGAGATCACGCAGATCTATGCCGACTGGTGGTGGCTGATCCTGATTGCCTTCGTGCTCCAGCTGGTCGGCTATCTCTCGCTGCTGGCGCTGCTGCGCGACTATGCCCGGCCCACGGTTGGCGAGGCGATAAAGACCGGCTTTACCGGCCTGCTGCCAGCGATAGGCACCTATCTGCTGTTCTCCATCGGGCTCGGGCTGGCACTGATGGTGATCTTTGCGCCCTTCGCCGCGCTGGGTCTTGCGGCGCTGGCGGCGATTGCCATCCTTATTGCCCTCGCCGCGGCGGTCTATGCCATGGTGAAAGTGTCGCTCTCGGCACCCGTGATCGCGATCGAGAAGGTCTTCAATCCGCTGGCCGTGCTGGTGCGCAGCTGGCAGTTGACCAAGGGCAATTCGCTGAGGATTTTCGGTTTCTTCCTGCTGATCGGGATCGTTTATTTCGTGCTGTCGATCCTGGTCGGCATGGTCATCATGGGCCTGTTGACGCTGCTGGGCGATGAGGCCGGAGCCATCGTCAATGGCGTGCTTTCGGGCTTGCTCGGGACGATCACCACCGTAGTTTTCGTAGCCGTACTGGCGGCGATCCATCGCCAGCTCGCGGGACCTTCCACGGCGGCCGTCAGCGAAACCTTCAAGTAGGTTAGATAATCTCTTCGATCCGTTCAGGCGGACGGCAGAGCCTGACACCCTTGTCGGTCTTGACGATGGGCCGCTCGATCAGCTTCGGGTCGGCCGCCATCGCGTCAAGGACGGTATCGTCATCCGCCTCAGGCAGGCCGCGTTCCCTGGCGTCGGTGCCGCTGGTGCGCACGCCTTCACGCGGGGCCATCCCCGCCTCGGCATAAAGCGCTGCCAGCGTCTCGCGAGTCGGCGGGGCCTTGAGGTACTGGATCACCTCGATTTCCAGCCCGTCCTCCTCCTGCAGTCGCGCCAGCGCGGCACGCGACTTGCTGCAATTCGGGTTGTGCCAGATCGTCGCCTTCACGCGCATTTCTCCTCATCTACGGGCCATTTACGGGCGCCTTCGCCCTCCTTGCGATCCCTAGCCCACAAGCAATTCATCGCCAAGAACATCAGCTATTGCCATTGATAATCACTCGCATTAGAGCGCGCTTCTGCGAATCAATTTCAATAAGAAAAATGAGGCATCATGACCGTTTCACCTATTCTCGTCCGCCGCCCCGTCCTGCTCGCCGCCCTGGCCGCCTTGCCGGGCATCGCGATCGGCGCCCCGGCCAGCGCCGAGGATCAGCAACAGCGCGATTACCTGCCGGGCGATATTCTCGTCTCTGCCGATCGCGACACCTATGCGGTCGATGACGGATCTACCGCGACCAAGACGCCGACCCGCATCATCGACGTACCTCAGGCCGTTACGGTGATTACCGGCGACCAGCTGGAGGACCAGGGTATCACCAGCCTGAACGAAGCGCTTGCCTTCGTCCCCGGCGTGTCGCTTGAAGCAGGTGAAGGTCATCGCGACGAGGTTTTCATTCGCGGGCAGGAAACCACCGCAGACTTCTACCTCGACGGTTTGCGTGACGACGCGCAATATTACCGCTCGCTCTACAATATTGACCGCGTCGAGGTGCTGAAGGGTGCCAATGCGCTGATCTTCGGTCGCGGTGCGGGCGGTGGCGCGATCAACCGCGTGGCCAAGCGCGCCAACCCCGATTTGCTCTCCGCTGCAGCATCCGCCTCGGTCGATAC
>DDNW01000150.1:55112-56270 GCA_002341345.1 Erythrobacter sp. UBA2510
GGTCGATACGTTCGGCGCCTTCGATCTTGCCGGGGATGTCAACCTGCCCGCCAGCGACCTGCTGGCTGTTCGGGTCAATGCCACGTACGAGGAATTCGCCAATCACCGCGATTTCTACAACGGGCGCTTCATCGGCATCAGCCCGACACTGACCATCGCCCCGGATGCAGATACGCGCGTGTTTCTCAGCTATACCTACGACAATGACGAGCGCGTCACCGACCGGGGCGTCCCCAGTTTCAACGGATTGCCGCTGGCCGGATATGACGAGACCTTCTTCGGCGACCCCGACTACAATTTGAGCAGCGTCGAGGCGCATATCGTTCGCGGCCGCGTCGAGCACGACTTCTCGCCGGAGTGGAGTGCCAATGCCAGCCTGCAATATGCCGATTACGACAAGTTCTACGCCAATCTCGTGCCGGGTTCGGGCACAACGGCGACCACCGTTACGCTGTCCGGATATGAAAGCGCGACCCAGCGCGAAAACCTGATCGGACAGGCCAATCTGGTCGGCACTTTCGCCACCGGGCCCGTCGCGCATACCCTGCTGGTCGGGGCTGAGTTTACCAGTGCGGACACGGCATCGACCCGCGATCAGGCGCTCTTCAATGGCGGGGCTGATACCAGCGTGACCGTGAACCTGGCAGATGTGATCGTTCCGCCAGCCTTCGTCACCGTGCCCCAGCGTGCGACCAATTCGGAACTGTCGACATGGTCATTCTACCTGCAGGAACAGCTCCATATCGGCATGTTCGAGCTGGTCGCCGGCATCCGTTATGATGAATTCGACCTGTCTAGCATCGACCTCGTCAGCACTTTCGCCGGAGAACGACGGGATTCCAGCTGGAGTCCCCGCGTTGGCCTGATCGTCAAACCGGCTGAAGACCTGTCGCTTTACGCCAGCTGGTCGCGCAGTTTCCTGCCGCAATCGGGCGACCAGTTTACCGTGCTCACGGCCACGACGGTGGCGCTCGAACCGGAAACCTTCGAAAACCTCGAAGCCGGGATCAAATGGGCCCCGCACCCGGATTTGCTGGTCACCGCCTCGGCCTTTCGCCTGACCCGCGACCGGACCCAGGCCCCCGATCCGGACGCACCGGGCTTTGTCATTCTCGCGGGCGAAAGCCGGGTCGAAGGCTTTGAGGTCGGCGTCACGGG
>DDNW01000150.1:56422-61138 GCA_002341345.1 Erythrobacter sp. UBA2510
AGCTTTGAGGTCGGCGTCACGGGCGAGCCGGTGACAAACCTCAATGTCAGCCTCGGCTATACCTATCTCGATGGCGAAATCACGAGCACGACCTCGTCGGCGGCAGCCGGAACCGTGCTTCAGCAGGTCCCGCGTCACCATGTGACTGCCTGGGCGCGCTATGATTTCAACGAGATGTTCGGAGCCGGGCTCGGTCTTGTCCATCGCTCGGACCAGTTTGCCTCGATGTCCAACAATGTGGTGCTGCCCGCACACACGCGCGTCGATGCGGCACTGTATGTGACGGTGAGCGAGAACATCGCCCTGCAGGCCAATATCGAGAACCTGCTGGACGAAACCTATTACGCCTCGGCCCATGGCGACAACAACATCCAGCCGGGCGAACCGCTGAACGCCTCCGTCGGGGCAAGGCTGAAGTTCTAGGGTCAGGACTCATTATACACATGGCCGTGGCCTGACCCTAGAGACCGTCATCCTGATCGTCTTGAGCCGGGTGATCTGGAAATGCGAGGTGGGCCAGTCGATCGATCTTGCGCGACAGTCGCAGGATCTCCAGCTGGGTGCGCAGGTTCACTTCGTAATCGTGCTTTGCCGTAATGCGATCCTTGGCCGCCTGACGGTTCTGACTCATCATGATGACCGGTGCCTGGATCGCCGCCAGCATCGACAGGATCAGGTTCAGGAAGATATATGGATAGGCGTCAAATGCCGGCAATCCGAATGCGGACAGCACATCGCTGTTGATCACCATCCAGCTCAGCAGCACCACTGCGAAGAAGGCGATGAAGCCCCAGCTGCCGCCAATCCTGGCGACCCGGTCAGCCAGCCGGTCGCCGAACGTGGCGTGGATCTGCGCTGCCTCCGCCGCATCCGGGCCAATCAGAACACCTGCAGAGATCCGCCGTAGTACGGCCTGTTCCTCACGGTCGAGTTCGTCCAGGCTTCGTCCAAGAAGCTCCAGGGCGAGGCGCTCGGCGTCAACCGAACGGCTCATCCCCCCAGCGCCTCTGCGATCAGCGAGCGCGTATTGACAATCCCGTACAGCGCAATGAAGCTGCCCATACGCGGCCCCTGCGGCGAGCCGAGCAGCGTCTCGTACAAAGCGCGGAACCAGTCGCGTAAGGACTCGAAGCCGAACGCCTCCTGCTTGCCGATTTCATAGACGAGCGTCTGCAAGTCTTCCGCCGAGGTATCGGGGGCAAGCCCGGCCAGTTCAGCATCGAGTGCGCGTAGCGCTGCCGCCTCGTTCGCCAGAGGAGAACGGCGCTGAAGGGTCGGAGCGACGAAATCGCGGTTGTAGGCAATCGCCTTTTCCACCAGCCGGTACAGCTCGGGATGATCGTCCGGCTCGGCATCATGGATATAATTGCCCAGATACGACCAGACCTGCGCATGGGTGGCCGAGGCACCAAGCACGCCCACCAGATTGAGCAGCAGGCCATAGGTAACGGGCAGCGTATCGCCCGATCCGGGCGGAGGCATGGTGTTGCTGTCGTCGCCTGCACGCAGCAGGTGCCAGGCCGGATTGCCGAGCTGCTTGTCCGTCGGCTGGCCGGGAATGCTGGCGCGGAACTGCCAGTATTCGTCCACCGCGCGCGGAATCACGCCGACATGCAATTGCTTGGCGCTTTTGGGATTGGCGTAGATGTAATGACCCAGGCTTTCCTCGCTGCCATAGGTCAGCCATTCCTCGATCGAGAGGCCGTTGCCTTTGGACTTGGAGATCTTCTCGCCATTGGCGTCGAGGAACATCTCGTAGATCATGCCTTCGGGCTTGCGCCCGCCCAGCACCTTCACGATCCGGCCCGACTGGGTGACGGAATCGGTCAGATCCTTGCCGCACATCTCGTAGTCGACGCCCAGCGCATACCAGCGCATCGCCCAGTCGACCTTCCATTGCAGCTTCGACATGCCCGAGAGCGCGGACTGTTCGACCACGCTGCCGTCCTCGTCGGTGAAGCGGATCAGCCCGGCCTCGGCATCGACGACCTCGACCGGGACCTGCAGCACCACGCCACTGGTCGGGCTGACCGGCAGGACGGGTGAATAGGTCTGGCGGCGTTCTTCGCGCAGGGTCGGCAGCATGATCTCCATGATCGCGTCAAAGCGGCGCAACACTTGGCGTAGCGCATCGTCGAAAGCGCCCGAATTATAGCGCTCGCTGGCCGAAACGAATTCATAGTCGAAGCCAAAACTGTCAAGAAAGGCGCGCAGCCGCGCATTGTTGTGATGGGCAAAGCTTTCATGCGTCTCGAACGGATCGGGGATGCGCGAGAGCGGCTTGCCCAGATGCCGCGTCAACAGTTCCTGATTGGGCACGTTGTCGGGGACCTTGCGCAGGCCATCCATGTCGTCCGAGAAGGCTACCAGCCGCGTAGGCGCGGGCGTCCCGTCCACGCTGGCGACGATTTCGTACGCCTTGCGCACCAGCGTGGTGCGCAGAACCTCCTGAAAAGTGCCGATATGCGGCAGGCCCGAGGGGCCATAGCCGGTCTCGAACAGGACGGGCGCAGATGCGCCTTCTGCAGCTTTTTCGGAACCAGTTTTGCGCTTGGCGAGTTTCATGGCTTCTTGAAAAGGCCATGCCTTGGAATTGCGCGCGGTTTCGATGAGATCTTTGTCGAACATGGTGCGCGGCTTTTGCCCATGGTTGGGCGCGGCGCAAGCGGCAATGGTTTCATCCTGACGACTAGGAGGGCATTTTGGATACGATCGGCGTGCTTCGCGAACAGGTAATGCAGATGTGGCAGAGCGTGGTAGAGACCCTGCCCAACCTCGCGGTCTCACTGGTCGTCCTTTTCGTCACCTGGCTGGTGGCCAAATCAGCGACCCGGATTGCCGACCGGATCACCGGTCGCACCAGCCTGCGGCAGGACCTCAGGAACCTGATCGAGACCTTGGTGCGCATCGGCGTCTGGATATTGGGCCTGCTGGTCGCCGCCGCGATCGCGATCCCCGGCTTTACCCCGGCCAACCTCGTCGCAGGGCTGGGCATTGGTGCGCTTGCCATTGGCTTTGCCTTTCAGGACACGTTCGAGAACTTTCTCGCGGGCATTTTCGTGATGCTGCGCGACGAGATGCAGATCGGAGACGTGATCGAGGTCGAGGGCATTCTCGGCAAGATCGAGCGGATCAACCTGCGCGAGACGCACATCCGCCAGCTGACCAACGAGTTGTTTGTCGTCCCGAACGCCATGCTGTTCAAGAACCCGGTCAAGATCATCACCGATGCCGAAATGCGCCGTGACGAGATCATGGTCGGCGTGTCCTACGATACCGATCTGGAGGTTGCCGAGGCTGCCATCCGCCGCGCCATGGAAAGCGGGATCGAAGGGCTGATCGCGGACAAGGGCGTGGGCATCTTCGCGCGCGAATTCGGCGGCAGTTCGATCGACTGGCTGGTCCAGTTCTGGTGCGACACCACCCCGCCCAACGATTTGCGCAACGTGCGTACGGCCGCTGTCAAGGCGATCAAGAAAGAGTTCGACGCCGTCGGGATCGACATCCCCTTCCCCATCGTCACCAATATGTTCCCCGAACCGGTTACCTTCGAGCCGACCGGCAATACGCCCGACGCAGCCAACGCCGCGTAACAATTGGGCCTGAAATTCGGGCCTGAAAATTTGGGGGCGTAACCGTTCGCGGCGGCGTTTACTTCGCGCGCCTCAGGCAGCAGGGTGGAGCCAATGCCCGCGCCTTCCGAAGACCTGCCCGAAGACCTTGCACCGCTCGCACTGCCTGCGCTCCATGCCAGCCATGCCGGATGCTGGCTGCGCGACGGTGACGGGCCAACGCGCGGCGCGGGCAAGGGGGAGGCGATCAACGCAGCCGCCGATACGCCGCACCTGCTGCTCAATGCCCCGCTGGTGGCAACGCGGCTGGGCTATCCAGACCTGTCAGGCCTCGACCTGCTCGAGCTTTACGCCTTTGTCCATCCGGCGCGCTTTTGCGTGCCCACCCCCACCGGCTTTGCCCATGCGCTGGGCCTGACCCCGCCTGCTGCGGGCGAGGACGTACCCAAGTTCCTGCAACGCTGCGCCGCCCGCCTGCTCGCGACCTGCGAGGCCGATGACTGGCCCGAGCGCGAGGGCGCGTGGAGCGTATTGCAGTCGCTGCTGCGCATGCGCTGGCCGTGGGCGGGCGTTCTCGCCAACCACGTCGCCCAGCCGGAGCGCGCAGAGAAGTGGCTGTTTGCCCGCCTCCCCGAATGGGAAGAGACCTCAGAGCGCCCGCAACCGGCACAGGTTTCACTGGAAAGTCAGGAAATTACTGCACGCCTTTCGCAACTGACCGGTCCTGCCGGTGAGATGCGCGAGGGCCAGCGTGCCTATTCCGCCAAGGCCGCACATATTTTCGGCTCGCGCCCGCGCGAGGGGCGCCCGCACATGTTGCTCGCACAGGCGGGCACAGGCATCGGCAAGACGCTCGGCTATCTCGCCCCGGCATCGGTCTGGACGCAGCATTCGGGCGGCACGGTCTGGGTCTCGACCTATACCAAGAACCTGCAACGCCAGCTGCGCAGCGAAAGCGCGCGCGCCTGGCCCGAGCGGCGCGAGGACGGGAGCCGCCCGGTCGTGGTCCGCAAGGGACGCGAGAATTACCTCTGCCTGCTCAATCTGGAGGACGCGCTGCAAGGCGGCTTCGGTGGGCGCGCGGCTGTGCTCGCCCAGCTGGTTGCACGCTGGGCCGCTTATAGCCGCGATGGCGACATGGCGG
>DDNW01000150.1:61211-64972 GCA_002341345.1 Erythrobacter sp. UBA2510
CTCGGTACATTGTTTCGCAGCCGCGCGATCCGCTCGCTCACCGACCAGCGCGGCGAGTGCATCTATGCCGGATGCCCGCATTACCGGAAGTGCTTCATCGAGCATGCGACGCGGGCCTCGGCGCAGGCCGACCTCGTCATCGCGAACCATGCCCTCGTCATGGTCAATGCCGCGCGCGGACGCGACCATGCGGACAAGCCGACGCGCATCATCTTCGACGAGGGCCACCACGTGTTCGACGCAGCGGATTCGACCTTTGCCGCCGCGCTGACCGGCAGCGAGACGATCGAGATGAAGCGCTGGCTGCTCGGCCCCGAACGCGGCAGCAAGGGGCGCCGCCGCGGCCTCGCGGCGCGGCTGGCCGATGTCGCGAGCTATGACGAGGTCGGCGGCAAGGCCATTGCCGCGGCTTGCGAGGCAGCGCAGGCGCTGCCGGGCGAAGGCTGGCTGCAACGACTCGCCGAGAACGCGCCATCAGGCCCGATCGAGAACCTGCTCGCCGCCACCCGCGCCACCACCTATGCCCGCGACGAAAGCGGGGCACGCGACGCGGGATACGGCATCGAGACCGAGATATCCGGGCTCGACGGCGATTTCATCGAGCTGGCGGGCGATGCGGCGATGGCGCTGGCCGAAATTCGCCAGCCGTTGATCCGGCTCGGCATCCAGCTCGAAAAGCTGCTTGCCGACCCACCCGACTGGCTCGACACGCAGGGCCGCCAACGGATCGAGGGTGCAGGCTTCGCCCTCGGCTGGCGGGTCGATACGCTGGCCGCGTGGCAAGCCATGCTCGAGCGGCTCGGCGGCCCGCCTGATCCGCAATTCGTCGACTGGCTGGCGGTCGACCGCAATGACGCGCGCGAGTTCGACGTCGGCCTGCACCGCCGCTTCCTCGACCCGATGAAGCCTTTCGCGCAGACCGTGCTCGAGGGCGCGCATGGGGTGATGATGACCAGCGCCACACTCAATCCCGGAGGCGCGGAGGGCCATGACGGCTGGGCCGAAGCAGTGGCCCGCTCAGGTGCACAACAGCTGGAGATCGCGCCGGAGATTTGCGAGGCCCCCAGTCCGTTCGACTATGCCGCGCTCGCCGAGGTGCTGATCGTCACGGACGTGCCCAAGGGCGACCTGGCCGCACTGGCCGGCGCGTATGCGCGCCTCATCGAAGCGTCAGGCGGCGGCGTCCTCGGCCTGTTCACCGCAATCCGGCGGTTGCGAGCGGTCCATGGCCGCATCGCCGACCGGCTCGCGCGCGGCGGTCTTCCGCTCTACGCGCAGCATGTCGACCCGATCGATACCGGCACACTGGTCGACATCTTCCGCGACGATCCCGCCGCTTCGCTGCTCGGCACCGATGCCCTGCGCGACGGGGTCGACGTGCCGGGCGAGAGTTTGCGCTGCGTGGTGATGGAGCAGGTCCCCTGGCCCAAGCCGAGCATATTGCACCGTGCGCGCCGAGCCGCCGCACCACAGCTCTCACCCGGCGAACGCCCGGCACAGGCGCATGACGACCGGATCATCCGCGCGCGGCTGGCGCAGGCCTTCGGGCGCCTGATCCGCTCGCCAACCGATCGCGGCCATTTCATCGTCCTGTCACCTGCCTTTCCCACACGGCTGCTCAACACCTTTCCCGCAGGCACACCGGTCGAACGACTGACGCTCGACGCCGCATTAGCGCGTGTATCTGCAGGAAAATCTGATAGTGTGGACGACGCATCGTCGACCACCAATGTGACGGAGAGGTAGCATCTCGGTGAAATTACTGGGCCTCCTGCGCCATGCCAAATCCGACTGGGACGACATGTCGCTGCGCGATTTCGATCGCGGCCTGAATGCGCGTGGACGCAAGGGCGCCGCGCTGATGGGCGCCCACCTCAAATCGTACGGGGTCAAATGGGAACGGCTGCTGGCCAGTCCGGCGGAGCGAGTGCAGCGGACGATCGAATCCAGCGGCATCGGCATCACCCCAGAATTCCACAAGGGTCTCTATCTCGCCGATACGGACGGGCTGATTTCCATCATCCGCAAACATGGCGGCGACACGGATGCGCTGCTGGTCGCGGCACACAATCCCGGCCTGCAGGAACTGGCGCTGGAACTGGTTGACCCGACCAAGGAGAACGATCTGTTTGCCGAAGTGATGGTCAAATATCCGACCGCAAGCTATGCGGTGCTGGAGCTGG
Organism: Erythrobacter sp. UBA2510; assembly: GCA_002341345.1. Classification (GTDB taxonomy): domain Bacteria; phylum Pseudomonadota; class Alphaproteobacteria; order Sphingomonadales; family Sphingomonadaceae; genus Alteraurantiacibacter. Next base: position 63,395 of record DDNW01000150.1, read on the forward strand.
ATATCGACGACTGGTCACAGATCAGGCCGCGCTGCGGCGCGCTGGTTCATTTCGCAAGACCGCGCGATCTGGACCCCAGTCTTGGACCCGAACAGGTTCTCTAAGGCCCGAAACCCTCAACCTTTTAAATGTAATTCAACGCGTTGTTCAGGCGGCCAGAGCGCTTGCCAGCCGTTCGCGGATCGCCTTCAACTGCGGCAGATATTGTGCAAGGTTATGCCCCTGCGCAGGCTGGGCAGCGGTGGCCGACGGCGCGCTGGTCCTGGCACCGCCACTCGTCTCCAATGCCTGACGCGCGCCCTTGAGCGTAAAGCCCTCACGGTTGACGAGGCGGTCGATCGTCTCGACCAGCACGACATCCTCGGGCCGGTAATAACGCCGACCGCCGCTCCGCTTGAGCGGGCGCAGCATCGGGAATTGCTGTTCCCAGTAACGCAGGATGTGTTGCTTGATGCCAAGCCCTGCCGCGACTTCGCCAATGGTCCGCAAGGCACCAGCCTCCTTGCCATCAGCGAAAGATGCGTTGGGGCTGGCAGGTCCGGTCACGAGGCGTCCGCGATCCGGTCTTTCAGCTTCTGGCTGGCGCGAAAGGTCATGACGCGGCGTGGCGTGATCGGAACTTCGACACCCGTTTTCGGGTTGCGACCGATACGTTCGCGCTTATCGCGCAGGATAAAGGTTCCAAAGCCGGAAATCTTCACGTTTTCGCCATCGCTCAATGCGCCGCACATCTTGTCCAGAATGCTTTCGACAAGATCAAGGCTTTCGCTGCGCGACAGGCCAATGCGGCGATTGATCGCTTCAGCCAGATCGGCGCGCGTCAAGGTACCGACGGATCGCATCATATCCATGCGCCCCCCAATTTTTTAGCGTTCAACGACCCAATAGAAGCATGGCGGGTTAATATGCGCTTTGCAAGCAAAGTCGCTCAATTTACGCGGAAATTCAGTAGTAGCGCACACCCTGAGCAATTTCGTCGAGGCAGATACCTCACAAAATTGCGCTAAATCAATTTTCGTTTGGGCCACGCAGGCCGGGCGCTAAATGCGCAGCAGGCTGGCGCCCCAGGTAAAGCCGCCACCCATCGCCTCGAGCATGACGAGGTCGCCATCCTTGATCCGCCCGTCCTTGCGGGCAACGTCGAACGCCAGCGGAACCGACGCTGCCGATGTATTGGCATGCTGGTCGACCGTCACCACGACGCGTTCGATTGGCAAGCCCAGCTTGCGCGCAGTAGCGTCGAGAATGCGCAGGTTCGCCTGATGCGGCACCACCCAGTCGATCTCTTCGGCTGTCTTGCCCGTCGCTTCGAGAACTTCCACAAGCACGTTGGCGAGATTGACGACCGCATGGCGGAACACCTCGCGCCCCTTCATCCTGAGATGCCCGACCGTGCCCGTGGTCGAAGGTCCGCCATCGACATAAAGCAGATCACTATGCGCCCCGTCGGCATGCAGCCGCGTGCCAAGAAACCCGCGATCGCTGTCGCCGACATCCTCGCCCGCAATGACGAAGGCGCCCGCGCCATCGCCGAACAGCACGCAGGTCGTGCGATCTTCCCAGTCGAGGATGCGGCTG
>DDNW01000150.1:65238-65805 GCA_002341345.1 Erythrobacter sp. UBA2510
CGCAGCGCGCGCCGCATCGGTCGCGAGACTGGCGGTGGTTTCACCTTCACCGGCGAAATAGCGCTGCGTGATTCCGGTCCGCTCGCGAATCCACTCGTCTGACGTCTCGACGCTCTTGGCCAGCTCGTCATTGCTGACACATTTCTTCGGCAGGGCCGAGCCGACACCCTTGAGAACCGAACGCCTCATTTGGCCGACCCGTTGTCGGACAGTTTCCACTCGCCCAGTTCGGCGAGGTCAGCGGCGATACGCGCGGTCAGGTCTTCCTCCAGCAGGCGGGCAGTTACCGCCACGGCATTGGCGACGCCTTGTTCGTTGGCGCTGCCGTGAGACTTAACGACCACGCCATTGAGGCCAAGGAACACCCCGCCATTGTGGTTATTCGGATCGAGATACTGGCGCAGCAACTCGGTCGCCGGGCGCGAGATCAGGAAGCCGACCTTTGAGCGGAAGGAGCTGGAAAAGGCGCGCTTGAGCAGGTCGGTTACGAAGCGCGCCGAACCCTCGATCGCCTTGAGCGCGATATTGCCCGAAAAGCCGTCGCTGACGACGACATCGACCGCGCCG
>DDNW01000150.1:66004-66179 GCA_002341345.1 Erythrobacter sp. UBA2510
TGATCTTGTCCGATTCGACGAAGCCTTCGAACTCCAGCGCCAGCCCGGTCGCATCGCGCAAATGCGCAGCGGCCTCCTGCAGCTGGCCAGTGCCCTTGATCTCTTCCGTGCCGATATTGAGCAGGCGCACGCGCGGCCGTTCCAGCCCGGTGACGATGCGCGAATAGGCCGCGCC
>DDNW01000082.1:0-795 GCA_002341345.1 Erythrobacter sp. UBA2510
CGCTGTTGTTCGCCGCCCGAGAGCGTTTCGGGCCGGGCCTCCATCCGTTCGGCAAGGCCAACCCATTCGAGCATGTCGGCGACCGGCTGGCGCAGTTCATCCTCGCTCACGCCCGAGAGGCGCAGTGGCAGCGCCACATTGTCGAAGGCCGACATGTGCCCGACCAGCCGGAAATCCTGAAACACCGTCCCGATCCGGCGGCGAAGCGCAGGCAGGCGCTGGCGGGGCATGGTGATCAGATCCTCGCCGAACATGCGGATCACGCCGCGCGAGGGACGTTGAGCAAGATAGAGCAGCCGTAGCAGGCTGGTCTTGCCTGCGCCGCTGGCGCCGGTGAGAAAGTAGAAACTGCCCGGATAGAGCGTGAACGAGACATCGGTCAGCACCTCGCGCTCGGTACCGTAACGCAGCCCGACATTGTCGAACTGGCAGATGCTGTCAGGACCCCCGGTCATGGACTTACCACTTGCCTGTCACATGCCCGAAGGCAAGCCAGCTGAGGCAAAACGGCACTGTAGGGCTCATATTCGGAGCCTATAGCCACTGTTCGATGTGGAAAAAAGCGCTTCGGGCGTGCGGCAAGGGCTTCGGCAGCTTGTTGCGCGAGATCGAACACCGTAGGATTCCGCTTACGATGATATTGGAATGTCCGGCCTGCAAGACGCGCTACGTCGTTCCCGATACGGCTATCGGTATTGATGGGCGTACCGTGCGTTGCGCCAAGTGTCGGCATAGCTGGTTCCAGGAAGGGGCGCTGCCCGCTGGCGCAACTCCGCCGCCGCCACCCCCGCCGCC
>DDNW01000082.1:1043-1926 GCA_002341345.1 Erythrobacter sp. UBA2510
CCTGAACCGGAGCCCGAACCCGAGCCGGCACCCGAAACCGCCGCGGCACAGCCGGAAGAGCCGCCGCGTTTCTTCCGCGGCAGTGTCGAACCCGAACCCGACGAGGAGCCGGTTCCACCGCCGACCTTCGGCCAGGTCATGGCCGAGCCGGAAGAAGAGCCCGTTCCCGAGCCTGAACCGGAGTCGATCCCGGACGGTCGCTTCGATTATATCGCGCCGCCGCGTGACCAATTCGCTTCCGCGTCGTACGAAGGCGCCTTCGATGAAGAGCCGGTCACGCGCCCCCGGCGCAACCCGCTCAAGCTGTGGACGTGGGCGGCGACGATCTTTGCGCTGCTCGCCGCCGGGGCGATCCTGTGGATCTCGACTTATGGCATGCCCGCCTGGGTGCCGACCAATGCCGCACCGACCTTTGCGCGCGCCAATCCGGCGCTGCGGCTCGATTTCCCGCCCGACCGGCAGGAACGACGCCAGCTGCCCAATGGCACCGAATATTTCGGCGTCAACGGCACCATTACCAATGTCGGCGAAAATTCGGAGCGTGTGCCGCCAATCCTGATCGTGCTGCGCGATGAGACGGAAAAGGTCGTCTTCAGCTGGGAAGTCGTCCCGCCGCAGAGCAGCCTTGCCCCCGGAGAAAGCGTCAGCGTCACCGAAGCGGTGACCGATGTGCCCTCCACCGCGCGCTTTGCCGATATCGGCTGGAAGCCCAGCTGATCGCCCTTGCCGGGCGGTCAGCCCGAGCAACAGTTTCGTACTATTTTATCCAGCGCAACATGCGCGCTTGCAGCGCCAAGGGTAGCTTGCTAATGGCGCCCCCCTGTCTGCCGGGCTACCGTTTCGGGTGGCCCTTTTCTTGAGTGCGGTCGTGGCGGAACTGGTA
>DDNW01000082.1:2100-2540 GCA_002341345.1 Erythrobacter sp. UBA2510
CGAGTCTTCTCGACCGCACCAACTCCCTGATATACAAGGGTAATTTATCAGTTAGGGCAATTTCTGGCCGACTTTCCGGGGCTTTGGGAGAGCTTCTGCAACGCTGGATAGTCTCCTGCTTCAGACTTGCCCCAAAATGTGGCGCGCGTCTCCGAGTCTGGAAGAAGTGGCTTCAGTTGCGATGCGCATCATTTGCACCGCAGTCTCGCCTGCGCGGCCAATCCAGGAATCGCTTTTGATGTTGGCGCCGAAAGAGAACAGCCCCGCAGGGGCTGCTGCAGGCTCTCGGCTGGTGTTCAGGTAAAGCCAAGCTGCCGACGCTGCTCATTCCAGTCGGGTGAAAGCCTGGTCCCATTGAGTCTGACCCGGGTGAGCGACTCGGGCTGAGCGCCGTCCAGGATGGTCGTGACGATGTCAGGGGCGAGCCAGCTCAGCCGCAC
>DDNW01000082.1:2636-7137 GCA_002341345.1 Erythrobacter sp. UBA2510
TCGAGCCAGCTCAGCCGCACCAGGTCAGCAAGTCGCGCGCGGCACATGCCAAGCCGCGCTGCAATCTGCGAGATCGAACCAGACTGGGCGAGAACCGTGCGGCGAAGAGAGTGAGCCTCGGCGACGAGTGAGACGAGCCGTGGATCGTATTTGACCTCAGCTGTTTCCGTGCCGGGAGCGAGCAGCTTGACCTCGTGACCACGGCGTCGTCGCTCCACCGGTTGCACCAGGACATGCCTCCCGTTGTTGTCAGGAAGTAGCGCCGAGAGGCGCAGCAGAATTTCCACGCGATCATCGTGGAGATCGATCCGCTCGATTGCCTGCAGCAGGAATTCCCGTCGGGCACCAATGCTGCCGGTGGCAAGAAGGCTGCGTGCCTGGTCGGCGCGCTCCACCATTTCTGCCTCGGCCTGTCCGGCGTTTTCACCGAGCTGTTCGAGCAGTCCCGCCCCGACGCTGAAGAAGTCATCCAGTCTGTCGAGCACGACCTGCTCGATATCGTGCGCCGGAACGCGCCATACAGGCTCATTACGATCGGCCCGCTGTTGCTCATGGGTGATGTAGTAGCGGTAGCGTTTCCCCTGCTTGCTGGCATGGCTGGGTGACATCCTGCGGCCGAGGACATCATGAAGCAGTCCGGCAAGCAGGCTGTTGTGCCGGGCGCGCTTCTGCAGTTTCTGTGCCTTGGCCTTCAAGGCCAGCTTGTCCTGCACGGCATCGGGCACCAGGTCACCAGGTGCCAAAGAGTAGATGAAGTCTGGAGCCAGCCCTACACCCACTACATGAAGTGATTGTCGGTTGCCGTAGATGAGGGCGGAAACCTCGTCCCCGATGGCGAACGCGTTGGCCTGCGCAAAAGCTTCGTCGACGACAATTTCCTGGGGAGCCCCCGCTCGAGGTAAGGCGACCATCGCGCAATGTAATCAGATTGAGACGATTGTCCCCATGTTCGTCTATCGAGTCGATCAGCGCGCGCACCGGGATGATCCGTCCCGGCATGTCGAGCGAGGCATACTGCTGTATCCGGCCTTCGGCCTGCTGGACCCCATCGATGGCGGCAATTCTATCGACTACGCTGCGGGGAGCGCGGGTCATTTGGACGAAGACGTCGGCGAAATGGTTGCGCGCATAGTAGGCGTCGCGCGTTTCGGCCAGCGATCGGCTAACGCCCATCGACAGGACGAAAGTAGAGGTGGCCGCAGCACAATACTAGAGCGATCGCCAAAGCTGGACCCCGCATATGCCATAAGTCCGCTTCGCGCCCTAATTAAGGCCATCGAATTCCATGCGACGGTCGCCTCGAAACGGACATGAGATGCATCGGTGGCGATCTGGCGGCAAAGCTTCAGCAATCATCAGGCATAGCCCATGTCAGCCAGCCCCGGAACTGACCAAATAGAACAATAGACCGCTTGACGAAATTACATTGCAGCCCATATTATGGCCAGCCACTTAAAAGGACCGATGCCATGAAGATACTCTATACTGCCCAGGTCACTGCCACAGGCGGTCGTAGCGGTTGCGTTGCCAGCGACGATGGGTTGCTCGAAGTCGATCTTGCCCTGCCCGCAGCACTGGGCGGAAAGGGTGGAGCGACCAATCCCGAACAGCTTTTCGCGGCTGGTTACGCTGCCTGTTTCGGCAATGCGGTAATCCACGTCACCCGCAACACGCACAAGATCGCCGATAACGACGTCACAGTCGTCGGTACGGTCTCGATGTCGCCGAATGCCGAAGGTGGATTTGTCCTGTCGGTCGCACTCGATGTCGCTATTGCCGGGGTCGACCAGGACACGGCTGAAAAGATCGTGGCACAGGCACACGAAGTCTGCCCCTATTCCAAAGCGGTGCGCGGAAATGTCGATGTTGACCTTAAGGTTCGGGCAGAGGCCTAACGGAATCGCCCGTGACGACAGAGCACCGTCCATCGGCTGAAGAGGAGGATGAACTGCTGCGGCTCGACCGGCAGCTGTGCTTCCCCCTCTATGCCGCAACCAATCTTCTCCAGCGCCTGTATCGGCCGCTGCTGGAACCGCTTGGCCTGACCTATTCGCAATACCTCGTGATGCTGGTTCTGTGGGAGCGTGAGCCCGTCACGGTAGGTGCGCTGCAGTCCTGCCTGCACCTCGATGTCGGCACGCTCAGCCCCATGCTCAAGCGCATGGAGCGTGCCGGGCTGGTGGAACGGATGCGCGATCCGCAAGACGAACGCCGCGTTCTGATTGCACCCACTGCGCATGGGCGCGATCTGCATAGCGCAGCTCGGGAAATACCGCGTGCCTTGTCGAAGCAGGTGGGAATCGAGGAAAACCAGCTCGCCGATCTGCGCGCCATGACCAGTGCCTTGGTCGAGCGTTTGGGAGAGGCAGCGCAGGATGGCGCCCGTCATGCCGCGTGATGCGGTCCCTTGCGACACATCAAACTAACGGCCCACTCTAGCAGCGACTTCTTCAAGAGAATACGCCCCAGATGCGGACACTAGCGACGTTGTCGTACTGACCGCTAAGCTGCCAATTGCTCAGGTAGCGAGCGCCCTTCGATGATAAAGTCGGTTTTCCCTACTCCGCCGCTCCACCACCGAGTGCCACGAACAAGGTCGCGCGGTTCTGCAGCCAGGCACGCTGGGTCGCCAGCAATTGCTGGCGCGCGCTAAACAGGTTGCGTTCCGCATCGAGCACCTCGAGGTAATCTGCCACGCCCTCACGATAGCGCAGGCGGGCGATGCGGGCGATACGTACCTGGGCTTCGACTGCGCGTTCTAGCGTCTCCACCTGCTCTGCCAGCCAGCGTCGACCCGCGAGCGCATCGGACACTTCGCGGAAGGCACCCTGAACGGCGCGGTCGTAATTGGCGACCTGCTCCACCTCCAGCGCCCGCGCCAGGTCCAGATCGGCCTCGCGCACGCCCCAGTCGAAGATCGGAAGCGAAATTGTGGGGCCAAAGCTCCAGCCGAACCCATCGCCGGAGAAGAGTCCATCGAGGCTAGCCGATGACAGGCCCGCATTCCCGGTCAACGAAATGGTCGGAAAGAAGGCCGCGCGCGCGGCGCCGATATTGGCACGGGCCGCGCGAAGCTGTTCTTCGGCCGCGACGATGTCCGGTCGCACCAGCAGCAGATCGGAAGGAATGCCCGCAGCAAGCCGCTGCTTGTTGCCCTGCGCGGCTAGGGTCAGGCCATCGGGCAGACCCTCGGGCACCCTCCCGCCGACCAGCACCGCTAGCTGATTGCGCAGCCGCGCCAGCGCCAGCCGTTCGCTGGCGAGCTGCTGTTCGGCCTGGGTCAGCAGCGTCTCTGACTGCCGGTAGGGCAGCGCCGAGGTTACTCCGTTGTCCAGTCGTAGCCTGGCGATCCGCAAACCTTCGCGGCGACTTTCCGCCGTGGCTTCCGCGAGCGCGATCTGCTCTTCGGTCTCGACGATCTCGTAATAGGTCGTCGCCGTGTCCGCTATCAGCGAGAGGTAGAAGGCCCGCTGGGCGGCGACCGTGGCGAGGTATTGCGCGCGCGCCGCATCGCTCAGGCTGGCGATACGTCCCCAGAAGTCGAGCTCGAAGCTGCTGACGCCCACGCCGACATCGAACCGGTTGAAAGTCACTGCGTCGGGCGCACCTTCGACATCCCCCGTGTCGAGCGAGGGATTGACGCCAAGCGGCTGGCGTGTGGGCGTCCCACTTGCATTGGCGACCACCGTGGGCAGTTGCCGGCTGTCCTGGATCCGATAGCGCGCCCGAGCCTGTTCGATCCGCGCGGTCGCCGCCAGCAGATCACGGTTGTTGTCCAGCGCGGTTCCGATCAATTGCACCAGACGCGGATCGGCAAACCAGTCACGATAGCTCAGCTGCGCGGCAATCACCTCTCCATCCGGACGAAATTCCGGATTGAAAATGGGCGCGGTTGCCGCGTCCGGGCGCACATGCTCGGGCGCCATGCTCGCGCAGCCGGCCAACCCTGTCGAAAGAAGTGCGAGAGCCATAAGGCGTTTCATCGGGCTTGCTCCCCTTCGTCCTGCGGGTCTGGCCGGGTTTGCGCAGGATCGTCCAGATGTCCGGCTGCGTGCGGTTTCCGGCGGCTGATGTTCCTGCGCACCAGCAGGTAAAGCATCGGGATCAGGAAGATGCCGAGCACGGTTGCCGCGACCATACCGCCCATTACGCCGGTGCCGACCGCGATGCGGCTTGCTGCGCCTGCTCCGCTTGCCAGAACCAGCGGGACCATGCCCATGGTGAAGGCCAGAGATGTCATGATAATCGGGCGAAGCCGCAGGCGCGCGGCGGCCTTCACTGCGTCGATCCGGCTGAGGCCGCGTTCCTCTTCCTCGATCGCAAACTCTACGATCAGGATCGCGTTCTTGGCGGCAAGGCCGATGATGGTGATGAGGCCGACGTTGAAATAGACGTCCGCCGACAGGCCCCGCAGCATCGAGAACAGCACCGCTCCCAAGACGCCCATGGGAACAATCAACAGCACCGCCAGCGGGACCGACCAGCTTTCATAAAGCGCCGC
>DDNW01000082.1:7259-8075 GCA_002341345.1 Erythrobacter sp. UBA2510
CAGCTTTCATAAAGCGCCGCAAGCACCAGGAAAACGATCACCACCGACATTCCCAGCAAGAGGCCGATCTGGCCACCGGCCTGTTTCTCCTCGTAGGATATCCCCGTCCATTCATAGCCGATACCCTGCGGCAACTGGCTGGCGAATTGCTCCATTTCCGCCAGCGCAGCACCCGAGGACTTGCCCGGTGCGGCCATGCCAGAAAGGGTCATTGCAGGGTAGCCGTTATAGCGCGCAAGGCTGGCAGGTGCGGCCGACCATTGGGCACTGGCAAAGGCGCTGAAAGGCACCAGTTCGCCTTGCGCATTGGGCACACGCAGGGCCAGCACGTCTTCGGGCGTCATGCGATAGGGGGCGTCTGCCTGCACCAGCACCTGCAACACCCGGCCCTGCCGGTTGAAATCGTTGGCATAGGCAGACCCGAACGTGATGGACAGCGCGGCGTTGACGTCGGCCAGCGACAGGCCGAGGGCACGGGCCTGCACCCGGTCGATATCTATTTCGACCTCAGGGCTTGGACCCTGGTCCTCGGGCCGCAGATTGGCGATGACATCACTTTGCGAAGCCACGCCAAGCAGCTGATCGCGCGCAGCGGTCAGGGCATCGCGCCCGACGCCGCCCCGATCCTGCAGTTTGAGCGTGAAGCCGCTGGCCCGGCCGAGCGACGCGATCGCTGGCGGCTGGATCACGAAAGCGATGGCACCGTCGATCTGCCTGAATGCACCCATCGCCTCACCAAGCATCGCCGATGCACTGCTGTTTGCGCCGCCGCGTTCGTCCCACGGCTTGAAGCTGCTGAACAACAGCGCATTGTTC
>DDNW01000082.1:8184-8553 GCA_002341345.1 Erythrobacter sp. UBA2510
CTGTCCTTGGCCGAAGAAGCTGAATCCGCGAATAGCGACGACACTTGCCACCTCTTCGCGTTCCATCCAGAACTCCTCGATCGGCTGCAGCGCCTCGTCGGTGCGTTCCTGGGTGGCACCAGGAGGGGCCTGCACGGCGGTGATCAGAAAGCCCTGGTCTTCGGTCGGGAGGAAAGCAGAGGGCAGCCGCACGAACAGCAGCACGGTGACCAGCCCCAGCGCCAAGAACACGGCGAAGGCGCGCCATGGGCGCGACAGGATACGATCATTGGCCCGGCCATACTTTTCCTGCGTCAGCGCAAACCAGCGATTGAACCTAGCAAAGAAGCGCGCGGAGACGTTGCGCGCCCGCGCCATGCGCCCGCGCCA
>DDNW01000082.1:8670-9011 GCA_002341345.1 Erythrobacter sp. UBA2510
GCCCGCGCCATGCGCCCGCGCCAGCCCGATTGCGCCGCTGCGTCATGGTCTATCGCGGGCCCGGCGGTATGGTCCTGATCCTTGTCGATCGGCTTCAGGAAAGTCGCGCACAGAGCCGGCGTCAGCGAAAGGGCGAGGAAGGCCGAGAAGAAGATCGAGATCGCCAGCGTGACGGAGAACTGGCGATAGATTCCACCCGTCGAACCGGGGAAGAATGCCATTGGTACGAATACCGCGATGAGCACAAGCGTGATGCCGATGATCGCACCAGTGATCTGACCCATGGCTTTGCGGGTAGCCTCCACGGGCGCAAGCCCTTCCTCGCGCATGATCCGCTCGAC
>DDNW01000166.1:0-4221 GCA_002341345.1 Erythrobacter sp. UBA2510
TGCACCACGCCGGTGGCCGAAGGCATGGTGGTGAAGACGCAGACCCCGCGCCTCGAAAAGCTGCGCAAGGGCGTGATGGAGCTCTACATCTCCGACCACCCGCTCGACTGCCTGACCTGCAGCGCGAACAACGATTGCGAGTTGCAGGACGCCGCTGCCGAAGTTGGCCTGCGCGATGTCCGCTATGGCTATGATGGCGCACACCACCTCGGCCAGAAACCGGACCTGTCGAACCCCTATTTCCTGTTCGCGCCCGACAAGTGCATCGTCTGCTCGCGCTGTGTGCGCGCCTGCGACGAGGTGCAGGGGACGCTGGCGCTGACGGTCGACGGACGCGGCTTTGCCAGCAAGATCAGCGCCGGGACGGTCGAGGACGATTTCCTGTCAAGCGAATGCGTGTCCTGCGGCGCCTGCGTACAGGCCTGCCCGACCGCCGCGCTCATGGAAAAGAGCGTCATCGACATCGGCAAGCCCGAGCGTTCGGTCGTCACGACCTGCGCCTATTGCGGCGTTGGCTGCACCTTCCGCGCGGAAATGCGCGGCGAACAGCTGGTGCGCATGGTGCCGTGGAAGGACGGCAAGGCCAATCGCGGCCACTCCTGCGTGAAAGGCCGCTTCGCCTGGGGCTATGCCAACCATCAGGACCGCATCACCTCGCCGATGATCCGCGAGAGCGTGGATCAGCCATGGCGCGAGGTCAGCTGGGACGAGGCGATCGGCTTTGCCGCCGGGCGGCTCAAGTCCATTCGCGAGCAATATGGCGCGCGGGCGCTGGGCGGCATCACCTCCAGCCGCTGCACCAATGAGGAGACCTTTCTCGTCCAGAAACTGGTGCGCGGCGGGTTCGGCTCGAACAATGTCGATACCTGCGCGCGCGTCTGCCACTCGCCGACCGGCTACGGCCTGAAGACGACCTTCGGCACCAGCGCGGGCACGCAAGACTTCGATTCGGTCGAGCATAGCGACGTCATCCTCGTGATCGGCGCCAACCCGACCGATGCGCACCCGGTCTTCGCCAGCCGGATGAAGCGCCGCTTGCGCGAGGGGGCGAAGCTGATCGTGGTCGACCCGCGCCGGATCGATCTCGTCCGCTCGCCGCACATTCAGGCCGCGCATCACCTGCCATTGCAACCCGGCACCAATGTCGCGGTGCTGACGGCAATGGCGCATGTCATCGTGACCGAGGGCCTTGCCGACGAAACCTTCATCCGCGAACGGTGCGAGGTCGATGCCTATGAGGACTGGGCGCGCTTCGTCGCCGACGAGAGCCACAGCCCCGAACGGCTAGAACCCGTCACCCGCGTCCCCGCCACGGAACTTCGTTCCGCTGCCCGCCTGTTCGCCACGGGCGGAAACGGCGCGATATACTATGGACTTGGCGTGACCGAGCATTCGCAGGGGTCGAGCACCGTCATGGCCATCGCCAACCTCGCCATGGTGACCGGCAATATCGGCCGCCCCGGCGTGGGCGTGAATCCCTTGCGCGGACAGAACAATGTGCAGGGCGCCTGCGACATGGGCAGCTTCCCGCACGAATTGTCGGGCTATCGCCACATCTCGGACGCAGGGACACGCGCTTTGTTCGAGGCGGACTGGGGCGTCACCCTCGACCCTGAACCGGGCCTGCGGATCAACAACATGCTCGATGCCGCCTGCGACGGCACGTTTCGCGCGATCTATATCCAGGGCGAGGATATCCTGCAGTCCGATCCCGATACGAAGCATGTCGCGGCGGGACTTGCCGCGATGGACTTCGTGATCGTCCACGATCTTTTCCTCAACGAAACAGCTAATTACGCGCATGTCTTCCTGCCGGGCAGCACCTTCCTCGAAAAGGACGGCACCTTCACCAATGCCGAGCGGCGTATCCAGCCGGTCAGGCGCGTTATGGAACCCCAAAATAATTCCGGGGCCAATGGATACGAGGACTGGCAGGTGACGCAAATGCTCGCCAATGCGCTCGACCTCGGCTGGGACTATCGCCACGCGAGTGAGATCCTGTCCGAGATCGCCCGCCTGACGCCGACTTTCGCGGGCGTGACATGGCAGCGGCTGTGCGACGAAGGCTCGCTGCAATGGCCGGTGAACGAGACCTTCCCCGATGGCGCGCCGGTCATGCATGTCGATGGCTTTGTGCGCGGCAAGGGCAGGTTCGTGGTCACCGAATATGTGCCCACGGACGAGAAGACCGGGCCGCGCTTTCCACTGCTGCTGACCACAGGGCGTATCCTCAGTCAATACAATGTCGGCGCACAAACCCGGCGCACGGCGAACGGCGTGTGGCACCCTGAGGACCTGCTGGAAATGCATCCGACCGATGCGGAGAACCGGGGGCTGAACCACGGCGACTGGGCCAGGCTTGCCAGCCGCAAGGGCGAAACGACCCTGCGCGTCAAGGTGACCGAGCGGGTCGCGCCGGGCGTCGTCTACACGACCTTCCATCACCCCGAGACGCAGGCCAATGTCGTCACCACCGATTATTCGGACTGGGCCACCAACTGCCCCGAGTACAAGGTCACCGCCGTGCAGGTCATGCCGTCGAACGGCCCGACCGACTGGCAGGAGGATTATGCCGAGCTGACCGAGCGCTCGCGCCGGATCGCGCAAGAGCCAGCAGAATGAGCGATACCAAATCTCGGTTGATCTACATGGCGAACCAGATCGCCCGTAACTTTGGCGCGCTCGATGCCGATGGCGCCGCCGAGGCGGTCGCCGAGCACATTACCCTGTATTGGGACCCACGCATGAAGGCGGCAATCAGCGGCGATGAGGCGGGCCTGTCGGACGTCGCGCGTGCAGCGTTTGCCATCCTGAACTGCAAGGGTGCTGCCGCCTAGCCAGTCAATCTACGGCATAAAGCCTCTCGTCAGCGTCGTAGGCGGCACAAGATTCTCGGCCATTAATTCGGATCATCTTGCCGTGACAGTTTCGCTGATGCTCAAGGCGTCAGGGATTTCATCTTGCAAACGAGCCACCACGGCTCATCCAATTAATGGGTCCGATGCACTAATTGATGGGGAAGGTTGGCCCTGACCGGCTGGATGGGGAATTGGCATCCGGACTTAGGCCGAGTAGCGAGCCGATCGCTTTGCATTATTATCCATTCGGCAGGCCGGACTTCACGGCAAAGGGGGCGCTAGCCGCATGACCCCTCTGAATGACGGGAACGGGAGAGAACAATGACCAAGAAATTCATCCTGTGCATTTCGTGCGAGGACCGCCTGGGCATCGTCGCGCGCGTCTCCAGTTTCCTCGCTTCGTCCAACTGCAACATCATCGATGCACAGCAGTTCGATGATGCGATCAACAATCGCTTCTTCATGCGGGTCGTATTCGATCCCGCAGACCGCGAGTTCGAGCAGCTGAAGGACGGCTTTGCGCCCATCGCCAAGCATTATGACATGGAGTGGAAAATGCGCGACAGCAGCGTCGCACCCAAGGTGCTGATCCTGGTTTCAAAATTTGACCACTGCCTCGTCGACCTGCTCTATCGCAAGCGCATCGGCGAGATCGACATGGACGTGGTCGGGATCATCTCAAATCATGCGGCACAGGGCGATCATTCCCGCCTGATTCCGGGTATCCCGTTCCATCACCTCCCGGTGAGCAAGGAGACGAAGCCCCAGCAGGAGGCCGAGATCAAACGGATCATTGAGGAAACCGGTGCCGGACTCGTGATCCTGGCGCGCTACATGCAGATCCTCTCGGACGATATGGCGCGTTATCTCTCCGGCCGGTGCATCAACATCCACCATAGCTTCCTACCCGGCTTCAAGGGGGCCAAGCCCTACCATCAGGCTTATGCGCGCGGCGTGAAGATGATCGGTGCGACCAGTCACTACGTCACCGCGGACCTGGACGAAGGACCGATCATCGCGCAGGATGTAGAGGCGATCACCCACCGCGATGCTCCAGAAGACCTCGTGGCCAAGGGTCGCGATGTGGAGCGGCGCGTATTGGCCAATGCGGTGCGCGCCCATCTGGAAGATCGCGTCCTGCTCAACGGTGACAAGACCGTGGTTTTCGCCGCCTGAAGTCGGACAGCATGGTCAGTGGTCTAACAGATCGATGGACGTCGTCACGCCAGGCAACCCGAGGCCGAAACTGCCAGGCGGATTGCCACGTCCACCAAAAGCGGCGGCCTTAAACCGCCTGCCCTGCCGCCCAACCGCTGGCCCAGGCCCATTGGAAATTATACCCGCCCAGCCAGCCCGTCACATC
>DDNW01000166.1:4343-4909 GCA_002341345.1 Erythrobacter sp. UBA2510
CCGCCCAGCCAGCCCGTCACATCGACCGCCTCGCCAATGACGAACAGGCCGGGGACGCGCTTGGCCTCCATCGTCTTGGACGAGAGTTCCGCGGTACAGATACCGCCGACCGTTACCTCGGCTTTCGCGAAACCTTCCGTGCCGTTCGGCAGGAAACGCCAGTCTGCAAGCTGTGCCTCTGCTGCACGCAGCGCCGCATCCCTTGCAGTGCCGAGCGATCCTTCGATCTGCAGCCGATCGGCGAGCGCGTCGGCGAGGCGGTCCGGCAGCGCGTCGCGCAGCGCGCTGCGCATGGTCGCGCGGGGATTGGCCTGCTTGGCAGCGATTAGCCAGCCATCGCTCCGGGCGGGAAGAAAGTCGATTTCGATCGACTCGCCGCGATACCAATAGGATGAGATTTGCAGGATCGCCGGACCCGACAACCCACGATGCGTGAACAGCGCGGCCTCGCGAAACGCAGCCTTCCCGCACCGCGCCTCGACCGGGGTGGCGACGCCCGACAGCTCACGAAACAACACGTCATCGCCGCCCAGCGTCAGCGGGACCAGCGCCGGGCGCGGCTCGAC
>DDNW01000166.1:5067-5344 GCA_002341345.1 Erythrobacter sp. UBA2510
ACCAGCGCCGGGCGCGGCTCGACTACCTTGAGACCGAACTGGCGCGCCAGTTCGTAAGCATATCCTGTAGCACCCATTTTCGGGATCGACGGCCCGCCGGTGGCGATCACGAGCGAGGTACTGCTGGCGACCTGACGATTCGTCGTGACGGTGAACAAATCGCCGTCTTGCGCGACGCCGTCGATCTCTTCGGCGCAGGTGATCGTCACGCCGCTCTTGGCGCATTCGTCCAGCAGCATGTCGACGATCTGCCGCGCGGAGCCATCGCAGAACAGCT
>DDNW01000213.1:0-362 GCA_002341345.1 Erythrobacter sp. UBA2510
CTGCCAGTCCGCTCACGGCCCAAAGTTGACCTCTACCTGCCATCATGAACGTTGATCGAACGTCGTGGACATTTCGCATTGCCGGTCTTGTCCGGGCGCCGGGCAAGCGGCAGCATGGTATGGATGCTCCGCCTGTCCAAGTTTGTCGCCCCTCTCCTTTTGGCCCCGCTTGCTGCATGCGCAACGGCCTCCACACCTGACGAGGCCCCGCCGCCGTGGCGCATTGCGGGCCCTTTGCAGGCGATCATTACAGCAGACGGAACCACAGATCCGGCAATTCGCGGTTTTTGGAAAAGCCGTGGTTATGGACGATTGCTTCGCATTGACGAAGCAGGCGTCACTCAGTTTGAGATCGGAGAGGC